>JBIJCW010000042.1:0-13683 GCA_044344495.1 Kiritimatiellia bacterium | reverse complement strand
CCATGACCGCCGCCCGCGCCAACTTGATCGCCTTGCCGGGATTCCTGACGGCCGCATCCTTGACCTTGACATAGGCCCATGCCAGGTTGTTCTTGATCATCGGATTTTCCGGCATGGATTTCTGCAGCACCTCCAGCATGGGTAGCGCCTCCTCAAACCGCCCTTGCTCAATATAGGCGGCACTCAACAGGAAACTCGCCTCATTGCTCTGCGGCTCCAGCGCCCGCGCCTTTTCCAGAAGCGCCACCGCTTCGGGAATCTTCCCCTGGGTAAGTAACTCGCGGCCGCTCGTCAGCAGCGTGCGCGACTCACCGGACTCCGCGGCCGTCGGCTTCACCGCCACCGCCTCCTTGGCCGGCGCCGCCTCCTCCGCCATCACCCCATATCCACACAACGCCACCATGACCGCCATCCCGATAATCCGTTTGCTCATCGTCTTGCCCATCCTATTTCAAAGTCATGATCACTCGCACCGTCTCCGGTGTCGCCACCGCCCCCACGTCATTCCCGGCAAAGACGCGCACGGGCACCATGAAGGTCCCCGGCGCCACCAGCCCGACGCAGTCCGCCACCACACGCACCTTCCGGCTCTCCTCCGGCGTTGGCACCGACGTGCCAGGATGCCCCGTCAACTCCACATCCACCGTCGCCGGATCCACGTCGATCATCACCGACTGCCCCGGCTCCACCACGGCACTCACCGGCACACCCTTCATCTGCCGCACCGACACCTTGCGCGTCACCACCACCTTGACCTGCACCTCGGCTGGCTCCATCTGGGCCACCCAGTTGTCACCCGGCGCCTGCAGGGGACTCCGCCGGACAAAGGATTCCACACGCCCGTCCACGTCCACCGGCTGGGTGTAAACACTCTCCGTCGTCCGCAGCTTCGCCGCCGGTCCGCGCAGGAGAATCGTCGACGGCTCGCACGTCACCGCCCCCACCTCCCCGGACAACGGCACCCCGACAATCCGCCCCTGGACCGGCAACCGCTTTTCCGCCTGCTGGTCCAATGTCACATGAATCCGCGCCGGATGCACCGCCACCGCCCGCGCACCCCGCACCCCCCGCACCACCTCGGGCGACAGGGTGATTTCCTTCGGCCTCGCACTCGACTCCTCTTCCAGATTGACCACCGCCTGGATGCGGCGCGGGTCAAGACGCTGGATATCCTCCTGCGACCCCCGGAACGTCACATCCACCGAGGACGCCGACTGGTTGAGAATGGCCATGCCGTCTCGAACCTGAATCTGCAGACGCACATCCGGTATCACCACCTCGAAACTGATCGCATCCTGGATCACATGCCAACTGATCGTCGCCACCAGCAGGGCCACACCTTTGAGTTTCCAGTTATGCCGCAACAGGCCGAACACCGTTGACCACTTAACCGCCATTCTCCACCTCCCCCTGCCGCGATAACTCCTCGGACTTGGCGATGCTCTGGAAACTCAGATCCAACTGCTTCCGGGCCCGGTCCCACCGGCTGGTGTCCTCCTGCTCCTTGATCAACACGGCCGAGAGGAAGCGCCGCAACCGCTCCTCGTCAAAGTCACGGCTCAGCCGTCCGCGCGTGCTGATCGAGACGGTCCCCGTCTCCTCCGACACCACCACGGCAATGGCATCCGTCTCCTCCGTCAACCCCATCGCCGCACGGTGCCGGGTCCCCAGCCCCCGACTCAATTCAGCCCGCTGGCTCAACGGAAACAGACAACCCGCCGCCACAATCCGGTTGCCGCTGATGATCACGCCTCCGTCATGCAACGGCGTATGCGGGAAAAACAGGGTCGCCAGCAGGTCGGAATTCACACGCGCGTCCAGCCGCACCCCCGTCTCCTGAATGGCCCGGGTACTCGCCCGCCGCTCAATGGCGATCAACGCGCCAATACGCCGTTCCGCCAGCAGCATCACGGCTTCGACAATATTATCCACAAACCCGCGCGATTCCGCCGGCGGGCTGAACATCGGTTGGCGCCCCAATTCAGCTAGGGCCCGCCGTATTTCCGGCTGGAAAATCACCAGCAGGGCCACCGCCAGATACACCGAAAGCCGTCCCAACAGCCAGTTGAGCGCGTAAACGTGGAATAGTTTGGTTAACCCCAGGAGGATGATCAAGACCAGCAGCAATCCCACCATGACCTGCACACTGCGGGCCTCCCTGAAGAATAGCATCAGGGCATAAAAGGCCATCGCCAGGATGATGATTTCCAGGACCCCGCCGATGCCCGGCCACATAATCTGGCTCAACCACTCCACGCCACTGTCTCCTCCCGCCGTACCGCCTCCAGGAACCGGACGGCATCTACCGACGCCCTGACATCATGCACCCGCACCACCTGGGCGCCCCGCATGGCAGCATAAACCAACCCCGCCACACTACCCGCCAACCGCTGCTCCACCGACTGACCCGTCACCTTACCGAGAAAGCGCTTCCGCGACAATCCCACCACCAGCGGCCGCCCCCGTACCGCCACCCCCTCAAGCCGCGCCAGAATCCGCAGGTTGTGCTCCGCAGTCTTCCCGAACCCGATGCCGGGATCCACCGCCAGTGTACGCTCCTCCAACCCCTGCTCCACCAGCGCCCCGATCCGCGACTCCAGCCAACTCCCGACTTCCTTCACCACATCCGCATACTGCGGATCATCCTGCATGGTCGCGGGTTCCCCCCTCATGTGCATCAGCACCACGCCCGCCCCGTACCGCCGCACCACGCCCGGCATCCCGGCATCCCCCGCCAGCGCCGTCACATCGTTGACCACATGCGCCCCCGCCGCCAGGGCCCGCTCCGCAACCTCCGCCTTGCGGGTATCCACCGAGATCAGCGGCCCGCCCCCCGTGCGGAATTCCCGGCCAAGCCCCTCGATCACAGGCACCACCCGCGCCAACTCCTCCTCAACCGGCACCGGCACCGATCCCGGTCGCGTGGACTCCCCGCCCACATCAATCAGGTCCGCCCCTTCCTCCGCCATCTCCATCCCGCGCCGCAACGCCGCCCCCGTGTCGGCATAACGCCCGCCGTCCGAAAACGAGTCCGGCGTCACGTTCAGAATCCCCATGACCTGCGGCCTGCCCCCAAAGTGAATCGTCCGGTCCCGGCATTGCCATACTGGACTGGAAACCCCGCCCATCACGATTCCTTGACAGGCTCAACCGGCTCAACCGGAACCACGGGCTCAGCCGTCGTTACAGGCGCCACCACGGAAACCGCTTTCTCGCCATCCACCACCGCCCGCTCATCCTCGGACAGCAAACGCCCGTATTTGGCAATCTCGTCCACATCCCGCCCTTCAATGGTTTCACGCTCCAACAGGATCTTCGCAATCAGATCCATCTTGTCGCGATGCTGTTCCAGAATGCCCTTCGCCCGGCTGTACACCTCCCGCAGGATCCGGTTCACCTCGGCATCAATGCGCCGGGCCGTATCCTCGCTGAAATCCTGACTGCGCGAAATCTCGCGCCCGAGGAACATCAACTCCTCCGTCGCCCCGAACGTCTGGGGCCCCAGCGCCTCGCTCATCCCCCAATTGCATACCATCAGGCGCGCCAACCGCGTGGCCTGCTTGAGATCACTGCTGGCCCCCGAGGTGATGTCGCCAAACACCAGTTCCTCCGATACCCGCCCACCCATCAGCGTGGTCAGGATCCCCATCAACTTCTGGCGCCCTTCCATGTACCGGTCCTTCTCGGGAAGCGACATCGTCGCCCCCAGATACGCCGTGCCGCGCGGAATAATGGTGATCTTGTGCAACGGCTCGCTCTCCTCCACCATCACCGTAACCAGCGCATGCCCCGCCTCGTGGTAGGCCGTGATGCGCTTCTCCTTCTCGTCCAGCACGCGACTGCGCCGCTCCCGGCCCCACCGCACCTTGTCACGCGCCTCTTCCAGGTCCTTCATCTCCACCGCCTCTTTGCCACCCCGCGCCCCCAGCAGCGCCGCCTCGTTGATCAAGTTGGCCAGGTCCGCACCCGAGAATCCCGGGGTCCCCCGCGCCAGCCGGCGCAATTCCACCCCGGACGCCATCTTGACCCGCTGGGCATGAATCTTCAAAATCGCCTCACGCCCGTCCACCGTCGGCAGATCAATCACAACCTGGCGGTCAAACCGGCCCGGCCGCTGCAGCGCCGGATCCAGAACATCCGGACGGTTGGTGGCGGCGATGATGATAACCCCTTCCTGCGTGTCAAACCCGTCCATCTCAACCAACAGGGCGTTAAGCGTCTGCTCACGCTCATCATGCCCGCCGCCGATCCCTGAAAAACGACTCCGCCCCACAGCGTCAATTTCGTCAATGAAGATGATGCACGGGGCATTGCGCTTGCCTTGCTCGAACATGTCGCGCACCCGCGACGCACCCACCCCCACGAACATCTCCACGAAGTCCGACCCACTGATGGTGAAGAACGGCACATCCGCCTCCCCGGCAATCGCCCGAGCCAGCAACGTCTTCCCCGTCCCCGGCGGCCCCATGAGTAATACCCCCTTGGGAATCCGCCCCCCCAGTTTCTGGAAGCGCTTGGGATCCTTCAGGAAGTCCACAATCTCCTGAACCTCCTCCTTGGCCTCCTCGGCGCCCGCCACGTCCTTGAACGTCACCTTGTTCTTGTCCCGCGCCAGCATCTTGGCGCGGCTCTTGCCGAAACTCAGCGCCCCATGCCCCGCCGCCTTCATCTGCCGCGAAAACATGAAGTAGAGCAACCCCAGCAACAACAACACCGGCGCCACGCTGGACACAATCTGCCAGACATACGGACTCTGCCGCGCAAACCCGAACTTGACGCCGTTCTCCCGCAGCCACTTGGGCATGTCATCCGTGACCATGACATCCACCCTGAACTTCTTGACCTTCTTCGTCGCCGGATCAATGTCCTTCAGGGAACCCACGATGAACTGGTTGCCGGAAATCTCCTCGACCACCTCGCACTCCGAAACCTTCTTCTGCTCCACCAGTTGCACGAAGTCCGGATTGTACTTGAGGACCGCAACGACCTCCTGCCCCTTCTGGTAGTACTGATACGACAGCATCAGCGCCCCGAAAACCAGCACCCAAATCAACAACCCCCGCGGCACCATATTCGGTGTGGCACCTTCGGTTTTTTGCCTCTGCCCGGCAGGCGGTTTCAACGGCATCCGATTCTTGTCCGACATATCCATAGCTCAGCCTTATCCTTCCCGATAATCGTCAAAATAGAGCTCGGATTCTAGTGGATGAAACCAGAAAGCGCAACACAATGACCGAAACAATCGGCAACCGGCGACCTTACTGATGAATGACTGCAAATGCACAGGGGGCATCGGCGGCTTGCACCGATGCCCCCTGCTCCGCTACGAATGGACTCAGCCCGCCGCCTTGAGCGCGCGGTCAAGATCCGCCAGGATGTCGTCAATGTGCTCAATGCCGATCGAGAGCCGCACCAGATCAGGCGTGATCCCGCCTTCCTTCTGCTGCGCCTCGGTCAACTGCGAGTGCGTCGTCGTCGCCGGATGAATCGCCAGACTCTTGGCATCACCCACATTGGCCAGGTGCGAGAAGAGGCTCAGGGACTCAATGAACTTCCTGCCCGCCGCCGCGCCCCCCTTGATCCCGAACACCACCATGCCGCCAAAACCACCGCTCAGCAGTTTCTTCGCCGTCGCATTCGCCGGATCCCCCTCCAACCCCGGATACCGCACCCAGGCCACTGCCGGGTGTTGCTTGAGATGCCGCGCCACCGTCAAGGCATTGGACGAATGCCGCTCCATGCGCAAGGCCAGCGTCTCAATCCCCTGCAGGAACTGCCACGAATTGTCGGGCGAGATGCACGCCCCGAGATTGCGCAGAGGAACCAGGCGCATCCTCAGAATGAACGCCAACGGCGCCAGGGGCCCCAGATCATGCGCGTACCGGATGTTGTGGTAGCTGGGATCCGGATCGGACAGCAGCGGGAACTTGCCGCTCTTCCAGTCGAACTTCCCTGAATCCACCACGATGCCGCCAATCCCCGCCCCATGCCCGCCCATCCACTTCGTCAGGGAATGCACCACAATATCCGCACCCTGCTCGATCGGACGCTGCAAATACGGCGTGCTAAAGGTGCTGTCCACCACCAGCGGCAGACCATGCGCGTGCGCCACCTTGGCAATGGCGGGAATATCCGCCACATCCAGCACCGGATTGCCGATCGTCTCCGCAAACACCAGCTTGGTCTTCGGGGTAATCGCCTTGGCGATCGACTGCGCGGTTGGCTCCGCAAAAATGCACTTGATCCCCAACTGCGGAAGGATGTCGTGGAATTGCGTGTAGGTGCCGCCATACAGGTTGTTTGCCGCGACAAACTCGTCGCCCGCCTGACAGAGGTTGATGATGGAGTAGAAGATGGCACTCGTCCCCGAGGAGAGGGCCAGCGCCGCCGCACCGCCCTCAAGGGCCGCCACACGCTTCTCCAGCACATCCTGCGTGGGGTTCATCAACCGGGTATAAATATTGCCCAGTTCCTTCAACCCGAACAGGTTTGCCGCATGTTCCGTGCTCTTGAACACATAGGAACTCGTCCGGTATACCGGCACCGCCCGCGATAAGGTCGTGGGATCCGGCTCCTGCCCCGCATGTAACGCCAACGTCTCAATCTTCTTTGTCTCAATGCTCATGTTATTTCTCCTCGTCTTTATTCCGAATTCTGACTTCTGACTTCTGGATTCCCCACTCCCGCCCTCACGCCTTGATATCGTCAAACAACCAGGTTGACAGATAACGCTCCCCGGTGTCGCAAATCACCGTAACAATCAGTTTTCCGGCGTTTTCAGGACGCGCCGCCACCTGCAACGCCGCCGCCACATTGGCGCCGGACGAAATCCCGCCAAGAATCCCCTCTTCCTTCGCCAGCCGCCGGGCCATCGCCCCGGCTTCCAGCGACTCAATCTTAATCACCTCATCCAGCAGGTCTTTCCGCAACACCTCCGGCACAAACCCGGCGCCAATGCCCTGGATCTTGTGGGGCCCCGGCTTGCCACCGGAAAGCACAGGCGAATCCACCGGCTCCACCGCCACCGCCTTGAACGAAGGCTTCCGCGCCTTGATCACTTCGGCAACACCGGTAATCGTCCCCCCCGTCCCCACCCCGGCCACCAGAAAGTCCACCTTGCCATCCGTATCACTCCAAATCTCCTCGGCCGTCGTGCGCCGGTGCGCATCAGGATTGGCCGCATTCTTGAATTGCTGGGGCACAAACGAGTTCGGAGTCTGCTGCGCCAATGCCTCCGCCTGCTCCACCGCCCCGCGCATCCCCTTCTCACCCGGCGTCAATACCACCTCCGCGCCAAGAATCTTGAACAGTTTGCGCCGCTCAATGCTCATGGTCTCCGGCATCACCAGCACCAACTTGTACCCGCGGGCCGCCGCCACAAAGGCCAGCGCAATACCCGTGTTCCCGCTGGTCGGTTCAATGATGACCGTTTCCGGCTTGATCAACCCGGCCTTCTCCGCCGCCTCAATCATCGCCACCCCGATTCGATCCTTCACACTGCCAAGGGGATTGCGCGACTCCAGTTTGACAAGCACCGTGGCCCCAAGGCCCTTCGAGAGTTTATTCAGCCGCACCAGAGGTGTGCGCCCGACTGTCCTGGTAATGTCCTCATAGATATTCATTCGTTCACCTTGCTAGTTTTCGCGTCTTTCGTAGTTCCATCTCTTTGGTTTGATCTCACACACCCATCTCCATCTTCAAATCTCAAACGAAAGGGCAAAATCCTTGTTCCGCCCCTCCATATCCTTCGCCAGCCCAAGAATCGTGATCCCCTGCAGGTAGCCCCGCAACGCCCGGCCAGCCCCCGTCCAAACCTCCTGCACCACACAGGCATCACTCCGGCGACACGATTCTCCCGGCTTTGAACAAGGCACCAGCGCAATCGCTCCATCCGTCGCCTCAACCACCTCCGCCACCGTCAGCACCGCCGGATCAACCCCCAGCACAAATCCCCCCATCATCCCACGCTGACTCCCCACCATCCCGGCCCGCTTCAACACCAATAAAATCTGCGCCACGTAGTCCACCGGTATTTCTTCCAGTTTAGCCAGATCCTGCTTACGCCAAACCCGACCGGATTCCTCCCTGGCCATTCTGACCAGCAACCTAACCGCATACCGTGTTTTTGTCGACAACTGCATTGGCTTAGCCTCGAAACATGACTAATAAGATCATCTTTCTTCTTTCATGTCAATTCCTGAGAAACAATTTTACTTTTTTCTTTTCACAAGGCCATTTCGCCAGACACGCCTGTGCTCACGGCGTCGACGGTGCGGCATTCGGACGTAGCGGAATCCTTTCGGATTCCGACAGCGTAGCGGAATCCTTTCGGATTCCGACGTGGAGATGGGGCGCATCTCTGAGTTTTGGCGACAACCTAATCCGCCCACCGGGCTCGTCCCGGTGGAGGCACACGTTGAACGTCCGTAGCGAACCTGACCATCACCCCAACTTTCTTCACCCGCGGCACAAGACCGCGGCGATCGCCAAAACTCAGAGATGCGCCCCCTTCTTTCCCGTTTGCTTTTCCAAAACCCACTACGCTACACTCCACGCCAATATGAGTACGCCCATTGCACGGAAGCACTCTCTCCAGCACCTGACCCCTCTCCTCCTTACCACCACCGCCATCCTTTCGCTTTGCGGCTGCGTCATGACCATGACCGATTCCATCCCGGCCCTCCCCGAAGATCTACATGCGCCCGTCGTCGCCGTTACTTCCTTTGAGAACCGCTCCGGCTTCGCCGGCCAGTGGCAACTCGGCAGCGGCATGGCCGACCTCCTCGTCTCCGAACTCGTTCACTCCCGCAACTTCACCGTCGTCGAACGCCAGTATTTCGAAGGGTTGGTCAACGAAATCGAACGACAGCGATCCCGCCTCTTCCGCGGCGAGGGCAAGACAGCCATCGGCCGCATGAAGAACGCGCAATACCTCCTGCGCGGCGTCATCAACGACTTCTCCCAGACCAGCGGCGGCAGTCTCTCCTTCGCCTTCCGCAGTCTGTTCTTCCTCGGCCGCGGCCATAACGCCCGCGTTGCCCTCACCCTCACCATTGTTGATATCGAAACCGGCCAGATCATTGCCGCTGTCCAAAGCACCGGCCTCGTCCGCACCCGCGAAGCCTATGTCGATGCCAACTACAAGGGCGTCTCCTTCGGCGGCGACATCTTCTTCGCCACCCCTCTCGGCAAAGCCACCGCTCGCGCCATCCGCGGTGGCGTCCGCGAGATCACCCGGGAAATGCCAAAGAACCCCTGGCGCCCCATGATCAGTTGCCTGAAGAACGGCGTCGTCATCCTCAACGGCGGCAAAGACCGCGAGTTCCGCGAAAACACAGTCTACATGGTACGGGCTCCCGCCGAACCCGTCACCGACCCCGCCACCGGCGATGTCCTCACCTTCCTCCCCGGCGCCAAAGTCGGCACCATCCGCATCACCCGCGTCGACGATAAGGTGGCCTTCGCCGAAATCCTACAAGGCTCCAGTTTCGAACGCGGCCAATGCCTCACCGAAGTCCGCAAGGACTCCACCTCCCTCCCGTGAGAAGAAGCGGCGTTCAGGGTAGCGGCTCAGTAGAACGGCTTGCCTTACCATCAGAAGTGTGAGTCTGTGCCTTCCCTGAACCCGGAAACCCCGAATCCCAGTTACTTACAACTTGCACCAACCGCAAATCAACATTACTATTAGCGCCATATTGTCACTGCGTCAAAACGACTATGAAATCCGGTTTCCTTGATAAACTGATCGCCAGGCTTGACCGCCTGGACTCCGCCAGCGTTCAAACGCATTTCCTCCGTCTGGCCAAGGAGAAAGGTCTACTGGAAACCATCTTCCAGTCCATTCAGGAAGGCGTCGTTGTCCTTGACGGCCAAAGCAATATCACCTACGCCAATCGCGCCGCCGGCAAATTGATCGGATTCCGCCATGATGATGTCGTCGGCAAACCCATGGCGCGCTATCTGCGGGATCTGGATTGGGACCGGATCCTGGATCTCGACGCCAGGGAATGGGCGAAACTTGTCAGCCACGAAATCGAAGTAACCTACCCCGAACACCGCTTCCTCAGTTTCTACGTGGTCCCTCTCGCCGCCCTGGAAAGCGATGAGAAAGGCGCCGTGATCATCCTCCGCGACGTGACGCGCGACCGCGAACACGAGGCCAGCCTGGTGGAATCCGAACGGATGAATGCCATCACCCTGCTGGCGGCCGGCGTCGCCCACGAAATCGGCAACCCCCTGAATGCCCTTAATATTCACCTCCAGCTTCTGGATCGCGAAATCAAGCGGGCCGACGGCGATTCCAACGAAGCCCTGCTCGAACTCGTTGACGTGGCCCGCAAGGAAGTCTCGCGCCTGGACTTGATCATCACCCAATTCCTTCGCGCCATCCGCCCCTCCCACCCCAATCTGGAACCCACCCTCGTCACCGTCGTCCTGAAGGAAACCCTCCGCCTCCTGAAACAGGAAGTCGAAAACCGCGGCGTCCACGTGGAACTGGATTGCCCCTCCGCCACCCCCTCCCTGCGCCTCGACAAGGACCAGATCAAACAGGCCTTCTTCAACATCATCAAGAATGCCCTCCAGGCCATGACCGAAGGCGGCCTCCTGCGCATTTCGGTGGGTGTCGCGGAACATTTCATGGCCGTCTCCTTCCGCGACAACGGACCCGGCATCGCCGCCGAGGATTTCGGCCACATCTTCGAACCGTACTACACGACCAAAAAGGGCGGCTCCGGCCTCGGGCTGATGATCGTCCAACGCATCATCCAGGATCATGGCGGCCGCATCGATGTGCATAGTGAACCGGGTATCGGCACCACATTCACCGTGTTCCTGCCCCTCGATGAACGCCGCACCCGCCTGCTGAAACCACCCAGCCGAACCAAGCCCGACCAGGAGGAACCCGCCCCATGACCCGCCGCACCATCATGATCGTCGACGACGACAAGAACACCCGCGAGGGACTCAAACGGGCACTCCAAGCCGCCTATGATGTCGTTCTCGTCGAGAGCGCCGAGCGGGCCCTCTCCATGCTCAACGAACGCAACGTGGATGTGGTCCTCAGTGATATCCGCATGTCCGGCATGGACGGCCTTACCTTGCTCCAACGCATCACCGCCCGGAGCCATCCGCCAATCGTGATCATGCTGACCGCCTACGGCAGTGTCGAAACCGCCGTCGATGCCATGAAACGCGGCGCGTATGATTTCCTCATGAAGCCGGTAAACCTGGATCATCTGGATATGCTCCTCAAGCGGGCCGTGCGTTCGACGGAAATCGAAACCGAAAACCGGCGCCTGCGGGAACAACTCGACAACCGTTTCGGCCTGGAAGCCATCATCGGAAACTCCAACCCCATGAAGGAGGTCTTCGAGATCATCAAACAGGCCGCGCCCACCCAGGCCACAGTCCTGCTCCAGGGCGAGAGCGGCACCGGCAAGGAACTGGTCGCCCACGCCATCCACCAACTCAGTTCCCGATCCAAGGGCCCCTTCGTGGCCGTCCACAGCGCCGCCCTGTCCCCCACACTGCTGGAGAGCGAACTCTTCGGCCATGAGAAAGGCGCTTTCACCGGCGCCACCGAGCGGCGCCGCGGACGCTTTGAAATGGCCGATGGCGGCACCCTCTTCCTGGACGAGATCTCGGAAATCCAACCCGCCATCCAGGTCAAACTCCTCCGCGTCCTGGAGGAACGCAACTTCGAACGCGTGGGCGGTCACGAAACGCTGAGCGTCGATATCCGCCTCGTCGCCGCCACCAACATGGACTTGCGGAAACTGGTCGAAGAAGGCAAGTTCCGCAACGACCTGTTTTTCCGGCTGGATGTCGTCTCGATCACCCTGCCTCCCTTGCGGACCCGTCCCGAGGATATCCCCCTGCTCTCCTCCCACTTCCTTAAGGAATTCAGCACCAAGAACAACAAACCGGTGGACGAGATTTCAGCCGACACCATGGCCGCCCTTTGCGCCTACTCCTGGCCGGGCAATGTGCGCGAACTGCGGAATGTGATCGAACGCATGGTGGTCCTGACCCATGGCACTCGCCTCACGGTTCGCGACCTTCCCTCCCAATTCCGGGCCGCCGGCCTTCCCGCCGACCGGAAAGCCTGGATCCCCGAATCCGGCAAGACCGGCTCTCCCGAGTCCATCCACGAAGCCGAACGGGCCATGATCTATTCCGCCCTGAAACGCAACGACGGAAACCGTACCCGCGCCGCCGAACAACTGGGTATCAGCCGCCGGACCATGCAACGCAAACTGAAGGAGTACCGGTTGGACGAACCCGATGCCTCTACTTCTCCGGCCGCTTCTTGAGACGGGCGACGATGAATGCCATCCTCAGGCTGTTTTCAAAATCAGGATCCGCCTCCATCCCGAGCGCCAAGGCCTGCCGGTAATGCTTCTCCGCCGCCACCGGATCAGCCGGCTTTAGCGTAAGAAAGATCTGCGCCATATTGTAATGAGCCTCGCCGGATTTTGGATTTATCTGCAGAACTTTTTCGGTGGCCACACGAGCCTCGCCAATCCGCCCCATCCCCATCCACGCCGTCCCGAGCGTCAACAGCGCATCCGCGTTGACCGACGTCCGGGTGTCGTACGGTTTCAAAATCCCCACCGCCACATTGAAACGGCCGGCCCTGCAGGCGGCCACGGCGGCAAGCACCTCGAAGTCCTGCCGCTCGGGCATCGCCTCGAACCCTTCCCGAAGCAACATCATCGCCTTGTCACACTGGCCGTCCTGCATATAGCGCTGCGCATCGGCCCGAATGGCCGCCGGCAACAGGACAAAGGCGTTCGTTCGTGACGCCCCCCCGCCCTGCTCAAAACGCCGGAGCCTCGCCTCCAATCGGCCCACCTGCCGACTCGCCACCTGCGCCTGCTTCACTGCCTGGTCACGCTCGTCACGGATCCGATCCCGCTCACGCTCCAACAGCATCTGCCGGCCGGCCAGCCCGTCACCGCCCTGCATCAGCCATCCCTTGGCGCTCTTGAGTTCCTGCACCAACAACTCCAGCCGCGCCTGCCTATTGGTCGTTGCATCGCCCGACGGCACCGCCTGCACCCCCCCCAGCGGCTCCAGTTCAGCCAGCATATTATTGCAGTCGGCCACACGATACCCCACCATATCCGCATGCCATCCCGGATAGTCCCCCTGCAGCCGCCCATACAGGCTCAGCGCTGTCTTGTATTCCGCCACGGCGTCAGGAACATGCTGCTCCGCCCTCGCCAATTCCGCCTGAACCACCGCCAGATAGGCCCGCCGCAGAATGGCTTCCGCATCCGGCACCTCATTGGTCTGCGCATGAGCCGCCATGACTATGGCCATGCCAATCCACACCGCCGTGCCAATCCGCTTCAAAATTTGTTCCGTGAACATCCCTGTCCTCCCTCATTAATACCATGCGCGGTCATTCTCTGTTAAATCACCATGAACTGCAAGACGCCTCTCAGACTCGGCGAAATCCCCCTCGCCCGGCGCGAGCCACCTTGGGCAAAGTACTGCTGCTATTGCTCAGTACAGCGGCCGTGCTTGGAACGGCGAAAAAAATGCTCCGCCTCGCAGGCTTCCCCGCTCCCCGCCTCCTCACCCCCGACGCCACCAGGCGCTATCACATGACTCCCGGAGCCGCATTCCTCTACGAAGGCTATCTGGTCGGCAACGACGTGGACTTCACCAACATGG
>JBIJCW010000067.1:0-10236 GCA_044344495.1 Kiritimatiellia bacterium | reverse complement strand
AGCACGATCGCGACCGAGAGCCCTCCCGCACCGCGCCAACCACCTATCGAATCATGGTGCTGGGCGATTCCTATGTGGAAAATCTTTCCGTACCCATCGAACGCATGTTCACCTCCCAATCGGCTTTGGAAACAGGAGTCGCCAGGAATTGATCTGCAACAGCCCGAACGGTGGCTCCAGGCTTGGTGCCTGACCAATCAGGTTCCTTTTCTGAGCCTTGGGCCCGCACTGAATCGCACAGGGCAAAGACATGTCTTCTGGCGGCACGACGGCCATCTGAACCCCATTGGCGACGATGTCGTCGCAAGGGAACTCTATCCTTTTCTCGTCGAAAACGGCGCGAAACGGCCTCGCCAAGCGACGAAATAACCCTCTTCGCCATCCCCCCTTCTTTTGCTGGCTTTTTCACGCATCGCTAATTGCAAGCTATTGCCATGCAATACTTTAGGTACTGTTATAACTGAAACCATGGCGCGAATTAAAAAAAGATAAAATTGTACCTGTTTCTCCTTGATGACCACTACATGTAGTGGTAACCATGGGTCCTTGGCAATGGAACGTAGCATATTTTGTGTCGCCCCCCATGCCGACAGCTTGTTTGACGTATTAACAACACCCAGTAGCCCATCAGGAGAATGCAATGTTTGAAGCCAGTGACACGTTGACCGCCGCCGCCAAATCATCAGGCGCCGCCCATGCCGAGAAATCAGGAGCCTCAAAGAATGGCCGCAAAGCCGCCCCCCGCCCCGTCAACGGATCCCGGAAAGGAATGTCCATCAACCGCGTCTTTGCCGCAAAGACCGGCGCTCCCTATGATGGAATCGAATGGGACCTGCGTACATCCTCCATCACGGACGACAAGGGCAAGGTGATTTTCAACCAGGAAAACGTCGAGGTCCCGAAGTCCTGGTCCATGCTGGCCACCAACATCGTGGCCTCAAAGTATTTCTACGGCGGCGCCAAGGCCAAGGAACGCGAGAAATCGGTGCGGCAACTGGTCGACCGCGTGGCCCGCGCCATCGCCACCTGGGGCCTCAAGGAAGGCTACTTTGCCACCCCGGAAGACGCCGAAAACTTCTATACCGAACTGGCCTGGTTGTGCATCCACCAGTACGGATCCTTCAACAGCCCCGTGTGGTTCAATGTGGGCCTCCACGAAGCCTATGGCCTCACCTCCGAAAGCCGCTCCAGTTACTTCTGGAGCTCGGAGACGGGCCGGATCGAGTCCTCCTCCGACAACTACAAACACCCCCAGGCCTCGGCCTGCTTTATCCAGTCGGTCAAGGACACCATGGAAGACATCATGCGCCTGGCCGCTTCGGAGGCCATGCTCTTCAAGTACGGCTCCGGCACCGGCACCGACCTGAGCACCCTGCGCAGTAGCCGCGAAAAACTCTCCGGCGGCGGAACCCCCTCCGGGCCCCTGAGTTTTATGCGGGTATTCGACCAGGTGGCCGCCGTCATCAAGTCCGGCGGCAAGACCCGCCGCGCCGCCAAAATGCAGAGCCTCAAGATCTCCCATCCCGACATCGTCGACTTCATCACCGCCAAGACCCAGGAGGAAAAGAAAGCCTGGGCCCTGATCGACCAGGGCTATGACGGTTCCTTCGGCGGCGAAGCCTACTCCTCCGTCATGTTCCAGAACGCCAATTTCTCCGTCCGCGTCTCGGATGACTTCATGGAAGCCGTCGAAAACGACGGCGAGTGGCAAACCCGCTCCGTAACCTCCGGCACCGTGGTGGATACCCACCGCGCCCGCGACCTGATGCGCATGATCGCCGAAGGAACCCATATCTGCGGTGACCCGGGCGTCCAGTACGACACCACCATCAACAACTGGCACACCTGCATCAACAGCGGCCGCATCAACGCCAGCAACCCCTGCTCCGAATACATGTTCGTCAATGACAGCGCCTGTAACCTGGCCTCGTTGAACCTGATGAAGTTCATGGATTCCACCGGCAAACTGGATATCGACCGCTTCAGCCACGCTGTCAGGATTTTCATCCTCGCCCAGGATATCCTCGTGGATAGCGCCAGTTATCCCAGCGCTGAGATTGCCCTGAATTCGCACCTCTACCGACCCCTCGGCCTCGGCTACGCCAACCTCGGCGCCGTCTTGATGAGCCTCGGCCTACCCTATGACAGCGACGCCGGACGCGCGTTCGCCGCCTCGGTGACCGCCCTGATGACCGGCCACGCCTACGCCACGTCCGCCGAAGTCGCCGCCGCCCGCGAACCTTTCACCGAGTTCAACAAGAACCGTGAACCCATGCTCAAGGTAATCGGGATGCACGCGAAAGCACTGGACAACGTGGACCGTTCACTATGTCCGACCCATATCTACGATGCCGCCGCCGATGTCTGGGCCAATGTTGTCCGCCTCGGTGCCAAACACGGATTCCGGAACGCACAGGTGACCCTCCTGGCGCCCACCGGCACCATCGGCTTCATGATGGATTGCGACACCACCGGCGTCGAACCCGATATCGCCCTCATCAAATACAAACAACTCGCCGGCGGCGGCACCATCAAACTGGTCAATCGCACCCTGGAAGCCGGCCTGCGTCGCCTGGGATACAATGGCGAAGTCTCCGAGATCCTGCGCTACGTTGATGAGGAGGAAACCATCGAGGGGGCCCCGGGCGTCAAAGAGGAAGATCTGCCGGTGTTCGATTGCGCGTTTAAGCCCAAGAACGGATCCCGATGCATTTCCTATCATGCGCATATCTCCATGATGGCGGCTGTCCAGCCTTTCCTCTCCGGAGCCATCAGCAAGACCATCAATATGCCCCGGGAAGCCACCGTCGAGGAAATCATGCAGGCCTACCTGCACGGATGGAAAATGGGGCTAAAGGCCGTGGCCATCTACCGCGACGCTTCCAAACGCACCCAACCCCTGAACACCAGCAGGGTCCCCGGTAGCGACAGCGCCAAGACCGTCGTGCCCGGCCGCCCCTTCCGCGCCCGCATGCCCGCCACCCGGCGCTCCATCACCCATAAGTTCGAGATCGGCGGACACGAGGGCTATATGACCGTCGGACTGTATGAGGACGGCAAGCCGGGCGAAGTCTTCATCACCATGGCCAAGGAAGGTAGCACCGTGGGCGGCATCATGAATGCGTTCGGAACCGCCATTTCATTGTGCCTCCAGTACGGCGTCCCGCTGAGCGCCCTCGTCAGCAAGTTCTCCCATAGCCGGTTCGAACCCAGTGGCTACACCAGCAACCCCGACATCCCGATCGCCAAATCACTGGTGGACTATATCTTCCGCTGGATGGATATCACGTTCCCCAATGGCGCCGTCCGGGATAACGGAAACTCAACGGTCGCGGAACCCGCCTCGGCACCGGCCATCCCGTCCGAAGCGGCCCAGCACAACGACGCCACCTTCGTCCGTGAAGCGGATGCTCCGGTTTGCGACCGGTGCGGTCACATCACCACGCGTAATGGCGCCTGCTACCGTTGCCATAACTGCGGAAATTCCATGGGATGCTCATAACGCGAAAATTACGTCCGTAGCGGCATTCCTTCGAATGCCGCACATCCCCCCATGGATAGGCCGGAGCTGGACAATCCCGGCCTATATCCCTCCGCCTCAGGGCCCCTTCACGTCAATACAAACCAGGCGCCCCGCGTCATTCCGGCAATAGATCAACCCGTCACACAACACCGGCATTGTCCGGCAGGCGCCGTCCAGCGCCTTGCCCTTCCACAGTTCCCGGTACTGTTCCGGCACCGCTTCCGCCACGACCAGCATCCCATTATCCCCCAACATGAGCAGTTTCCCGTCCGCCAGCAACAGACTCCCGTAACCAATCCCTTTGTATTCCCATTTCAGGTCACCACTCTTGACTTCGATGCACCGAACGCTCCCGCCACCGGTATTCCCATGGCCGGCATAGGCATACCCCCGCAGGACCACCGGCGTGCTTAACTGACTTCCCATATTCTTGTTCTCCCAGAGCACAACGGGTTTCTCTCCGCTCACGTCCAGTAGCGCTCCGCCCCGCCCATACCCCGAGGTGATCAACACCTTGCCGTCCACAATCACAGGATCAGCCGCATTCACCTGGTAACTCGTCACCCAGGGATGCTCCCACACCTTGCGTCCGGTCATCAGGTTGGCACCGCTCACCGCTCCCCCCCCGAACATGATCACCGTACGTTTTGCGCCTTCCCCTGCCACCACGGGGGAAGCATAACCGGAGTTCGCGCCCCCCGAATCCCACTGGGTCACACCGGTCTTCGCATCCAGCGCCAGGCCACATGGACCCACACTCACCAGCAACAAGCCGCCCTCCAGCACGGGCGATCCCGATAGACCCCACTTGGGCAAATCCACCTTCATCTCCGCCTGTAAATCGCGCTTCCAGCGCAACGTTCCGGCTCCCCGATCCAGACAAAACACCTCCGCATTTCGACTGACCACATACACCGATCCTTCGTCCACCGCCGGTGTACACCGGGGCCCGGGATAGCTTCCCGCGACACAGGGGTAATCATAGCGCCAGATCGCCGCACCCGTCTTGGCATCCAGGCAAACCACACCGTCCTTGCCGTCCCGATTGCCCATCGTGTAAAGACGACCGCCCTTGACCGCGACCCCCGAATAACCCGCGCCAACCTTCCCCTCCCATACAACCTTGACCGGCGCCCCTTCCTTGAACCAACCTGTTTCAGAGGAAGTACTGTCCGTCGCCGGCCCACGCCAATGGGGCCAGTCGGCAGCCCATGCCACGCCACACAATCCAATCACGGTTGCCAACATCACGCAGGTTGTTTTCATGTATTGTCCCTTTTCCTATAGTCACATCCCTTGCTATCAGTCTGGCTTCCCAAAAGGCAATTCTCAAGACTTAATGTGTGGGCCAAACCTGCCAAAAACCAAAATCCTGTACATTCACCGCCCCTGTAGTGTACGCTGTGCGCCCATCATGGAGAAGGAAGTCAAAGTCATCTTCGAACCCTCCGGCAGAACGGTTCACGTCCTGCCCGGCACCGTAATCCTCGAAGCCGCCGCCCGCGCGGGCTTCATCATCCAGTCCCCCTGCGGCGGAGCCGGCAAGTGCGGCAAGTGCCTCGTTCATGTCCGCCATGGACTCTGCCCCCCCTCCGATACCGATATCGCCACCCTCGGATCCATACGGGCCGGGGAAGGCTCCCGCCTGGCCTGCCAAGCCCGTATTACAAGCCCCTTGACGATCGAAATCCCCGACCACTCGCTCTTCCAGTCACAACAGCAGATCCTGACCGCCGACACAGGGGATTCCGTCGAAGTCCGGCCAAGGGTCCGTAAAGTCTGCGTACATCTGTCAGCACCCTCGCAGCATGATACCCTGTCGGACGCCGACCGCCTGCTCGCCGCCCTGCCCCCCTGCGTCATGACCATCGATGCCTTGCGATCCCTGCCGGGCGCCCTACGGCAATCCAACTTCACGGTCACCGGCACCTTGGTGGACAACGATCTCATCGCCGTCGAACCCGGCGACACCACCAAAGCCTGTTACGGTATCGCCGTGGATATCGGCAGCACCACAATGGTCGCGACCCTGGTGGATCTGAATACCGGGACCGATGTGATGGTCGCCGCCCGCGTCAACCCCCAGACCTCCTTTGGGGATGATGTCATTTCCCGTATCCAACACTGCCGGACTGAACCCGCCGGCCTCTCCAAACTCCAAGGTGCAGTGATTGATGGCATCAATCACCTCATCGCCGAATTGGAGCGCAAAACCCACATTGACCGACGGCAGGTATACGAGATTGTCCTCGCCGGCAACACGACCATGCAGGAACTGGTCTGCGGCATCGACCCATCCGCCCTCGGCGAACTTCCCTTTGTCCCGGCCTTCCGTGATGCGGTGGAGACCAAGGCCTCTGACCTTCGCCTCAACATAGCGCATCAGGCCAAGGTCTATGTGTTCCCGCAGATCGGAAGTTTCGTGGGAGGCGACACGGTGGCCGGCATTATTGCCACGCGTCTGGACCGCACCACCAAGCCAAGTTTGCTGGTGGATATCGGCACCAACGGCGAGATAGTCCTCGCCTGCGGCGGAAGACTGCTGGCAACCTCCGTGGCCGCCGGACCGGCTTTCGAGGGTGCCCGCATCATCAACGGCATGCGGGCCGCGCCGGGAGCCATTGAAAAGGTGATCCTGGATGGCGATGTCCGCCTCAACATCATCGGCAACACCAAACCAGCCGGTATCTGCGGAACGGGCTTGATCGACGCCGCCGCTGAACTGCTGCGGGTCGGAATCCTTGACGTCACCGGCCGCCTGCTTTCCCCCTCCGAGGTGCCCACCGGCCTTCCGGCCGCCTTGCGGGACCGTCTGGTGGAGCAGAACGGGGAAACCAACTTCCTGCTGGTCTCCGCCAGGGAGTCCGCGACCAAGGAACCCCTGTTCATCTACCAGCGCGATATTCGCGAGTTGCAGTTGGCCAATGCCGCCATCCGGGCCGGTATCAACATCCTCCTGCGCACCGCCGGTCTTTCGCCGGAGGATCTCGACACCATCCTCCTGGCCGGAGCCTTTGGAAACTTTATCCGCCGCAACCACGCCCGCCGCATCGGAATGCTGCCGCCCATCCCCTGTCAGCGTATCCGGTTTGTCGGTAATACCGCCTCCTTCGGCGCCAAACGGGCCCTATTGTCGGTCGAGGAAAAGGATTATGCCGACCGGGTGGCCAAAGCCACCCAACATGTGGATCTATCCCTTGATCCTGAATTTCAGGCGGAATTCAGCGCTGCAATGATCATGCCGGAACATGACCCCGGCGAATGCGCGGAGTAACCCCCCCCGCCTCAGAACCAACGCTGTTGCTCCCGTTCGCGCCGGACCAATTCGTTCTGGAGATCACGCGCCCTTGCGTCAATATCAGCCGAACGGTCCTGGGTCTTCATCACGAGCGCAAGGCTTTCCCGCGCTTCCTTGAGCTTTCCAAGCCTCATCTGGGTTTCCGCCGCATTGAGATACACTTCCAGCCATGCATAGTCGCCGCGCTTGACCAAATCCAGGGCCTTCTTCATATGTTCCTCGGCGTTCTTCAAGTCTCCAGCCCTCATATAGACCAGGGCGGCCGTGTCGTGCACGGCAAAATCATCGCGCCTTTTCTCGATCAAAAGAGGCAGTAATTCCTTCGCCTCATTCACCATGGTCACATCCATGGCCAGTGTATAAATCATGTTGTTCAACACATTGGGATCGTTGGGATATCGGGCACGGGCCATTTGCAGAATACGCACGGCGCGGGCTTGGTTCCCCTCCCGCCTTGCCGCTTCAGCCGCCATCAGATAGGTGCGGGGACTGGCGTTCTTCCCGCCTTGTTCCCGGGCAATGGCGTCCTCAAGCACCCCGATGGCACGATCCGTCTGCCCTTGAAGGAAATACATCTCCCCAAGGCGCTCACTCCAAATCCGCTCCTCCGGATACTTCGCCGCCAGCCCTTCCAACGCCCGGACCACATCCGGATCCGCTGCCCCCCGCTTCCCCTTCAGCCCGACAATGATCTTGAAGAAAGGCCATGGTTCCAGCGCCTGTTCCGCCCCGCTCCGCGCACACTGCGCCGCCCACGCCCGGTTCCCTGTCTTGATTCCACACTGGATCCCCAGCACGTACGCCGGCAGGAGCCCCTGCCCATCCCGGATGGCGGCCCGTGCCGCCTCGCACGCCGCATTGGTCATCCCGTTCCGCACCAGGAAATCACCGGCCCGCACCAGCGCACCTGGCGAATAGGCTTTCTGCGAAAGCACCCGGGCGATCTCACCATCAACCCATTCGGTCTTCTTTCCGCTTTTCACCCCGGTCACCAGGTAACCCAACCATAACTCGCTATCCCAAGGGCAGGCCTGCATCGCCTTCTCCGCCAGGACAGGATCCTTTTTCAGAATCACATTCAACCGCCAGGGCAGACTCCACTCCGGCGCCAACTCCAGGGCTTTCTCCGCCGGCTTACCCGCCTCGGTGTTCCGCCCCTGCCTGAGTAGCAGGATGGTCAACTCGGTCAACGCCAGCGCCTTCTCCCGCCGGTCCCGCCCCGCCGCCTCCCATGCCTCCGGATTCGACGCCTCCGGCTGGCCCTGGGTCTCAAACCAACGCTTCTTCAGGGACGCAATCCGCTGCAGGAACGGTGTCTTGTACTCGCCCTGTTTCGCCGCCTCCTGAGCATAGCCGGCCTCATCCAGTTTCCCGCCCCGCCACTCGGCCGCCCATTCGGCCGGCTCCAGCAACTCCGTCTGCCGTCTGGGGATCCCTAGATCACCCAGGCGCTCCACCATGGACAGCTTTTCCCCTTCGACAACTCTGCCGGTCTCCAACAGAATCCTCGCCTTAATCACCGGATGCGGGGGCTTCTTCATCCGGTTGATCAGGAACAGGGACTCCTCCGAAAATCCGTAGAAACTCCATACCCCGGCCATGGCCAGGCACCATTCCTCCGACTCCGGATACTTTTCACGCGCTTCCTCCAGCATGCCGGCCGCCAACGGCCCCAGATTCAGGGACATGCCGGCGCCCGCCATATCGAGCCACACCGTCAACGGCGGAAAACCCTCCAACCGTATGAATTCACCAAGAGTCTCAAACACCATCTCCCACTCCTGCTGCACTTTGTAAAGGGAGGCATGGGCCAGCAGGAAGTCCTTCTTCCGCCGGGGCGCCGCCGCCTGGAACCCCCGGAGTTTGGCGTGGGCTTCGTCCCACCGTCCCAGTTCACCCAAGACCTGGCCATAGAGCAGTTGCAGCCGCAAGTCCAACTTGCCGGCACTCTCCAGATGCTCCAGCGATGCCAGACAGAGTTTCAGGCGCCGCTCATACCCCTGCCGGGTGGTAACAATGCCAAGTTCGTCCGCCAGCGGGATCCGCTGCCACAAGTCATTCCAGGGCGAAAAATGACGGGCATACTGATAGAAAGGTTTGACGTCCACCACCGGATCAGTCCCCGTGGCGGTGACCCCGAGCACACCGTGACGAAACGAAAACCAGCGGCGGCCATATTCGGCCGGAGCGATCATCAGCATGGGATCATCAGGCACCGTCACCTCCAGCATCCGGTACGCCAACCACCCAAGATCCGGACGCCCCACGGCAAACCCACCCTCCATCGCCAGTGTAAGGTCGGCCGCCGTCCAGGTTTTCAGATTCGCCTTGAACACCGTCTCAAACCGTTCCGCCCATTCCGAATCCGGACGCTCGCGCGCCACCCGCATGAGCGGCCCGAGGAACAAAGGCTCGCGCTCACGTCCTTTCATGGCGCGCCGCAGTACGTTGGCCGCACCGTTGACATCACTGACCCGCAACCGGGCTTCAGCCGCAATCACGCCCTGAATAGGCAATGCATAGGGCAGATCGGAATCACAGTGACGGATGGTCTCCCAAAGGTCGCGCGAAGCCATGTAGGGAAACATCAGGCGGAGGCGTTCCTGCGTGCCGAACCCCCGGGCTGCCTTGACCGCATACCGCGCCACTTCAGTCGGCCGGTCAAGAATGGCATTGAACTCGGTCAACACCAACGCCACCCCGGGGAACTCATAGGTTTCCGGCGGCAAGGTCTTGATCAACTCCGGCACCTCGTTGATCCGCTTGAGATTCAGCAGGGCCCGCACTTCCAGTACCCGCTCCGCGATGGTCCGCGCCATCAATGGACGTCGCCGGAGAATCTCCAACGCCTGTTCATTCTTCCCGCGGTTGACAAGAATCAAGGTCCGGTCATACAACAAACTGGGATCGCCCGGATTCAAGCGCAAGGCGGCATCAATGGCACGCTCGGCATTCTCAAGGTCATGCGGCATCAACCCCTTGCAGACCCCCTGCAACATCGCCGCGCGATGCGTGGGTCTCTGGCGATAGGTCACCGCTCCCCCCATCCCCACCACCAGCACCACAATCACGATGAGGCGCCACCAATAGAAAACATAACGCCAGAAGGTCGGCCACCGGCGCACCTTGTCCTCCGGCTCCCCCACCATGTCCCCCACGGCTTCCAGCTTACTCCTGCGCCATCGCAACCAGACCTGCTGTCGGAGCAACGCCGCATCCAGATGAATCAGCCCGACCGCCATGACCAGGAACAAGCCCATCGAATCGTGAAGGGCCTTGTCATTCCACTCCGGAGGCAGATCCCGGCCCAGCCAGACGATCCCCGAAATGCGGATCACGTTCAGCATCAGGACCTGCACCATGCCCACGGAAAGCAACAACGCGAGCATCCGCCACCGGAGCCGCATGATCAGGC
>JBIJCW010000012.1:0-23935 GCA_044344495.1 Kiritimatiellia bacterium | reverse complement strand
CAAGACTTAGGATCTTGTGCCGCAAGGCTTGGGGGTTCAAGTCCCCCCTCGCCCACCAAAACAACAAAACCGGAATGCGGATTATGAACAACGAGAAGAAAGACAGGAACAACACAACACCAGCACAGGATCCAGCATCCCACCAGACTCCACCACCCCCCCCGGAAACTGAGCCCGTCTCTCCATCGGACGAATCCGTTCTCCCCGAACCCGGGCAGTTGCCCGACCCGCGTGACCAGGAGATTGCCACGCTCAAGGACCGACTCCTGCGCCTGCAGGCAGACTTCGATAACTTCCGTAAACGCATGACCCGCGACCGGGAAGATCAAGCCCGCCGTGCCTGCGAATCGCTGCTGAAGGAACTCCTCCCCGTCATGGACCACTTCGAGTTGGGATTGCGCTCCGCCGCCAAACACCACGTGAAACACACCGTTATCGACGGTCTCTCCGGAGTCTTGAAGCAAATGGAGCTGGTGCTGGGAAAGGCTGGCGTCACCACCATTGAAACGAAATCCCAGGCATTCGATCCGCACCTGCACGAATGCGTTGCCCACATCCCCTCCGAGACACATGCCGAGAACATGATTATCGAGGAAACGCGCCGCGGCTACCTGCTGGGAACGTTCCTGCTTCGGGCCAGCCAGGTCATCGTCTCAAACGGATCCGCCGCCCAGACCGCGGATTCCGCCGATGACGCCGCCACCAGCACCGACGACTGATCGCCGCCTGCCCCTCCAAAGAAAAACACCGCGGGAGCCATTGCGGCACCCACGGTGTTGAACACTCCTCAACAGGCATTACACCACGTAGGTCGAACTGGCCGTCTTGCCACCATGCCCGGTCCAGTCCGTGTGGAAGAACTCGCCCCGGGGCTTGTCCGTCCGCTCGTACATGTGCGCACCGAAGTAGTCCCGCTGCGCCTGCAACAGGTTCGCCGGCAGACGCTCACTGCGATAAGAGTCGTAGTAACTCAACGCCGCACACATGGACGGAACCGGAATCCCCAGATCAATCGCCGTCTTGATGACGGTACGCCACGACTTCTGCGCCTTGGCCACCGTCTTCTTGAAGTGGGCATCCAACAGCAGATTGGCCAGTTTGGGCTTCTTGTCGTACGCCGCCTTGATGGCATCCAGGAACTGTGCCCGGATGATGCACCCCCCGCGCCACATGAGGGCAATCTCACCAAAGTTGAGCTTCCACCTGTACTCCTGCGACGCCGCCCGCAACAGTTGATAACCCTGCGCGTACGAACAAATCTTGGACGCATACAGCGCATCGTGAATCTGCGCCACCAACTTGGACTTGTCCTTCTTGTACAGTTTGCGGGGCCCCTTCAGTTTCGCACTGGCGGCCACACGCTCCTCCTTGATGGCGGAAATGCAGCGGGCGAATACCGCCTCCGCGATCTGCGGAATGGCCACCCCCAGATCGAGACCGGCCTGCGAGGTCCATTTCCCAGTCCCCTTCTGCCCGGCTGTGTCGAGGATCATGTCCACCATCGCTTTGCCCGTCTCCTGATCCTTCACCCCCAGAATATCCCGCGTGATCTCAATCAGGTATGAGTCCAACACCCCCTTGTTCCAGGTCGCGAAAATCTCACGCATCTCCGCCGCCGACATCCCCAACCCC
Organism: Kiritimatiellia bacterium; assembly: GCA_044344495.1. GTDB lineage: Bacteria > Verrucomicrobiota > Kiritimatiellia > CAIKKV01 > CAITUY01 > CAZDUS01. Next base: position 22,303 of record JBIJCW010000012.1, on the reverse strand, counting down.
ACCGACATCAACTGGTAGGCCTCGCAGATGAGTTGCATGTCGCCATACTCAATCCCGTTATGCACCATCTTGACGAAATGGCCGGCCCCATCATCGCCAATCCAGTCGCAACAAGGCGACCCATCCGCCACCTTGGCCGCAATCGCCTGGAAAATCGGCTTCACATGCGGCCACGCTTTCGCGTTGCCACCCGGCATGATCGACGGCCCCTTGAGCGCCCCTTCCTCCCCCCCCGACACCCCTGTCCCGATAAACAGAATCCCTTTCTTCTCCAGCGCCTGGGTCCGACGCACCGTGTCCGGATAGTGACTGTTGCCACCGTCAATCAGGATGTCACCGGGCGACAAATGCGGAAGGATCTGATCGATGAATTCGTCGACCGGCTTGCCGGCCTTTACCATCAGCATGATCTTGCGCGGCGAACTCAAACTGTTCACCAACTCCTCGATGCTGTGGCACCCTGCCAACTTCTTCCCCTTGCCTCGCCCATTGATGAATTCATCCACTTTGCTGACGGTCCGGTTGTAGCAAGCCACCGTAAACCCATGGCTTTCCATGTTCAGGATCAGGTTCTCACCCATCACCGCCAGCCCGACCAGTCCGATATCTGCCTTTTGCGTCATCGTCCATTCCCTTTCGTCATCAGCGGATTTCCCCGCCTCTCGTTGATTTCATCCACACCAGTCACTGATCACACACCGCTGAACGCGCTGAATCCACCGTCCACGGGAATCACCGTCCCCGTGACAAAACCGGCGGCCTGCTCACTCGACAACCAGAGCAGGGCACCCACCAGATCCCCGGCACTCCCGAATCTCCCCATCGGAGTGTGCGCAATGATCGTATTCCCCCGCGGCGTCAGCGCCCCGTCCGGCTTGGTCAACAAGGCGCGGTTCTGGTCCGTCAGGAAAAACCCCGGGGCGATCGCATTAACACGGATCCCTACCTTGGAGAAATGCACGGCCAACCACTGCGTAAAGTTGCTGACCGCCGCCTTGGCGCCACTGTACGCCGGAATCTTCGTCAGCGGGGTAAAGGCGTTCATGGAAGAGATGTTGATCACACACCCACGCCCTGCCTTGGCCATCCCTTTAGTGAAAACCTGGGTCGGAAGCAATGTGCCGAGGAAATTCAAATTGAAAACAAATTCAATCCCTTTGGGATCCAGATCGTAGAAGGTCGTCACCCCTTCCACTACCCCTTTCAAATCCTCCGGCAGCAGGAACTCCCGCGTTGTCGTCCCTTTGGGATGGTTGCCCCCCGCGCCATTGACAAGAATCGTCACCGGACCGAACGTCTTCTCTATCTCCGAGTTGCACAGCTCCAAACTGGCCTTTTCCAGCACATTGCAGGCAAAGGCAGCCGCTTTTCCCCCTGCCGCCCGGATACCAGCGGCCACTTTCTCGGCACTGTCGGCCCTCAGATCAGTCACCGCCACCTTGGCGCCACATTCAGCAAGTGCCTCTGCCATGGTGCTGCACAGTACCCCACCTGCCCCCGTAACCACCACGACCTCGTTATCCAATTTCACCCGCATCGGTACTGCCATGATCGTGCCTCCTTACGCGCCAATTTCTTGAATTTCGATCAACAAAATATTGCATAACCAAGGCATTTTGCAACACTTTTGCAACCTCAAACGTTTGAGATTCAACCATTTCCCCCGAAGAACATATTGGCTATCTTGCGATGAGAACGCGACATCGGATAAGCTGTGACCTCGCAAGGGCGAATCCAGCGAAGCTCCGAAGCCGAATGCGGATGCGCCTGCCCCTCGACCCATCGGCACCGAAATACGGTCAGGGTAACGCAAAAATGCGAAAAAGCATGACGTAAAGAGAAACAGGGGGGCCCAACGACCACCTTTAAGCCCATTTCATCCTGAATCCTACGCGTCACAGCCCGCGCGAGAGGCTCCCCTGCTCTTCGTCTACCGCCGGGGAATTCCCACAACCCGCCCAGCAACCCATGTTCAGGGCGACGCGCAATCAGGATGCGTCCCGCCTTCCAAATGACCCCGACAACTTCCTCGTGGTGCGGCACCGCCCGCGGGATCTGCACCACCGGCAGATCCGTTGTACGCCCGGTCCGCAACGCAACACAACGCAACGCCAATACGCAGAGTTCACACTTTGGCGTCGTTGGCCTGCATATCAACGCCCCGGTCTCCATGGTGGCCTGGTTGAAATGCGAGGGGTTTACCCGCCGGATCACAGGCATCAGGCGTCGCCGGATATCCTCAGACAAGGCGGCATCACGCAGCGGCGTTTCTATTCCCCAATAACGTGCAAACACCCGCAAAACATTGCCATCAACCGCCGGCACCGCCTCACCAAAGGCAATGCTGGCAATGGCGGCGGCCGTGTAGGCGCCAACCCCGGGAAATTCCATCAGCGCATGCGACGTCCGAGGCGGCATGCCCCCGTGTTCCGCCACAATCTTCTTTGCCGCTGCATGCAGATTCCTCGCCCGCGAATAATACCCCAACCCCTCCCAACACCGCAGCACATCCTCCAGCGACGCCTCAGCCAACTCCTCAAACCCGCCAAATCGAGCCACAAACCGGTCAAAATAGGGAATCACCGTGACCACCTGGGTCTGCTGAAGCATCACTTCGCTGATCCACACCTTATACGGCGACGGATCGGAACGCCAGGGCATCGGCCGATGCCCCCTCTCAAACCACTTCACCAGTTTTTCCGGCCACTTCGGAACCGACATATTCTCCTCAACCCTTTGTCTCCCGGCTTCGGCACCCGGCATAATTCATGCTTCTTACCCTTGATATCACCTCTCGTCAAAACAGTTTATGAACCATGGCGCACGTCAACAGTGGAATCTGGCACCGTGACCGGTTCCTTTGCGGGATCAAGTTTGGCCTGACAACCACTTTGGCTTGCCGACCTTGCAGTCTTCTGTTTAAGTGGGGCATGTTTTTCTTGTATTGCGCGGCAGTGGCATCCCGTATCAGGATGTGGACGGAATGAATAAGATCAGCGACCTGACAAAGTTCTTTCAGCGTGGCTACACGGATGTACTTGGCTTGGACATCGCAAGTTCCTCCACCAAGGCTGTCCGGCTTAGGAAAACCAACAACACACTCACGCTCGTCGCCGCCGACATCCTGCCCCGCGTCACGCTTCCCGGCACCGCGACAGAAGTGCCGCCCCCTCTTGCCATTCCCCGCGCGCTTCAGGGGCGCTATGTCGCCATTGCCTCTTCGGCTCCCGGCGCAATCGTCAAACTCCTGACCATGCCCATCCATTCCGACAAATCCACCGACGCCCACGTCAATGAGTTGATGGGCCTTGGCGATAATTCCGAATACCGGGTCAGTTATGAACAGGTGTCCGAGGGTCGCTCCGAACATAAGGTGCTGGCGGCAGGACTCCCTGATCAGACCGCCAGGGTTCTGTGCCAGTTGTTCCCCACCGGGGTTCCCGCCCCTTGTTCCATCGAAATATCAGGCCTCGCCAGCATGACGGCTTTCAGCGCGGGCCCCGGCGCCGAACATAAAGGCGATATCGTGGCGGCCATCGATTTCGGCGCCACTGCTTCCTATGTGGCGTTCTTCAACAAGGGAGTATTGTCCCTGATCCGGAAGTTCGACCTCGGATCGGACGCCCTGCTCAAGCGGTTGCAGAGTTCGCTGGGCGTTGACGAAGATGTCGCCCTCGACATTCTGAACGACGGCTCGTTTGACATCAGCCAGATCCTGCGGCAAACCATGGAGGCATTCCTCCAGCAACTCACCATCTCGTGGGATTTTGTGGAACGGCGCGAAAACAACCAGATTTCCCGGCTCTATGCCAGCGGCGGCATGTCCGGCCTGAAGACTTGGGCAAAGGAAATACAGGGCGTCACCAACAGGGAACCCATCGCCTGGAACCCTTTTGACATCACCAATGTCGCACCAGGCGCCTTGCCTGACCGGCTGAAAGGGCAGGAGTCCCGTTTCGCAGCCGCCATGGGCGCCGCCATCGCCACCCTGGGGGGCCGTTGATGCACATCAACCTGATATTGGAAACAGAACAGCGCAGCGCCAGTCCGGTGTCTCTGGCCTTCATGCTCAAGATTGCCGGCGGCACGATCATCGTCGGTCTCGTCCTCTGGCTCATTGCCATGTATTCTTCCTATCGGAATCTTGAGGAGAGCGTCAAACAAGCCACCGCGCAAAGAATACTCACCGAGCCCAAGCATGCCGCCGCCAAACAACTCAGAGCCGACCTGATCCTGAAGTCCGCCAAACTCAAGGAAATCCAGAGTTGGCGGACAACGCGGGTCAACTGGGGCCAGCAATTGGAAAGCCTGCAAGCCATCACCCCTGCCATGATTCAACTCTCCGAGATCCGTGTCTCCCAGGACATCCTCGTGCGTTCCAACAACATCCCCGCCCGTGTATTCGAGTTACGACTGGCTGGCAAAACCGGCGCCGCCCGCTCGGAATCCAACGTCAGCGAATTCCAACAGTCCCTGTTTAGACAACCCCCTTTTGATTCTCTTGTCGAGTCCGTCAGCATCCCGGCCGGCGCATTCCGCCAGGACCCCCTAAGCAAAACGGACCGCGTGTTCGAAATCGTCTGCAAGCTCAACCCAAGGTCCTTTGAATGAAACTCCCAGAGAGCAAAAAGGAACGTCTTCAGGTCTTTATCCTGATCGGAGTGGGCGTCGTGGCCGTTCTCTATGCCATGATGCAACTTCTGGTTACCCCTTTCACGGCCTCTAAACACAAACTCAGGGAGTCCCTGCAAACCACCCGCGACTATCTGGACAAAGCCGAACGCGAGCTCAAGTTCGCCCCCTCCCTCAAGGAGGAATTCAATTCAGTGTCGGAAGAACTGGATCAAACAATCGCCACCAACGTTTTACACTCGATCCTCGGATCGTATTTGGTCGGCGTCGCGGATACCATCGAAACTCAGGCCCGCGCTCTGAATATCAAGGTGGACGAGGTTCAGGAAGTCGGCATACGCGAACTTCCCCGCCCCAACAAAAAAGGCGCCACCTCCGCCCCCGTCTACTTCAAATCATACAGTGTCCAAGTAGCTGCACGCGCCACCTATGAACAAGCCACATCCTTCATCAGAAACCTCGAGACGATTAACCCCTATCTCTGCGTGTCCGAAATCCGCATCACCGGACAGGCCGATGACCCGGAACACCACCGGTTGAACCTTAAGATCGAATGGCCGATCGAAGCCGAGGCCGAAAAAGGGAAAAGCGCCACGGGCGAACGGGGAGGTGGATTATGACACTGTCTGCCCGGCATCACCTGCCAGTACTCATCGCCTTCCTATCCCTCACCAGTCTCCTTCAGGGACAACTGGTGCCCATGCCCGGCCCGCCCGGCCCGGACGATGGCAGCAGTTTCCCGCCTGTACTGGGGCCCACCGGCAATGCGCCCATGCAACCCCAGGACGACGTGTCTAAACCAACTCAGGCGGGCGAACCCGACCTGGAACGGAAACGCGATCCATTCTGGCCGGTGGGACATCTCCCCCGGAAACCCGTCGCCTTTAGTAGTACACCCGCCACAGGCCCTTCGAGCCCGGCTGACCCTGACCCCTCAAAACTCCGGCAGCCGGACTGGGACGCCGCCAAGAAACTCCTCGACATTCGCGGCGTAAGCCTCATTGGGCGCGACAAACAGGCAAACACCCAGAAATACCTGGCTATGATCGGCGGACGACTCGTGGAGGCAGGCGATACGGTTTCCGTCACATTCGATTACCAGGTCTACCGATGGAAAATCACAGAAATCAAGGCCGACGGAATTTCGCTGGTGAAAATGGAAGTGCGCCCTGAATAAGGCAGGAAGAAATGGAGCATACGATGAACAAGCCTAATCTATGGAAATTGATCGGAACCCTGAGTCTTCTAGCCGTGGCTCCTCTCCTTCCCACCGGCTGCGATGACCCGAACACCAGCGAGCTGGACGGCTACTTCGAGTCACACCCCTCGGTTCAGGACCCCCGCTCAACCTCGGCACAGATCGTAAACATCAATCCTTCGTCGGCATCCATTAGCTCCATCGGTGGCCGCATTATCTTCAGGGCATCCGGAGGAGAAGGAGGGTACACATGGGACGTCTCCAATACATCCATGGGCACCATCACCCTCAGCGGCAACTCTCAGGCCGTCTACATCTCCTCCGCCATCGGCGATAATGAAATCATCGTCTATGATGCGTCCGGTAATGCCGCCATCGCCTATATCAGCGGCACGAGCGGAGACGGAATGACCATCAAGGCCAACCCCGCCACCCTGTCCTCCGACAACGCCCTGTGTGTCGTGACCGTCACGGGCGGAAACGCCCCGTACTCATGGACCGTCACCGACCCCGGTCGCGGCAATTTCCCGTCAGGCAACACCGGTGCCAGCGTCGTGTACCGGCGCTACAGCGCGGGCGACAACGCTGTTACCGTCGTAGACGGCGGCGGCAACACCACTAGTCTGATCATCAGTCAACCCTGAACAGGCGGGAATACCCGCCTGGATTCAGGATAAGGAGAATAACCGTGAAAAGCGCGCCTCTGCGAAAACAACTCGCGGCAGGATTGGTCGTTGCTCTTGGCCTTGCATGGCTGAGCCCCGCCCACTCCCAGACAATCTCAGTGCAGGTCTTCAACAGTTCCCTCTGGCGCGAAAATGTCTCAGCCCCTCCGGGCAACGGCGACGGTCTGGGAACAATGCAGATTGGCATCTGGATCTCGGACAACGGCAAGGTCGGCGACCCACTCGGAGTGCTCGCATTGACCAACGGCACACTGCCCCTTGCCTATGGCCCTTACGATGTCACCATTGGCGGAATCTCTAACGCAGGCACCTACATACTGACCGCCTGGATCGACGGCAACGCCAACGGCGCATTGGACCCAGGCGAACCCTATGGCGATTCAGCCATCGAGCTCAAAGGGGTGCCAATTGCCACCGCTGTTTCCATCATTGATGACAACGACGCCGACAACCTGCCGGACTGGTGGGAGTACCACTGGTTCCGTTTTTCCGCAAAACCCTTCAGCCAGGCGGGCGCCGACGATCCCGACAAGGACGGTCTCTCCAACCAGCAAGAAGCCGAAATCAGCCTCACCATCCCTGGCATGGACTATCTGAATCCCGGCAACTGGGACACGGATGGCGACGGCATGGATGACGCATGGGAAGCCAGATACTATTCAGAGGAATACGCCATGGGAACCCACCCGTGTCAGGCCGATTCAGGAACCGACTTGGATGGCGATGGGCTTTCCAACTGGCAGGAGTACTGCGGCATTGACCACTATCCCGCCAAACAATCGTTTCAATTCCTCGATGGCGTGTACGTGGCCAAGGCGAATGTGTCAACCACCGACGACCTCAACCCCCTCGACATCGACACCGATTTCGACCTCCTTATCGACAGCTTCGAAGCCGCCTGGTATGACCCCGCCAACGGAATTGACCCCAAAGCAGGGTTTTCGAAAATCCCTTCGGGAACAAACGTCAATACCACGATCGCCCGGGCCGATTCCGACGCGGACGGGTTGAGCAACTACCGGGAACAGTGCCTCCTTTCCGAACTGCGTCAGGGATCCGGAAACAACGACAAGTGGACGTGGAGTGACCGCATCCCCTTCCCCCAAATCACTTACTTTGCCTATGATTTGAAGGTAACCCGCATCTGTTACATGAGTTTCTCGGGCGCCAACCTGAATCTCGGCCTTGCCACCTTCGATGTCGTTTCCACCTCTGGCAACCGAACCGCTCTTCGAACTCACGAATGGACCGACCCCACCGATGGCACCGGGTATGATTTCGTCGACGAGAATATCCCCGCGGGCCACGATACTGACGCCGACGGGTTGCCCGACGGATGGGAAGTCGAATTCAATCTCGACCCACGCGACAACGGCAGCGTTTTACGGAAAAACGGCGCCGCCGGAGACCCGGACAATGACGGCCTCCGGAATATCAACGAGTACCTGGGACAGGACGGTTACCGCTTCACCACACGCCCTTATATCAATGGCACCGGCGACGAAACCAATCCAAATGAATATAACCACCGCCCGGACTCAACCTATTTCTGGCGCTGGTACCCGACCAACCTGTTGATCAGCCCCCTCACGGATCCGCGAGCCGGCACAGGGGTCAGCAGAGGTGAAACCATGGGCAGTGCTCTGCCAAGCATCAGCATCGGTCAGGACAAGGGAAACGATACCGACGATGATGGCATTATGGACAGCAGGGAAATGTTCCCCCTCAATGGCCAACAGAAAACCAGCCCCGTCCATTCATGCGACCCCTTCATCCCCCGCTCCATCCTCATCACCAGTTCAAATGGCATCGCCATCCCTGACCCCGAACCTGCCATCGCCAGCGGCTTCACCCCTGCAGGCACTCGTGAAGACCTTCAACGGCGCGATTGGACCCTCGAATGCTACGTCAAATTGCTCGGCACCAACCTGACCGGCGATCTCATGAACTTCCGCACCATGGATGACTTCAGCAGTCCGATCGTCTACCAGCTCTCTCTCTCAAACAATGTTCCGAGAATTCTCTTCCAGGACAACGACTTGATCCCCGCCCAAAGCGTCTCGGCCAATAGTCTTCCCACCAACCAGTGGATCCATATCGCCGCCGTCTGGAACCACGCCAGAAACAGCCTCGGACTCTACATCAACGGCGTCCTGGATATGGCCATTGAAAACGTTAACGAAAACTTCTCCATCTTTATGTTCCCCGCCACCAACCGTCTGGCGCTGGCCGTCTCGCCCAACAACTCATTCACCGGGCAACTGATGCTCGACGAAGTCCGCATTTGGGGGGCGCCACGGACCGCCACCCAGATCGCCACCTTCGCCAGCCGCCTGGCGCCATCGCACAACGGCGATGACGTCTGGGTGAATACGGAGTCCTCCGAATACTACACCCATGCCGACACGGTCATCGTCAACGGCGGATCCCTCTTTGATGGCGAACCCGGCACGGCACTCGCCAACGTCTGCAATAACGGCGGCAACTTCTGGATCGACAACGGCGACAAGCAATACAATGCCACCAGGGACGTCATCCTGAAAAACGACGGCTCCATCAAGGAGGGGCTTATCGGCTCACTGACCGCCAATGTATTCTGGAACGACAAGGACGGCGACGGCAATTTCTCCCGCAACAGTCTCCTCGCCTACTACCGCTTCGATGATGGCGGTGCTACCGCCGAAGACTTCGCCCGCCGCGCCAAGTCGGGCTTGCTGGGATCAACCCGCGAGGAATACGAGTTCGGCGACCGGGGGTACGCATTGCCAACCAATAACTTCCTCTTCATCACCAACGATGTCGCCCCCGTCTATGGCGTCGATAAACGCGGCGCCGATGATTCGGATGGCGATGGAATGCCCGACGCATGGGAAATGGTCTGGCACCTCGATCCATGGGACAATGGCACCAAGGATGAAAGCGCCCCGGGAATGCAGGATGGCCCCGGTGGCCCCAAAGGCGACCCCGATCACGATGGTCTGCAAAACCTCTATGAGTTCCAGGCGGGAACCAGCCCTCAATCCGCGGACTCCAACGGCGATGGCATTTTCGACCCGCAGGAGGACCGTGACGGCGATGGCGTCCTCAATATCACGGAACAGCAACTCCGCAGCCGCCCCGACATGATCGACACCGATGACGATGGCTACCCGGACAACGTCGAACAAGGTATGAGCACCAGCCCCGCCGATCCCACCGACCCCTCGACCTCCCGAGCCGTCGTTCTCGGCGGCTCGCCCAACGATTATCTGGAAGTTCCTCTGTCCACCCGCCAACGCCTCACCGACTGGACCATCGAAGCCTGGGTCAATCCGTCCAATGCCGTTGACGGGGCAGGCATCATCATCCGGCGCACCGTACAGAATCTGACCAATGGCATAGCCGTCAATTATGTCATGGGCCTTGAAACCAACGGCCCTGCCTTGCGTCTCTATGCTGGCTACGTCTGGCCCGACGGACGCCGCTTCATCATTTCAGGCGGTACCATCCCGGCAACCGGGACGTGGACCCATGTGGCCGCTCGTTACAACAGCCTCGCCGCCCAACTCAACCTCTACACCAATGGCGGCATCGCCGCCACCACCAACACCTTCTACAACGCCCCCCCGGTCAGCGGCAAGGGCGGCGAATGCTTCGTCCGGATCGGCGAGGATTTCGCCGGCGCCTTGGATGAAGTTCGCCTATGGACCACCGTCCGCGACGACAACCAGATTCTCTACGGCGCCAGCAAAGTCGTCGCCAGTACCGATATCGGGGCACTGGCCCTTTACTTCCGTTTCGATGACGGCGAGGCTGATACCAATATGTTCGCCTGGAGCGAATTCCACCAGCCGGGTGGATTCCAGGACTTCACCTACTCCAGCGACTGGAATGCGCAATGGCGCCATGCGGCACGACGACACGGCAATGTCGGCATCATCATCCCCGGCGCCATCGTCCCGCCTCCGTCCATCCGTATCATGCTCACCCCCGAGGCCGCCAAAATCGCCGGCGCCCAGTGGGCGGTCGACGGCGGCCTCTGGCAGAATAGCGGAGCAGCCCTGCAGGGCCTGGTTCCCGGTGAACACTCCCTCATATTCAAGTCCATTACAGGATGGATGGAACCCCCCTCGGAAATCATCATCCTGACCAACGGCGTGGCCACCACCCTCACCCGCACCTACCAGCAACAGGCCTCCCTCACGATCAGTATTGAACCCCTGGCGGTGCGGGCTACAGGACTGGCGGCTTGGCGTATCGACGGCGGCGCCTGGCTGCAAACCGGCACCACAGCATCCAACCTCAACCCCGGCGCCCACACCCTGGAGTTCTCCGCGGTTCCCGGTTGGGTCCCGCCACCTCTGGAAACCGTCGTATTGTCCGCCGGTCAATCCCTCCCCCTCACCCGGCTCTATACCGTCATGTACGGATCGGTCAGATCCATCCTGCTTCCCATGGGCGCCATCACCGATGGAGCCCAATGGCGCGTCGATGGCGGAACCTGGATGAACAGCGGCGACACCGTCACCAATCTGGCGCTGACAACCCATACCATCGACTACCACTCCATCCCCTTATGGCACGCCCCCACCAGCACCACCATCACTCCAACAAACCAGGCAACAATCGTGCTGACCGGCGCCTATGTCCAAGTCTCCGGGCTTTATGTGGGCATTGAGCCGGTCGGCGCTGTCAGCGACGGCGCCCTCTGGCAACTCGGCAGCGGCGCATGGACCAATACCGGAACCTTCCTTGAACTCGATCCGGGAACCTATACCGTGTCTTTCTCCCCGGTCAGCGGATGGCTGGCGCCTGATACTGTTTCCGCCGTCGTCCATTCCCAAACCGTGACCACCGTTCTTGGCACTTACTACCGCCTCGATGTCTTCGGCGGCGACCCGGGCAACGCCGCCGGGCAGTTCATCGGCCCCCGCGGCATTGCCATCGATTCACTCCACCGCCTCTACGTCGCCGACACCCAGAACAACCGGATCCAGAAGTATGAACCCATGAGTAACACATGGACGAATTGGGGGCTATTCGGAACCAATGCAGGGCAGTTTAACATGCCGGGCGGAGTCGATGTAGATGCATCCGCCAACGTCTTTGTGGCGGACTCCAATAACAACCGCATCCAGAAACGCACGGCGACAAACGGACAATGGGTCGCCTGGGGCTCCTACGGCACCAACCTCGGCAGTTTCATTTCCCCCTCCGACGTGGCTGTCGATTCGGCCGGCAATGTCTACGTCGCCGATCGCGACAACAACCGCGTCCAGAAACGGGGCACCAACAACGCATGGTCCGTATTCATCCCCTACGGAACCGCCAGCGGCTTCGTCCGGGCACCCAAGGGCCTCCTGGTCGACTCATCCGACAACCTCTACGTTTCCGACGACGGCACACAAACCAACGGTGCCAGCCGGATTCAGAAATTCAGCAAGGCCGGCGCATTCCTCCAACTTCTGGGAAGTTCGCAGACATCCGGCGGCGGGTTGAAACGGCCCGGCGGCATGGTCATCGGCAACACCAATCTCTATGTGGCCGATATCGACAACAGCCGCGTGGCCGCCTCTTCAACCAATACCGCCTGGGCCACTATTCTGGGGAGCAACATTCTGGACCACGCCGAAGATGTCACGTGGGACAAGCGCGGCTTCCTCTATGTGGCGGACACCGGCAATGACCGCATCCTCCGGCTACCCGTCATCCCTGGCGCAGAAACCAACTTCATCGTGCCCTTCACCGGCGTAATGACTCCGGGCCCCGGGACCAACGCCAGCTTCACCATCACCTGGTACGGCATCCTCAACTGGTATTATGCCCTCCAGTATGCTAATACCCTCGCGGATCCGTGGCAGGTTCTCCCCGGATGCACAAACGTCGTCGGGATGAACGCTTTGACCAACTGTACCGATCATACCGTCGGTGGCGTGACAAGCCGCTTCTATCGGGTGATTGCATATTGACAATGTTGAGATGGACAACAGAGGAGAAATTATGAAAAGACGCTCATTAGCGTGGATCTCGTGGATTGCTCCGGTGTTTCTGCTTCAGGCAAATGCGGCCTTGGCTGGAAAAGTCGTAACGCCCGATGTCGAGTTCACCGTACTATCCCGGTCAACTAAACCCATCACCATCGCCCAGGCGGCGCCGGTCGACCCCAGCGTGACGCCACCGGCATCGTCAACGCCAGAAACAACCGGAACGGTAACCACCACCCCATCGGAGCCGGCCCAAAACAAGACCTCCACGCCAACCGCCCCCCCCCCGTCCACGCTCAGCACGGAACCCGAAGTGATCGCCATCGAGGCGGCAACAACCCCCGATGGTAAGGACAACCTCATCTCCGTGGCTCTCGATGATGTCCCCCTGCAGGATGTCGTCCGCCTGTTCACCCGCATCTCGGGCGCCAACATCATCGCCACCTCAACAAACCTGCACGGCAAGGTCACCGTTAATCTCCAGGACGTCGAATGGCGACCAGCCCTCGCCTCCATCCTGGATATGCATAATCTCACCATATTCGAGAAGACACCCGGCTCTAAAATCTTCAGCATCGTCTCCAAACCGCAGGGCGCTCCGGAACCGATGATCGCCCAGCCCATCTTCCTGAACTATGCCTCCGTATCCAACGTCATCACCGTCGTCAGCGCCATGGTGGATAAAGGCGGTTCGGTCTCTGCCTTCCCCAATGCCAACGCCCTTATCGTCCGCTCTTCGGTCGCCAGCCTTAACGAAATCCGCAAGGTCATCACCGAAATCGACCTCCCGCGCAAACAGGTCTATATCGAGGCCAAGTTCATGGAACTTACCGACGAAGCCATCAAGGACCTCGGCATAAACTGGCAGGTCCTGCAGGGATATAACGTCGGTGTCGGCGGCATGTCCTGGTCCATGCAGGAGAACCGCGACAAGGTGAAAGGCCGCTCCGATACCCTCGTCCGATCGGATACCCGATCCAAGAATGACACAGTCAATGATCGTTACGATAGCACCGGCGCCCGCTATGACGAAACAACCACCGTCACCGAGGAACAACCCCCGGGCTCAGGAAACATCGTCACCCGTGAAGTGAAGACCCCCACCCGTTCGGTGGTCGACACCATCGACCAGTCATCCGTCGCCAGCCGGAATATCGAAGACTCGTTCACCAAAACCGCCTCCGACATCCGCACCGCCGTCCTCACGGCCGATGATTTCGCCATCATCCTGAGCGCCCTGAAACAAATGAACGGCGTCAGCATCGTCTCTAATCCCAAAATCGTTGTGGCCAACGAAGAAACCGCCTCTATCCACATCGGCGAAAACGAACCCAACATCAAGGGAACCGTGACCGCCGGCCAGCAAGGACAGGCAAACACCACCACCTATGCCCTCGACGAGACAAAGCCTTATTTTGAGTTCGGTGTCTCCGTCGATGTAACCCCAACGATCAACAACGACAGTAATATCACGGTGCGCATCAACCCCAAACTGAGCCGCTTCGTCCGCGACAAGGTTTCCCCCGACAATAACTCCTTCCCGGTCGAGGCCACGAAAACAATCAAAACCGTCTTTAGCCTCGAAAGTGGCAAGACCGCCGCCATCGGCGGGTTGACCGAAACCGATGAACGCGAGGTAACCTCGAAGATCCCCCTTCTCGGCGATATCCCCCTGATCGGAAAGTACCTGTTTTCCCACACCCATAAGGCACGCAGCCAGAAGGAGACCATCATCTTTGTGACCGTCGCCATGGCCTACCCGACCAACATACAGAAGGAGCAGGGAATCCCGGAAGACTCTAAACTGGTCCACCAGCTCCTGAAGGCGCGAAGCATCACCAAGGAGACAGAGGACAAATCCGATAGCGCCTTCAAATCGGCGACCTCTGGCAACCAATAGCCACTGGGCATAGTCAGGTTAATACATCATGGCACAGGAATGGAATATCCGCCCCCGGGCGGGGCAGTGTTCGGCCTGCCAAACCACATTCGCCGATGGACAGCCCTATCACACCCGGTTGACCTTCGAGGCGGCTGACTACAGCCGCGGCGACTTCTGCGACCCCTGCTGGGCCGCTGAGTCCGTCAGGCAACCCGGATACAGTTCCTGGCGAGGCATCTTCAAAACGCCCCTTCAGGAACCCGACCACCGGGTACGTAAGGAGACGGCTGAAAATCTCCTGCGCGATCTCATCGAACAGGGCGATCCCGCCCGTCGAAACGCCATCTATATCCTCGCCGTGATGCTGGAACGGCAGCGGGTCTTCGTGGAACGCGAAGTCCGGACTGCCGATGATGGCACCCGCCTGGTCGTCTATGAGCACAAGAAAACCGCCGAGACATTCGCCATCACCGACCCCCAACTCAAACTGAGCGAAATTGACCCCGTACAACAGGAAATCATGACGCTGCTGACAGGAAAGCCGGCAGTGTCCCCTGCCCTTCCTGCCAACGCCCTTCCTGCCGAATGATCGATATCATCATAAAGAACGGCACCCTTCTGGACGGCTCTGGCGGCCCCGCTTTCCAGTCTGATATCGCCATCCACAACGATAGGATCGTCGATATCGCCCCACATCTCAATCTGGCGGAAGCCAACGCCATTTTGGATGCCAAAGACCACTGGGTCTGCCCCGGCTTCATCGATACCCACTCGCATTCGGATGCCTACCTGCTGATCGAACCCTCCGCCGCCAGCAAACTGTTTCAGGGCATTACCACCGAAGTCGTTGGAAATTGCGGCGCTTCAGCAGCACCCTGCCTCGGAGCCGCCCGCCTGCCCTCCGACTGGCAGACCCACACCTACCCGGGGCAGTGGCAGCGTATGGGCGAGTTCCGCACCCTTCTGGAAACTACCCGCCCGGCCGTGAATGTCGTGGCCCTGATAGGTCACAATGTCCTGCGGGCCAGCATCATGGGATATGAGGGGCGCAACGCCGGACCGGATGAAATCTCCGCCATGGTCCGGTTGCTGGAGGAAAGCCTGGATGCCGGAGGTCGCGGCCTCAGCACCGGCCTCATTTACCCGCCAGGCATGTATGCCGCGCCCCAGGAAATCCACGCCTTGGCATCAACAGTCGCCCGCCATGGCGGCATTTACACCTCGCACATGCGTAGCGAAAGCAGTGCCCTTCTCGCCGCACTCGAAGAAACCATCGGCGTCAGCCGCTCCACCGGCGTCACGGTCCAGATCTCCCACTTGAAGACATCGGGGAAGCCTAACTGGCCTTTGATCGACAAAGCCCTCGCCTTGATCAATTCAGCCCGCTCCGAAGGCATTCCCGTCGCCGCGGACCGTTACCCCTACACTTCTTCCTGCACCGAACTGGACGTTATCTTCCCCAACTGGGCCACCGAAGGCGGCCGTGAGGCCGAACTCGACAGACTCCGTGACCCCGCTACCCGCCTGCGCCTCCGACAGGATATTCTCACCTCCCGCTCTGACCGCTCCTGGGGCACCATCGTCATCGGATCAACCAACGCTCCGTTCCGCGGC
This sequence comes from Kiritimatiellia bacterium, assembly GCA_044344495.1. Lineage (GTDB taxonomy): Bacteria > Verrucomicrobiota > Kiritimatiellia > CAIKKV01 > CAITUY01 > CAZDUS01. The sequence goes on along the minus strand of JBIJCW010000012.1, from coordinate 6,328 downwards.
ATGCCGCTGGAACAAGCCGCCATCACGCTTGGCATGGAACCCGTGGACGCCGCCTTGCACCTGATCGAGACCGATAACCTCATGACCTCGGCCTTCTTCCAGGGCATGAGCGAGGACAACCTGTGGAGAATTCTCGCAGAACCTTGGGTGATGATCGGCTCCGACGCCTCGCTCAGAGCCCCATGGGGGCCTCTAAGCATTGACTACCCCCACCCCCGGGCCTATGGATCATTCCCTCGGTTCCTGCGGGCGGCCATCGACGGAAAAACCGTCCCCCTCCCCGATGCAGTCCGGAAAATGACATCCCTGCCGGCCACCCAGTTCTCCCTTGAAGGTCGGGGCACCCTCAAGCGTGGTGCTTTTGCCGATATCACCGTCGTGGACCCTGCCCGCCTCCGTGACAACGCCTCCTACGCCAACCCACATTGCTTTGCCGAAGGCATCACCGATGTACTGGTCAATGGCATCCCGGTCCTGAGTGGCGGACAACTGACCGGCCAACGCACCGGACGCTGGCTCTGACGCCGTGCGGCCCGTCAACAAGGCTAATGCGGCGACTGGCTCTTGAAAACCCTCCGAATGGCCTCCGCCATCTGGCGCAGCACAATCGGCTTCATCAACATCTCGCCAACTCCGCTCTCCACCAGTTCATGCTCGGGGACCGTCTTGCTGAACCCCGTGCAAATTATGACAGGAAGATCCTTCCGCACCTTATGCATTTCCTTCACCATTTCGGAACCGGTCATCCCAGGCATCATCTGGTCGGTGATCACTAAATCATAGGCGTCAGGATTATTCTGGAACAGACTCAGGGCCTCGTGACTCCCCCGGCTCATGACCGGCTTATACCCCAACCCCGACAGCATCTGCTCCACCATGGTGACAATATCCACCTCATCATCCACAAAAAGAATCGTCTCCGTCCCTCGCGGCAACGGTGCCGATGATGCTGCCAACGAATCGATATTCTGCGCGATCAACGGCAGCACGATATGAAATGTCGTTCCTTTCCCAAGTTCGCTCTCAACCTGAATCGTCCCATTCAGACTGGTAACGATTCCGTGTACCACAGCCAACCCCATGCCCGTCCCCTCCCCGCTCAGCTTCGTCGTAAAAAACGGCTCGAAAATACGCTCCAAGGTCTGTTTATCCATGCCGGTGCCGCTGTCACGCACGGCCAGATCGACATAGTCACCCCGTCGCAGACGCGATAGTGGCCCCCGCTTCTTGCCATCAATCTTGACCGGCTCAAGCGTCAACTCCAATACCCCTCCCCGCTCCTGCATGGCATGAATGGCGTTGGTGCATAGATTCATCACCACCTGGTGCAACTGCGTCGGATCCGCACGGACAATATCCTTCTCAACGTTCAAGGCGCACCGCAGTTCCACATTGGAGGGAATGGAGCCCCGCAACAACGTGCGGACTTCACTGACGATGGTACCGAGACGTACCGGCTTCGACTCGTTCTCCGACTGCCGGCTGAAGGTCAGGATCTGCCGCACCAGTTCCTTGGCGCGATGACTGGCCTTCAGAATCTCCTCAAGACTGGACCGCAGGTTGGGGTCAGATTCACACACCAATAACCCCATCTCGGCGTAACCGATGATCGGAGTCAGGATGTTGTTGAAATCATGAGCGATGCCGCCTGCCAAGGTCCCGATGGCCTCCATCTTCTGCGCCTGCCGCAGGACCTTCTCATTCTGTCGTAACGCCTCCTCGGTCCGCCGGCGATCTGTAACATCCTGGATCTGAAAAAGAAAACCCTTTGGCTTGAAATCCTGATCCAATCCAAGGTTGGTCGCCAGCACGTCAAACCGGCAACGACCAGCCCGGTTCGACGGTATCTTTTCGCCTTCCCGCCCCCCCTCCAAATTCAGCGCCCATTCGAACCGCACTGTACCCCCTTTGAGCAGAATCGTTCGGGATTCATCCGTGAGCTCAGGCACGGAAAACAGGTTCATCCGGCCAAACTGCGCCCGCTCGCTGAACCCGAACATCGCCAACGCCGCCTGATTGACATCCGTGAGATTCTGCCCCGCATCATAGACAACCACGCCTATCGGGGACCTCGCAAAAAAGTCCTGGAATCGCCGTTCGCTTTCCTTCAACGCCTGCAACGCATTCCGGCGCCGGGTAATGTCATGCGCGGCACACATGACCACGGGGCGCCCCTCGAATGACAACAAACGGATCGTGGACTCCATCGGAATCTCAACCCCCGCCTTGGTCCGGAAAACCATCTCGACCACCACTTCCGAGACGGCGGCGGCAACACCCTTATGCTCCACCAGCGCCATGTGGGCAGGGCGTCCCCCTCCGCCACCCGCCTCGACATGCTGCGGCGAAAGCGCCAGCAACTCTTCCCTTGTGTAACCAAGCACAGCGCACGCTGTTGCGTTTGCTTCAACAAACTTTCCCGCCTGATTCTTGGCATCCAACCCGTACACCATGATCGCATCGTGGGAGTAATTGAACAGGGTGCAGTACCAGTCTTTCCAGACACCGATGGCTCGCTCCCGCTGTTCCTCCTCGTCGAGGGTCTTCTTCAACTCCTGATTCTTCGCGTTGAGTCGCTCCTCCTCCTTGACATTACGCTTGTGGATTCGCACCCCCACAACAAACAGGCCGGCCACTCCCAGAATCACTCCGAGCCCCGCGAGCAAAACCAGCAGCAGGGTATGCCCCCTGCCCGGCAGAACCCACTTGACCAGCGCGTCTTGATAGGGCGACCGCTTGTCGGCCTGCAATACATTAAGCCAGTAGTCCAGGGCCTCAATCAGGGCTCCATTCCTGCTTTTCGGCGCTGCCACCCGGAAATCCAGCGTGGCCGTGACCACCGGCGATTCCCGCACATCGTAGTCACCGGAATGACGCACACCGTAATGACCTTCAATCAACCCGCTATCCACCTGCCGACGCCCCAAGGCCTCCAGAATCTGGCTGTACCGCTGCATCTCGACAAACTCACAACGAACCCCCGCCTCACTCAGCAGCACCCGCAATTGCTCATAGTGCGGATCGCCACGGACAACGGCAATGCTGGTCCCCGCCAGGTCATGCAGGGATTGAATACGCGCGGTCTGCGTCGAATAGATCCGCCCCCAGGACGCCAGCATCCCCGTACGGGTCACATCCATTCGGGTGGACTGGCGGGCAGGCCAGGGAATCGGCATCGCCAGATCGAGATCCCCCTGCTCCACCCGTCTCAGATTGTTCGCCAACGTGTCAGGCACGTAACGAATCTGCCAGCCCTTGAGACGGGCCACATGGTTGAGTACCTCCACGGCCATCCCGTCAACGGTCTTGCCGTCCGGACTGATGACCACAAGTGGTTCCTGGGCGGAAACCCCGACCGTAATCGTCAACCGCTCCGGGCTCTCTGCGGCCAAAGCACACCACGCCGCCAATAGGCAGAGCATGAAATATGCCGTTCTTTTCACGCCATCACCCTTCTTCCGCTTTTCTTGACCCCCTCAAGTACACACGCTTGGTCGATAATCGCACACCAACCCCTGCTTGAAAAGCATTACCGCTTGCCTTCAAGTTGGGCAATGGCCCGCTTCATGCAAGCGGCGTCAATCCGCCACTGCCCGGCCACATAACCGGCCAACAGGGCATTGTCACAGACGGCATTGATAAGCCGCGGTATCCCCCCTGAATACCGATTCGCCAACTGCAGGGCCTTGGGATCAAAACTAATCCGCTCCCCCGCTCCCGCCATCGCCAGCCGATGCGACACGTACGGGCCGATCTCACTCTCATCAAGGGGGCCAAGATGGGCGCGCACGGTAATTCGTTGCCGGAGTTGACGCAAGGTCGGATCGGCCAGCTTCTCCTCCAGTTCCGGTTGCCCGATCAACACGATCTGAATCAGCTTCTGCCTCGTCGTCTCGAGATTGGACAATAACCGCACCTGCTCCATGACCTTGGGGGAGAGATTCTGCGCCTCGTCAATCAACAACGCCACATTTTCCCCCGCCGCCATCTTCGCCAGTAGAAACTCGTTTAGGGTCTCCACCAACTTCAGCATGTCATACCGCCCGGTCGTCAACCCGAAGTCGTGCAATATCGCCCGCAATAATTGCGTTTCTGTCAGACAGGGGTTCAGAATCAGGGCGGTCCGCACCGACTGCCCGAGTTCCGCGAGTACCGCCCGGCACAGGGTGGTCTTCCCGGATCCAACCTCGCCCGTAAGCTGGATGAAACCCTTCCGTTCCCGGATCCCGTACATCAGGTGATGGTACGCCTCACGATGCTGCCGGGAAAGAAACAGATAGTGCGGATCCGGCGTGATGTTGAACGGCAGTTCCTTGAGTTGGAAAAACTCAAGATACATGTCAGGCTTTGATTTTCAACTCGCAGGCTGCCGCTGGTTCCAGCACCCGGAAGGTGAAGGACTCCGTGAAGTACAAATCCACGCTGTCTTTGTCTTGCCCCTTGTATCCGATGGAGAGGTCCTGCCCAACTGTCAGTTCGAAATCGCCGCCTCGACGGGACAACAGCACCCCGCCCTGCAAAGCGGGACTCCAATACACGCCTCCGTCGGCAATCGCATCCACCTGCTTCTTCAACGGATAGGCCTGCGGATCACCCACCTTGACCAGCGCGTAGGGATCCGTTCCCAGAACCAGGGCATACGGCCCGCCAATGCCGGACTTCTGGAGGGCAAGCACCGCCGCTTCGACCGCCTCGGTGAACGCATCCGGATCGCCTCCCGCCAGCGACACCGGCTTATGGCTCGCCGCCTCACTAATCCCCTTGATCCCCCCGTCGCCAAACCCGTGATAAATGGCCGTCTCTTCGAAAATCGCCACCTTTCTGGCGGCGCTGATCATCGGATCCAGATTGGGACTCCGCCCCCCGCGCGACACATTGTCCAACTCCCACACCTTGAGCGTGAAATGCGCACGGACTTCAATCAAACTCTGGGTTTCCCGCTTCCCCCAACTCACCCCTTTGACCGGCTCACTGCTTCCCACTCGCACACTGCCCAGATTCACCGCCGCCATGCCCCACCCATGCGGCCCGCTGAAATCAACCAGCCCGCGCGCCGAAAGATTCCCCTTGAGGGCTCGCGCCGCCTGCATGTCAATTTCCTTCCACGCTTCATCGGTAATCGGAGCAAAAGAACGTCGCAGAATATCAGTCATTGCAGTTCCTCCCTGTCAACATCGCTTCCTTATGCACGTCACAAGTCACACCATTCACCCGGCTTCACTTAAGGGGCCCCAACCCGAGATCCTCACCGCCAACGACTCCTGCCGCCGCCGCTTCAATCTCTGTCACAGGCTTGGTGGTAAAAAGATATGTCTTCATCGCTGAATCAAACGCCGGTACGTTCCGCCTAAGCCACTCCAACAGCATCACAGCATGTTCGATTTCCTCGTCGCGATTATGAAGCAGTATGGCCTTCAGCGCCTCCTCCGTGGACTGGTCTGCCCGCTGCTGGTAATAATCCACCGCCTCCAGTTCCTCCTGAAGACTGGCCAAGGCCCGGTGAAGATGCCGAACCCCGTCCGTAACATTGGGTTCATTGTATCCACTGCTCATAGTCGCCCCTTTCTCAACCACGGGAATATGCGCTCTCTGCCCTTGCACTATCTCCCAAAAGCGGCCCCACCACAAGAATGAACTTGCCGGCCTGGTCCGGAGCATCTCCGAGTCTTGGCGACATGACATCAGCCGCCCACCGGGCTTGCCCCGTCCGAGTTTGACTGCATGACATCAGCCGCCCACCGGGCTTGCCCCGGTGGAGGCAAACGTTGAACGGCCGCGGCGGCCCCACCCATCATCCCACCTTCCTTCAATGGATCCGACGCCTCTCAGCCCGGCTTGGCGGGACGAACCTCCCAATACTTGCACCCTTTGTCCACTTGGTACGCTGGTATTGCCTTGTTCGGTTGGTCGAGTCTGGCGGAGAAATAGGTACACATCCCCAGAAAGGCAGGGCCCCCGATTTGCTGGTACGCACAAATCCAGCAGGATTTCTTCAGGGTGGGCGCCGGTTTGGGATTGGTCTTCATGACCCGTCATGCTGCCAGAGCCTCTGCCGATTGAAAAGCAGCAAAAGAAAAAGTTAAACGTCTTGTCAATCAGACCCTTTCGCCGTAATATAAATAGGTTGGCATTATGCAGGGGGAGGCGTTTATGCCCAACGAAAAACGTCTGGTGAGATCCGCCTTGGGAGCGGGAAAATGGGTCCCAGCAGACCACTTCGAACTGGAAGCGGCCTTGCGGAGCTGTTTCGAGGATTCCGTTGTCCCCACACTTCAAGGACGCATCGTCGCCATCATCTCACCCCATGCCGGCTACCAGTACTCGGGGC
>JBIJCW010000114.1:0-7470 GCA_044344495.1 Kiritimatiellia bacterium | reverse complement strand
ACCGGTTCGGCAAACGGACACCCCAGCGCCACGCCGGCAATCAGGCGCGACATGGAAACGCAGTAACCGCCCACATCAAGAATCCCGCCACCCCCCAACTCATTCTTCAATAGGCGCCCTTCCGGATTCCATGCCGCCTTGAAACTGAACGTCGCCTGAATCATCCGCACCTCGCCGATCGCCCCGCCGCGCACCAGTTCAACCAGACGCGCGGTTTGCGGGTGGCACCGGTACATGAACGCTTCCATCACGAACACCCGGTTCCGTGCCGCCGCCTCCAACGCTGACTCCGCCTCCCGCAGGTTCATCGTGAAGGGTTTTTCGCACAGGATATGTTTCCCCGCCTCCGCCGCCTTGATCACCCACTCCGCATGCCCCGGGTGCGGTGTGGCAATATAGACCGCCTCTACATCCGGGTCGCCAATAACCCCCTCATACGAGCCATACCAGCGCGCCGCACCCTGTTCCCGTCCAAACGCCTCGGCCTTTGCCTGCGTCCGACTGCCCACGGCAACCAGCGTCCCGGTCGCCGACCCCTTCAAACCCGCCGCAAACTTGGCCGCAATACTCCCCAACCCGATGATCCCCCACTTCAAACGTTCCCGGTTAGCCATAACCTGCCTCCTTATCTCGATATCCAGCCTACGGTTCTCTTCCCCGGCATTCAACCCTCACGGCTCTTCGCTCATCTCCACTCGTGCCGCGGATACCGCCGCTGCAACTCCTTCTTCGCCTTGGGATATCCCTCTTTCCAAAACGTCGTCAGATCGGACGTCACCTGCACCGGCCGGAAATTCGGCGCCAACACCTGAATCACCACCGTCTGCCGCCCCATCGCCACCCGCAGGCTATCCTCAACCCCGTATAGGTCCTGAATCCTCGCCGCCATCACCGGGGCCCCCTTCTCCGAATAGGCCATCTTGGCCTTCCGTCCGTTGGGCAGCACCACCCGCTCCGGCACATGCTTCTCCACCAACGCCTGCGCCCGACCATCCAGCCACCCCTTAACCACCGGCCACACCTGACACTCCTTGGCTTCCTTGATGCTGAACGCCCCCGTGCAAATCTCCTCCAGCAATAACCGACGATCCTCCGCCGTGATCGCCGCGACCCCGAGTTCCGGACACCAGCCCGCCAGGCAGTTGACCCGCGTGATCCACTGTTCCACATCCTCATTCCAATGCTTCAACGTACACCGGCCCGCCTCGACCTCATCCGCCAGCAACCGAGCCGCCTCCGCCTTCGAGGGCACCCCCCCCGTCCGCGTCTCCAGGCACAAGTCGTGGTAATAACGGCCCTGCCGCGCCACGACCCTGCGCGTCGTCTCGTCGAGTCGCACCTGCGTCTCCTCCCTCACCGCCCCCGGAAAAAGCTCCTCCAGCCAGGCCGCCTCGATGGCCGTCACGCAGGCCAGCAACACCTCCATCTCGCGCCCACCGCCACTTTCCACCTCGCGCACCTCGGTCGCCACCACCAGCCCGCTCTTCCGCACAACACTGGCCCGCTCAATCACCCCGCGCCGCCCGTGGACGAGGTCGCACCGCAAGGTGCCGCCATCCAGCCGTTTCGCCACCTGATCGGCAAAACCCGCCAGGATGCAGCGTCGCACCCCGTCGTTCACGACAATCTCCTTTTCCAGCGGTAACCCCTCCGCCACCGCAATCCGGCAAAACATGTCATGGAGCCGCCCTGCCTGCCGCGCCGCTCCCGCATGAATCCCCAATTGCCGGCAATGATCAAGGTCGTAGTCATGCGCCTTGCTCTCCGCCCACGCCCGCATCAACAGGAAGAAATCGGACACCTCCTCATCGCCCAACCGCCGGTCACGCAATTCCAGCGCCCGCTCATCCGCCCGGCGCACCAAGACCCCCCGCTCCTGCGTCAACGCCGCAATCAGGGCCGCACTCCTCACACACCCGGTCGCCTCGGCCGCCAACAACATCCGCGCGTACCTCGGATGCAGCGGAAAGGCCAGCATCCGCCGCCCCATCCCCGTAATCGCCCCCACCGCATCCACCGCCCCCAAATCCCCAAGCAACACTTCGGCTCGCCGCAACAACCGCTCGTCCGGCGGCTCGAACCACGAGAACGCCCTGACATCCACAACCCCGCCCGCCTTAAGCATCAATACTGTTTCCGCCAGATCAACCCGCTTGATCTCCGGCAACTCCCGCGACGGCCGCTCAACATGGTCCCGCTCCGTCCACAGGCGTAAACACACCCCCGGCGCCGTCCGCCCCGCCCGCCCTGCCCGCTGATCAGCCGACGCTTGACTGATCTTCTCAATCCACAGCGTGTCGATCCCGCGATAGGGATCAAACCGCGCCACCCGCGCCAGCCCGCCATCCACCACTAACCGGATCCCCTCAATCGTCAACGACGTCTCGGCCACATTCGTGGAAACGATGATCTTCCGCCGGTCCGCTGGCGCCACGGCGGCATCCTGATCGGAAGGAGCCAGTTCACCATGCAAAGGCTTGAGCACCATCCCTCTTGTCTCCGGATACCTGGCCAACGCCTGCAGGGTCTTCTGGATCTCATAGGCCCCGGGCATGAACACCAGTACATCGCCCTCGGGCTCCTGCTTAAGCAGACGCGCTGTCTCCGCCGCCGCCGTCTCCCAGACCGGTAGACGGTTGAAATCCACCGGCTTCGGCAAATACTCGATCCGTACCGGAAACATCCGCCCACTGGCCTTCAACAGCGAACAGGGCTCCAGATACCGTTCCAGGGGCCCCCCATCCAGCGTCGCCGACATGACGACCACTGTCAGGTCCGGCCGCACGGTCCGCTGCAGTTCCAAGGCCCGGGCCAGCGTCACATCCCCAAACAAATGCCGCTCATGAAACTCATCGAAAATAAGAACTGCCGCCGATGACAGGAGGGGGTCGCCCAGCAGTTTCCGCAACAGGATGCCTTCGGTGACGTAAAGAATGCGCGTCGCCCGGCTTGAGCGATCCTCAAACCGCACCTGGTACCCCACCTCACCGCCTACCGCCCCCTTCCGCTCCACCGCCACACGGCACGCCAGTAGCCGCGCCGCCAGACGCCGTGGCTGCAGGACAATCACCTGCCGCCCTTCCGGAATCAATCCCCGGTCGAGCAACATCTGCGGAACCTGCGTCGACTTGCCGGACCCCGTGGGCGCCTGCAAGACGATGCGCCGCCCGCCGCCGGACGCCGCATCGACGAGTCGCTTCTCGATTTCAAATATAGGCAAGTCAAACCGGTCCATTCCATCCTCCCCCAACACCACCCAGACAACACTCCCGTATCAGACCATGTTTCGAACAGGGATTCAACGATGCAGGCGCCCCACCGGACACATCTCCAGGTTTTGGAGGCGTGACGTCAGCCGCCCACCGGACACATCTCCAGGTTCTGGCAACATGACATCAGCCGCCCCCCGGACACATCTCCAGGTTTTGGAGACGTGACGTCAGCCGCCCACCGGACACATCTCCGGGTTTTGGAGGCGTGACATCAGCCGCCCACCGGGCTTGCCCCGGTGGAGGCAAACGTTGAACGTCCGCAGCGGGCCCACCCAGCATCCCAAAGGTTTGGCGGCGCCGGAGCAACCGGCGCGGAAGACTGCCTGCCGCAAACTGGAACGTACTACAGCGAAACATGGCGGTCTCCTTTTATATTGCCTTATTAGTATGTTGCTATATAGTTCATCCCCGCTTGATCTTAATACGGACGTCACACGACGGTCGGGATCAGGACGACAAACAACAGGAGACATGATGATGAAGAACGTATACTCGATCGCATTGGCAGCATTGGTATTGGCAACGACCGCGGCAATAGCCGGAGAAACCACCCCTGCCGACAAGACCCCCGCCAAACACGAAAAAGACCAGGCAACCCAGGATATGACCGTGATCGGCACCGTCGCTAAACACGAGAACAAGAAAAAGGACGGCTCCACCATGATGGCCTGGTATATCCTGACGGATGACGAAGGAAAGGAAGTCCACCTTCCCAAAGGCAAGATCGAGGAGTTCGTGGGCATTAAGGTCAAGGTCACGGGCAACGGTTACATCACGGAGAAGAAGAGGAAAACCGTTCGCACCCTCAAATCCATTGCCACGATTGAGAAAGTGGAGACGGCACCCGCTCCAGCCAAGTGACAGCAGATTGGCACCATGAAGCACTCGATCTAGAGATCATAAACCATACGCCGTGACGGGTTGATCTGAAAATCCGGATTAAACCGCGCGGCGCATGGCCGTCCTTCGGACGAACGGAAAGCCTTTGCCAGTAGCCCCTACCCCAGACACTTGAAAGTTGGTGATCGCCGTCGGAGCCCCTTCCTGTTTTACTGATCACAATTCAGTAAATCCCTGATGGACATTCCCCGGCGTCCATGGCTTCATGCTGACAGATGAATGCGACATCCAATGAACCCGTGATTCTTCTGGTCGACGACGATCCAGCCATCCTCCTGACTGTAGGCGACCGCCTGCGTTCCGAGGGCTATGCCGTCATCCTCGCCGCCTCCGCCGAGGATGCCCTCGAAAGTCTCGCGCACCGGAAAGCGGATCTTGTCGTGCTGGATATTTCAATACCGGGCCTGGGCGGCATGGGATTCCTTAAGAAAGCAGCGCAAGATCCCGAATGCGGCAGCACTCCCGTCCTGATCTTCACGGCGCGAGCCAACCTTAAGGAGTTCTTTGATGCCACCGGCGTCGCCGGCTTCGTCGCCAAAACCTCAACCCCCGAACTTTTGCTCTCCGCCATCAAGAGCATCCTGGCAAATCGAATAACCGCACCAAAACCTTCCCCTCAACCCGCCACCGCACACAAAATCATGATCGTCGAGGACGATGAGGCTATACGACACCACCTGGTTAGACTTTTCAAGAATCACGGCATGGATCCGCACCCGCTGGCGACGCCCGGGGATGTCATTGCGGCCAGCACCAACCACCAACCGCACGCCATCCTGCTGAAATACCTGCTACCCGGATATAGTGGCCCTGCGATTGCCCGTCTTCTCGGCGACACCCACGCCACCCGCCAGATCCCCGTCATCCTCTACGACGACAGCGGCATCCATCTCCACATGGATATTCCCTTCACCAATGTGGCGAAATTCATTCCGGCACCGAGCGACGCGGAGTTCATCAAGGCCGTCAACCACGTCCTCGCCAGAACGTGACCCCAACCTCTTCTACAGCCACCGCGCCCTGTCTCGCGCACCTGCTGGCACCTTGTCCGCATCCCAGACCCCTTGCCGTGCAATGTTGATCAGCACACCAATATTAACCATGGAGATAACCAGACTCGATCCTCCATAACTGATAAACGGCAACGGCAACCCCTTCGTCGGCAGGCAGCCGGTCACCACGCCAATATTGATCACCGCTTGCATCGTGATCATCAGCGTCAAACCAAACCCCAACAGGCGCCCGAACGGATCCTTCGCGCGGAGGCTGATCAGAACCCCGCAGACAAACAGCGCCGCGAAAAGAAGCACCACCATGATGGTGGCCATCAACCCGAGCTCCTCCCCCACAATCGCCAGGATGAAATCCGTGTGCGCCTCGGGAAGGTAATAGTGCTTCTGAATGCTCTCCCCAAGCCCCACTCCCCAAAACCCGCCCAGCGTGAAGGCGTCCTCGGATTGCCCGAGTTGATAGGCCGCTGCCGGGTATTTGTCCGGCATCAGGAAAGCAAGGATTCGCCCGCGCCGGACATCATCCCGCAGGATCGCCGCCGCTAAACCGCCCAGTCCCAACAGCCCCCCCAGCCCCAACCAGGCAGGCGGGCTCCCTCCCACCAGCAACAGGATCCCGCCAACACTGGCCAGTAGAATCGTCGTTCCGAAATCCGGCTCCAGAAACACCAACCCCAGCATGGCCACCAACAGGATGGCCGGCTTGATGATACCGTCCTTGAGCGTCCCGATCCGCTGCCCCACCTGCGTAATCCAACCGCCAAGCGCAACGACGAGCGCGAACTTGGCGAATTCCGAGGGCTGGAGGCTGATCGGGCCTATCTTAAGCCAACGACGGCTCCCGCCGATCTTGGATCCGATGTGCGGCACAAGAACCAACACCAGCACCACCACCGCCGCCACGGCCACCGGGATCCAATACTTCTTCCAGAAGTGGTAATCCACCGATGCCCCGACAACCCCCGCCACCACTGCCGCCGCCAGAAACACAAGCTGGCGCCGGAGAAAGTAGTGGGGATCCTTGTGAACATCGTCCCCTTTAACGGAACTGGCGCTGGCCAACATCACGATGCCCAGCGCCAGAAGCAAAAGGACGATGCCCACCAAAATGCTGGGGGCCTTCCACATCACTCAACCGGTGGCGGAATCTTAAGGGTCTGACCAACCTTCACATCCGGTGATGTCAGATTGTTCAAGCGGACCAGCTCCTCAACCCGCACACCGTACATCATCGCGATGGCTTCCAACTGCTGGTTCGGTTCCACCACATGCAACAGTTCGCCAGGCTTGGCTTCCAACACCGCCGCATCCGCCGCCGGAGCAGGGGTTTCGGCTGTAGCCACGGCCGGCGCTTCACCCGCCACGGCCGACGCTTCCGACTTCTTGACCGCTTTCGTCGCAGTGGCCTTCTTCGCCACTTTCGGCGCAGTGGCCTTGTGGACCTTCCGGACCGGCTCCTTGGCATTCAGATCCACATATCCCGGAAGCGTCAACTTGGTCCCGACAACAATCTTGTTCGGATTGCTGATCTTGTTCATCTTGATGATGTCGCGCGTCGACACATTGAACCGCTGCGCAATCCGGGAGAGACTGTCTCCGGCTTTCACCGTGTACGTCTTCTTGGAGAATTCCACGGGAGGCAACGCCACTTTCACGGGCTCCACTACCGGAGGCAGAACAGGAGCCTCAGTCACCGGAGGCATCACCACCGGAGGCTCCGCCTGCGTCACCGGCTGCGGACGCGTTGTCCCGCAACCCTGAAGCAACAAGGATCCCAAAACCACCACATGCACCGCCGCCACAACACCAAATGCCCACGCCTTTTTCACATCAACTCTCCTTTATGAATCTCAGACACCATTCCAATAAACTGTTCGCCTCTATCCTCAAAACTCCTAAACTGATCAAAACTCGCGCAACCCGGTGAAAGCAGGATCGTTTCCCCGGCCTTCGCATCCCGCCACGCCCGGTCAACCGCATCCTTCAATCCCGTGCAAATCGCACAAGGCACCGCATCCTGCCACGCCAAAGCCATTTCACGCGAGAATTTCCCGATAACATAGACCCCGCTAACCCGCTTGACGAGTATTTTTTTTATCCCCCCCAAATCCTTTTCCTTCAGTAATCCCCCCGCGATCAATCGTACGGGCCCAACGCCCATCCGCAGGGCTGCCGCCATGGCCGCCAGGTTGGTGGCTTTGCTGTCATTGATAAAGGTCACATCACGGATCACCGCCACCGTTTGCATCCGGTGCGGCAACCGCTCAAAGTGCCGCGCCGCGGCCGCC
>JBIJCW010000113.1:0-7492 GCA_044344495.1 Kiritimatiellia bacterium | reverse complement strand
CCCCTTGCCCCACCATCTCCACAAAATTCCTCAACAACCGCTTCCCCCCCGGCGTCAGTACCGATTCCGGATGGAATTGCACCCCGTAGGATGGATGCGTCACATGATGCATCCCCATGATCTCACCATCCTCACTGAACGCATCCGCAACCAGCTCGGGCGGTAGCGTCTCCTTGATCACCGCCAACGAATGGTACCGCCCCGCCGGAAAGGGATTGGCCATCCCCTTGTATAATCCCGCGCCGTCGTGACTCACCTGCGAAACCTTCCCGTGCATGATCCGCTTCGCGTTGGACACCGTGGCACCGAACGCCACCGCCATGGACTGATGCCCCAGGCACACGCCCAGCACCGGGATCCTGCCGCTCATCCGCCGGATCAGCGCCACGGAAATGCCTGCCTCCGCTGGCGTGCAGGGCCCGGGCGAAATCACCACCCCGGCCGGCTTCATCGCCTCCACCTGCTCCACCGTGATCGCGTCGTTCCGGAACACCCGGATATCCGCCCCGATCGCCGCCATCATCTGCACCAGGTTGTAGGTGAACGAATCGTAGTTATCAATCAGGACCATCATACCGCACCCCCGCTCAGTTCAAGTCCGCTTGCCGCCATCTGGACGGCCTTCTGCATCCCGCGCGCCTTGTGACAGGTCTCCTGGAACTCCTTCTCCGGATCGGAGTCATACACAATCCCCGCCCCCGCCTGCACCGACACCGTCCCGCCCGCCACCTCCAGCGTCCGGATGGTGATCGCCAGATCCATGTTCCCGTCATACCCCACATACCCCACCGCACCGCCATACGCCCCCCGCGGCTCCGGCTCCAGTTCATGAATGATCTCCATCGCCCGGATCTTCGGGGCCCCCGACAACGTCCCCGCGGGGAACGTCGCCTTGATCACATCGTAGGCATCCTGCCCCTTGCGCAGGATCCCCTGCACATGCGACACCAGATGCATCACATGACTGTACCGCTCCACCACCATGTATTCCGTCACCTGCACACTGCCGGTCTCCGAAATACGCCCCAGATCGTTCCGCCCAAGATCCACCAGCATCACGTGCTCCGCCTTCTCCTTCTCGTCCGAAAGCAGTTCGTCCGCCAGCGCCCGGTCCTTCGCGTCATCCTGACCCCTGGGCCGCGTCCCCGCAATCGGCCGGAGTTCCACGACATTCCCCGTCAGGCGCACCATCACCTCGGGCGAGGACCCGACCAGCGTCTGACTACCCATCTTCAGGAAGAACGTGTACGGCGACGGGTTCAGCAACCGCAACGCCCGGTAAAGGTTGAGGCTCGACACATCCACTTTCGCGCTGAACCGCTGACTCAGCACCACCTGGATGATGTCGCCCGCATAGATGTAATCCTTGGCCTTCCTGACCATGCCGCAATAATCCTCCTGCGACATATTGGATTCAAAACGCACTTCACCCGCCTGGTCCGGCGCCGGCGGCGCCAATGGCTGGTTCAGCGTATGCTCGATGCCCTCGATCTCTGAAAGCGCACGCCGGTACGCCGCCTGTGGCGAGGCCGCCTCCGCCGGCCGCGTACACACCACGATCTTCAACGTGTGCCGGACGTTGTCGAAGACAATCATGCGGTCCGCCAGCACAAACCGGCTGCGCAGGCGCCCCGCCCCGGCACCCGGCTTCGGGGCCGGCATCCGCTCGAACTCTCCCATGGCCTCATAACCAAGGAAACCCACCGCCCCGCCAATAAACCGGGGCAACCCCGGAATCGCCGCCACCTTGACGTTCTTGAAGATGCGCCGCAGATCCTCCAGCCCGCCCGACACCGGCTGCCGATGATCAACCTCGAGGAACGGTCGCGGATCCACGCCGACAAACGAATACCGGCCCCATTTCTCGCCGCCCTCCATACTTTCCAGCAGAAAAGCATTCTCCCGGTTCATCAATCGCTGCAGGACCGAGACCGGGGTCTCCATGTCCGCCAGCACTTCCTTATACACCGGCACCACGTCATAGGACTGCGCCAGCACCTCGTATTCCTGTTGGTTCGGATACATAATGTTTCTATGTATAGAAACATTCGCCGGAAAGGTCAATGCTTTTTTTGCCCCCCCATGCTCGCAGTCTTAGCGATCCCCGTGACCTCGCGTCACGGGTGAAGACAGTGCGATCCCCGTGACCTCGCGTCACGGGTGAAGAAAGTTGAGCAAACGAACGTTCACCCTTCGCACCTTCCCCTCTCCCCGCTCCCATTACCGCTTTTTCAATGACGCCCCGCCCCTTACCCCTGGACCTGTTCAACCTTCAAGGCACACCCCCCTTGCCTCCCGATCAAGTCAAAGTGCGCATCGCGACAAAGCAAAGTCAACTGGCACTCCACCGCCACCGTGGCGACAAGGATGTCATCGCGCGGAACGGTAGCGCCTCGC
The DNA here is from genome assembly GCA_044344495.1 of Kiritimatiellia bacterium. Taxonomy (GTDB): domain Bacteria; phylum Verrucomicrobiota; class Kiritimatiellia; order CAIKKV01; family CAITUY01; genus CAZDUS01. The sequence continues at coordinate 5,095 of JBIJCW010000113.1, read as the reverse complement.
TGCCGAAGCGTCCTCTCGAGCGTGGCCGCGCGCTCCCAGAATTCCGGCAGGAATATCACCCTCTGACACAGACCCATCGTTTCCGAAATCAATTCAACTTCCGCCGTTTCTCTCGCCCCGACGGACAGCTCCAGCAGAACCGGACATGTATAGGCGGCCGCATCGTCATTCAACAATGACGCCACACGGTGCTTCGCCTGCAGGCTCCCTTTCTTCCGGAAGAATTCCACCCAAACGGAGGTATCAATGAGAATCATAGGTCGTCAGGGCCTCCAATTCCTCATTGCTCCTGCCGTAGTTCGTACGCCCTTCCATAACCCGCTGGATCAGACTCCGCTTGCGCACCTCCCTCAGATAGGTTTCAAGCGCTTTCCTGACGGCAGGCGACTTCCCCTTCATTCCGGTCTCGTGCTGGATTTCACTCAGGAGTTTATCATCAATATCAACGGTCATTCGCATACTATTTTCTCCTTAGTTTCATCATCATAAAAGCATATAAGATGCTTTTCGTCAAACAAAGAGTCTGCACTGACGGTCCAAGGATTGTTCAGAACCTCCACCAGAGGCCTCACATCTTCTTCGACATACGCATCCCGGTAGTAGGTGAGCGACAACTTCCGTTTGGCATTGAGCTCATCAATAATCCCGCGGTGCCTGATTTCCAATTCGGCTTGTTTCATGCCACCATCATTGCACACCCACCAGGACAAACAATGTCCGTCACACGCACTTTATGCAACTGGCAAGCTTCACTTCAGCCGGCTCAACTGCGGCAGGGCATCGAAATGGCTGTCTCGGGAATACAGGATCAAATGGTGTTGCTGAACCAATGCCGCGATCCAGATGTCATTGGTCGGGATTGGCGTCCCCTGCTCCCGGAGTTGGCGGTATATCCGGGCGTAATGAAAAGTGGTTTGCTCGTCGGCATACAGTATTTCCACACGGGGACTGTTCAGGAATCGGCTCAAGACACCCTCATTCCGACGGGCCACGGTGCCACACTCAAACCCGGCACGCAACTCCGCCAGCACGGGAAATGGCATGATGAGGCGGTCAGCCGTCCTGAACCGGTGAACCGCATCATCCTTGCCCTCGCAAAAATCCCGGTAGCGATTCGTGTCGATAACCAGTCTCACTGCCACAACTCCGCATCAACCCGGTCCATTTCGGCCAGCGCCTTGTCGCACTCCGGATCCTGCACCCAGGAGCCTATCAGATCATCCAAATCGTGATACTCAGCCACCCCTGCATTCGCCCCAACTCCCTTGGAAATCAGATCCAGCGCCATCTGGTTGATACTGGTTCCATAGGTAGCCGCCGCTTCACGCAACAGTTGATCCGTCCGCTCCGGAACACTTCGAAGGGTATATTGGATTCCTTTGCTCATGATGCCTGCATATTAAGCCTGCACCGCCTCCACGTCAAGCCTGCACAGGTTAATTCTGCATGCTTTTCGTGAGTTACCCAATGTGGGAAACGCGCTTCGCTGCGGCGACTCTTGCACCTCGACTCACCCCTGCTTTCTATTACCCATAAGTCAAGAGGAAGACTTCACCACTGATCTTCACTAATCCGCACTAATCCGGAAAAAGAGAGGATAAATGGAGAATGTTGCGGCATTTTCGTCTGCGGAGTACCTCAGTCAAAAATCCCGCACCGGTTATTCGGGGAATTCTGGAAAATAAACCCATCGACGTCGCTCAGGGCAGGCAGACCACTCCGTCTTATGTGCAATACTTCCCCACTATCTCCAATTCTTCACGGAAGGTCGCTTCGCAGTTTTAGCGAAGGAGGATCTTTACTCCTCCCGTCAGTGAGAATTAGTGTAAATTAGTGGTGAAGTCCTTCTTTTCGGTGCTACTTGTGGGTAATCGAAATCTCACCCCTGAGCTTGCTGTGCCGCCGGCTATACCCGAAATAGATGATGAACCCGACTCCCATCCAGATCAACAGCCGCCACCACGTCACCCCGGGCAATCCCACCATCTGCGCCAAACACGCCATCACCCCCAGGATCGGCACATAGGGCAATCCCGGCGTCTTGAACGCGCGCGGAATTTCCGGATGCCGCCACCTCAGGATCAGCACCCCCACACACACGATGATAAACGCCAGCAGGGTGCCAATGGACACCAACTCGCCCAGGTCACCAATCCGGAACGTGCCCGACACCACGGCCGCCACGATACCCGTCACAATCGTTGTCACATGCGGCGTCCTGAACCGGGGGTGTATCTTGGAAAACCCCGGCGGCAACAACCCGTCGTGCGACATGGAATAGAAAACCCGCGTCTGCCCCAGCAACAACACCAGGATCACCGAACTCAATCCCGCGATCGCCCCAATCTTAATGAACGGACGCAACCAGAACAACCGCTCCCCACCCGCATTCACCGCCACCGCTATCGGATCCGGCACCGCCAACTGCGCGTAGGGCACCATACCCGTCATGACCAACGACACCAGGATGTAGAGCACCGTGCAGATCGCCAGCGAACCAAGAATTCCAATCGGCATGTCCCTCTGCGGATTCTTGGATTCCTGGGCCGCCGTCGATACCGCATCAAACCCGATGTAGGCAAAAAAGATCACCCCGGCCCCCCGCAAGACCCCGCTCCACCCGAATGCCCCGAAATCACCCGTATTCGCCGGCAGGAATGGCGTCCAGTTCTGCATCTTCACAAAGAAAAACCCGAAGGCAATGAAAAGCAGAATGACGGATACCTTGACCAGCACAATGAGATTGTTGAAATGCGCCGACTCCTTGATCCCCACCACCAGCAACACGGTAACAATCCCCGTGATGATCATCGCCGGCAGATTAAGAATGGCCGTCACATGCGGCAACGCCGACGGATCAATCCCCTTGGCTGTCAGTTGGGCCATCAGCGCCGCCGTGGACTGCACCCACCCCGTGTCCGGCAGGCAGATCAGTTGCGTCCCGGTGGCCGAGGTCAGTTGCGGAGGAATGACGACACCGAAATCCCGGAGAAAACTGACCACATACCCTGACCAGCCGACGGCCACCGTGGAGGCGCCAAACAGGTATTCCAACACCAGATCCCACCCGATGATCCAGGCAAAGAATTCGCCCAGAGTGGCATAGGCGTAGGTATAGGCACTGCCGGCCCTGGGAATCATGGAAGCAAACTCGGCATAACACAATCCCGCCAGGGCACACGAGATCGCCGAGAAGATAAAGGAGAGCACAATCGCCGGCCCGGCATAGTGCGCCGCCGCCTGACCGGTAAGGACAAAAATACCGGCGCCGATAATGCAGCCGATCCCCAGACTCGTTAGATTCCATGGACCAAGGACTCTTGCCAGAGTGTGTTGGCCTTCCTCTGTTTCGATATCCGCGAGGAGTTTCGACATCGGTTTTCGCGCAAATAAGTTTTTCATAGTGCCCGAAAATATGGCGACAGCCCCCTGGATTGTCGAGATGGAAAGCGCCACGCTCTCTTTTTCAATGTGATAGGGGCGCTACGCGCCGCGACCAGCAACTGTTCGGCAACATCGCGGCGCATCGCGCCCCTCCCACATTAATCTCTTCACGAACTCGTGATTACCCCCCATCCCCCATCCTATCCATCCTGTATATCCATGTTACCCCCCACCCCTTTCCTCAACACCGCCGCCAACTCGTCCGGCAGCGGCGACTCAAAACACACCTCGCGTTGGTCACTCGGATGCCGGAACTCCAACCGCGACGCATGCAGCGCCTGCCGCTTCACCCGGAGCCGCCGCCAGTCCTCCTCCGAAAGCGCGTCCGTGCAAAACCGCCCGAACATTCCAGGATCAACCCCATAAACCTTATCCCCCACCACCGGAAACCCCAGCGAACACAGCGTGGCACGGATCTGATGCAGACGCCCCGTCTCCGGCACCGCCCGCACCAGACTCACCCCGTTCGCCATCGCCCGTCGAACAAACCGCGTCTCCGCCCAATCCGCCTCAACCGGTTCAACCCCGCCCCCCGGACGATAGACCCGCCGCCGCGCTGTCCCCGCGTCGGGGTCCGCCAGCATCCACCCGCAGGCCTCCGCCGATTCCGGGAATTCCCCTTCCACCAGCACCAGGTATTCCTTGGCCACGCGCCGGGCCGCGAACTGGCGCCGACACCGGGATTCGGCCACCGGATTCAACGCCACCATGAGCAATCCCGACGTCTCGCGATCCAGGCGGTTGATAATCGCCGGCTTCTCCACTCCATGTTCGCGCTTCAGCCAACCCCAGACCGTATGATTGAAATACCGCCCGGCAGGATGACAGGGCAGGTTCGCAGGCTTATCGATGATCATGATGTCATCATCGGCATGAACAATCCTGACATCGAAATTGACGCGGGGTTCCGGAATATCGTCAGCCACAAACTCGACAAGGTCGCCAGCCTGTAGAGCACACTGTGCATCCGCCGCCACGCCATTGACGAGCACCCGCCGCGCCCCGATCCGCTCCATCCACACCTCGGCCGCATGGTAGGTGAATCTCCCCGCCAGGTAGTCCAACAAAAGCGAACCAGCCGCCGCCTCAGGAATCCGACTCTGTATCCGCCGCTTCATGGTTATCCAAGATCACACACTCCCTCGAAAAACAACATACCATAATTTTGCATCATGCCTCTTTGACGATCCGACAAGAGCACTGTATATTGTCCCCCGCCGCACAAGGAAGGGTGGCTGAGTGGTTTAAAGCGCCGGTCTTGAAAACCGGAGATCCGCAAGGGTCCGGGGGTTCAAATCCCTCCCCTTCCGCCATTCGACGCGCCCGCGGCGAATGCCCTGAGCCTGTCGAAGGGCCTTGTTGTTTCCGGGCCATGAAAATATGGGCTCTCGGACATTAACGGGGGCACCCGCTGTTTACCTAGGCACACATCACTCTAACTCGCATTCTGTAGTTGTCAAAGTTTCTGAAGCCGAAGGCTCTTCTTGAGATGAGTTCCATCTTGGTGTGGAACCCTTCGGTGATGGGCTCTCGGACATTAACGGGGGCACCTGCTGTTTACCTAGGCACACATCACTCTAACTCTCATTCTGTAGTTGTCAAAGTTTCTGAAGCCAGGATGGCGCCCTTCGTAGCACAAGGCGTACCCGCC
>JBIJCW010000011.1:0-24442 GCA_044344495.1 Kiritimatiellia bacterium | reverse complement strand
TGGTGTTTGATGAGATTGATGCGAATGTCGGCGGGGTGATGGGTAATGCGATCGGGAGCAAGTTGGGTACCGTGGGGCAACATCACCAGGTGCTTTGCATTACGCACCTCCCGCAGGTTGCCGTGCATGGTGGTACCCATTTTGCGGTGACCAAGGAAGTGGTCAACAGTCGTACCCGGACCCATATTGTCCCGCTGGGGGCGGAGGAACGGGTCGAGGAAATTGCGCGGATGCTAGGCGGGCGTGATCTGACCAGTGTGACGGTAAAACACGCGCGCGAGATGTTGCGTCGCCACTGAGCGCGGCTCAGTTTCCAGGTTCCGTGCGTTCCACTCCAACCAGTACCAGGTCCACCCTGGCGAGGCGGCCCGAGGCAGTGGACGCCTGCAGGGTGCATTCCTCGATGGACCATGGCGGGCGCGCCGTGGATGCGGCCTGAAAGAACCGGTCCAATGAGTCACCAGGGACATCGGTCATGGAGAAGGCGATGCGCCGGGCGGTCCAATGTTCCACGGAAGGTTGATCAGAGAAGGAGAACGGCGAGACGGCGACACCCGGAAGGGTTCGGGAAACGAGTTCCTGAATCGGCGGGGGTGACGAGGGCCATGCGTTGTGGGTGCTCACGGCTGTCCTGAAGCGTTTGGCTTGATCCCCCAGGCGACGGAGTTCGTTCTGGTCACTGAGTTTCTGTGTCCAGAGGTTGGTTTGGCGCTCCAAGCCGGCGAGTGACCGGAGGGCGGCAATGGAGCCGAAACCGACGGCGAGGACGGCGGCGGTCCACAAGGCGATCAGGGATGGATTAGCGTGTTTCATGGGAAGGGGTCATTCGCAATACAAACGCCACGCGTGTTTCGCCGGCGACGGTGTCTTTTCGTGTGACCTGTGCCGTCCATCCTGCACCGGAGAGGCTGGTGGCGGCGTGTTCGCATTGGCTCCATTTCGCGGCGAAGCCATGGGCGATGACCGACTGGCGGCTCATGGTCATGGACTCGATGGTGATGCTGTTCTGGTGGCAAGCTGAAAGGACGGCCTTCAAGGTGTCGGGGAGTGTTGGAATGAAGGGGGCCATGAAGGGTGCGTACAACTTGCCTTGATTCTCGATGACCCTCTTTGCTGAAAGCACTTCCTGCCGGTTCTGAATGAGGCTGGGGGATCCGGCAATGGCGACAGCGAGGTCTTTCAGTTCCCGTTGCATGGCGGCAGTGCGTTGACGGACGGCGATGTGCCAGGACAGGGTAGTCAGGCAGAGAGCCAGGCCGGTGCACAGGAAGAGCGCTGCCGTTACATAGGGGTGTCGTTTCTGACGGGCAAGATCCTCCGGGTGCAGGAATTTCCCGGAGAGGAGATTGCAGCGGCAGTAGCCTGGAGTCAGGGCGCGGGTTGCCAGGGCGCGCGCCAGGAAGGTTTCCGGGTCGCGAACAACCTTGGCGGGATTGGCTCCGAAGTGGGCGGGAATTGTCTGCAGTCGACCGGCGGCTTCATGACTGAGGGCGGCGGGTCCGGCGAGAAACCAAAGGAAGGTGGACGGGGGTTCCGGGAAGTAGGATTTCAGGATGCGGCGAACCAGGTCAGGGTCGGCCTCCTTCATGGTGTGGGCGCCGAGGAGGGAGGATCCGCGGCCAACGGCGAGTGTGCACCGGTCGGAAGCGCAATACAACACGGCGCTGGCGGTGTTAGCGTTCGAAAGGGCCGGATATTCTGCCTGCAATTGCGTCCACAGGGCGAGACCTTCCTGATCGAGGATACGCGGGGTGATCCCCAGGCGGTTCAAGGTGGTCAGGCGGGCGTCGATATCGACATGGCGTGCTCCGGTGACCAAGCCCAAGGTGGTGCGGCGGTCGGGCGCGGATTGGATATCGACCACTGAGAATTCACAGGTTTCCAGTGAAAACGGCAACTGGATGTCGAGGAGGGAGGGAAAGACTTTCTCCGCCTTGCTGGCAGAGGCCAGAGGTGCGGTCAGCCAGCGGACGAAACCTTCGCGCTGAAGCAGGCAAGCGGCGACGGGGTTGCCGGGGCCGGGGGCGGCAAAGGCATCGGACCGTTGTTTGAGTTCAATACGCCCATGACGCCGTGTGGCTTCGACGCAGATAACGCGGTTCCCGTCGAGATCAACACCGAGAACGGTGCGGGGTCGGAAGGGGATGGAGGTTAGGCGCGGTTTCATCGTGGTGGGGTCAGAGGGGTTCGGTCCAACTTAGCAGGCGCAGTTCCCCGGTGGGCAGAAGGCAGGCGAGGGCGCGTATTTCGCGTGCATCCTTGTTGCGGGTGATCCGGGTGGTTACGGTGAAGAAGCGCCCGAACAAGGGGGGGGTCTGGAGGAGGAAGGGTGGCGGAAGCACGGTGCGATCAACTTCCCGCATTGACGTGAGAGTTTCGATGTCAGGACCGGAAGTCAGAGTGCGGTCCAGGTGAGCGAGTGTATCGGGCGAGAGGCGTGGCGTCTCGCGAAGGAGGGTCAGAATTGCATCAGTTCCGGTGGTTCGCAGCAGGCATGACGTGTGACGTTCGCGGGCGAAGCGCAGGTCCATGCCGGCGGCCACGAGCGTATGGAGGGCCATGCCTGACAGGAGGGCGAGCATCATCAGTGAGACGAGCAATGCCATGCCGGCGCGGTTGGTATTGGCGGCTGTGAATTGGGTGGAATTCCAAGTTTGGCGGGAGGGCTGGCTGGACCGCTTCCGGAGCAGGAAGTAGGCGAGGAAGCAGATGGCGCTGCCGCCGATGTTGAGAAGTCCGAAGCGAAGCGGCAGGGCGGCATGGTCTGACAAGCCCCATAGCGACATGCCCAGACCTGTGGGGGCGGCCAGGCAACCGAGAAGAAGCAGCAAGGTGCGTATGCCTTTGCGGCTGCGTCGTTTTCCGCGGCGGAGTTTCGTAGAGGTCATGTCCATGGCGCAGAAGGATGTTTACTGGAAAAGGGAGATGAAGTCAAACCGGGTTGGTGGCGTGCGGGGAGACGGTGTGAAGCTCCACGCCCGGATGCTCCTTGAGGAAGTAATCCACCGCCCATTTGTCGGGGAAGAGGATGACATGTTGGCCGCGGACATCGGTGGCGACTTTGACGCCGGAGCCAAGATAGTACCCGGCGACGGTTTGGCGGGTGATGCCGGGCGAGAACCACCGGATCTGGGAGAAGGGGGCGGGTTCGAGGCGCGGTTCGGCGCCGTATTCAGTCTGAAGCCGGTAGGCCACCACTTCGAATTGAAGTTGGCCAACCGCGCCCAGCAATGGTGCCGTCTGGAATTCGCCGACGAGTTCAAACGACTGGATGACGCCTTCCTGCAGGAGTTGGTCCAGGCCTTCCCGCAATTGCTTCTGTTTGGCGGCGCCGGTATTGCGGATGTAGGAGAAGGCTTCGGGGGGGAAGCGCGGAATTTCGTCATACCGGATATCCGGGTTGCTGGTCAGCGTGTCGCCGATCCGGAAGGCCTTGTGGGTGACGAGGCCGACGATATCGCCCGGATAGGCGATGTCGAGGGATTCGCGGTCCTGGCCGAACAGTTTCTGGGGATAGGAGAGGCGGACGGGTTTTCCGGTTTCGGGGTCATTGACCACCATATCCTTCTCGAACTTGCCGGAGCAGACGCGGACAAAGGTGAGGCGGTCCCGGTGGCGGGGGTTCATGTTGGCCTGGACCTTGAACACGAAGCCTGAGAATTCCGGATGTTCCGGTGCGATCGGGCCGCGGGTGGAAACCCTGGGCTGGGGAGGAGCGCCGTGCTGGACGAAATAGTCGAGAAGGAGTTGCACGCCGAAGTTGGTCATGCCGCTTCCGAAGAACACGGGTGAGATTTCGCCGCGGAGCACCTGTTGCTCGTCGAAGGTTTCTCCGGCGGCGGAGAGCATCTCCAGTTCCTCCAGCCAGGGGTCGCGGATATGGGGCGGAATCCGGTCCAGCAGGGCGTGGTCATGGATGCCGGTCACCTGTTCCGGGGCGCGGTGGGCGTTATGGGCGGTGCGTTCAAACAGGTGCAGTTTACGGGTCAGCCGGTCGTACACGCCTTTGAAGTCGGTGCCGCTGCCGAGGGGCCAGGTGACGGGGAAGGCGCCGATGCCGAGGACCTTTTCGAGTTCGTCGACGAGGGCGAGCGGGTCCTGGGCGGGGCGGTCCATTTTGTTCATGAACGTAAAGATCGGGATGCCGCGCAGGCGGCAGATTTCGAAGAGTTTGCGGGTGCGTTCCTCGATGCCCTTGGCGGCGTCGATGACCATGATGACGCTATCCACGGCGGTGAGGACGCGGTAGGTGTCCTCGCTGAAGTCCTTGTGGCCGGGGGTGTCGAGCAGGTTGATGACGCAGCCGCCGTAGTCGAACTGGAGGAGGGTGGAGGAGACGGAAATGCCGCGTTCCTTTTCCAGTTCCATCCAGTCGGAGGTGGTGTTTTTGCGGTCACGGCGCGAGCGCACCGATCCTGCCAGTTGGATGGCGCCGCCGTAGAGGAGGAGTTTTTCGGTGAGGGTGGTTTTGCCGGCATCCGGGTGGGAAATGATGGCGAACGTGCGGCGCCGGGCGATTTCGTTGGTGAAAGCGGTATCCATATGGGGGGCGAAGAGTAGGAAATGGGGAGGGAGGTGTCAATCCGTCCGTAGGGAATACGGTTTGAAGAACGGCCAGTGGTTTACGTGGCTACAACGTTGTTCGCCACTGACGCGAGGTCAGTTGGATCCAAAGATGGGGCGGAGTGTCGGGCGGAGTGTCGCCAAAATATTCTAGACGGAGGGCGGGGCCCCATGAGACGCTGTCGCCTGCAAAAAGTCAATCGGGGCGATAGGCAAGCGCCTCCGGAATCAATCAATTAAAGAGCGAGGGTGCCATGACAGTGAAGAAGGATGTGTTGACGGTGCAGGAATATCCGGCAGTGGGAATTCGTCCGGCCATTGACGGGCGATACGGCGGGGTGCGGGAATCGTTGGAGGCGCCGACGATGAACATGGCGCGGAAGACGGCGGAACTGATTTCCTCGAGACTGCGGTATCCGGACGGGCGCCCCGTGCGTTGTGTCGTGGCGGACTCCTGCATTGGAGGGGTCAAGGAGGCGGCGCAATGTGCGGACAAATTCCGGAAGCAAAACGTGGGGGTGTCGCTCACGGTCACGCCGTGCTGGTGCTATGGCAGTGAGACCATGGATATGGATCCGCTGACGCCCAAGGCCATCTGGGGGTTTAATGGGACGGAACGGCCTGGCGCGGTATATCTGGCGGCGGTGCTGGCCGCCCATGCGCAAAAGGGGTTGCCGGCCTTTGGTATTTACGGTCGTGATGTCCAGGATGCCGGGGATACCCGGATTCCCGCCGATGTGGAAACCAAACTGCTGCGGTTTGCCAAAGCCGGCCTGGCGGTGGCCATCATGCGCGGAAAGTCCTACCTGTCGATGGGTGGCTGTTCCATGGGGATTGCCGGTTCGATTGTGGATAACGGCTTCATTGAGGACTATCTGGGGATGCGGGTGGAGTCGGTGGATCTGACGGAGTTTGCGCGGCGGATCCGGGATAACGTGTTTGACACGGAGGAGTATGAGCGGGCCATCGCGTGGGTGCGCCGGAATTGCCGGGAGGGGCATGACCCCAACAAGAAGGCGCAGCAGCGGTCGCGTGCCGCCCTGGACTCCGAATGGGAGGTGTCGGTCAAAATGGCTCTCATTGCCCGTGATCTGATGTACGGGAATCCCCGGCTGGCGAAGAAGGGTTTCATTGAGGAATCCTGCGGCCACAACGCCATTGCGGGAGGGTTCCAGGGGCAGCGTCACTGGACGGACACCTATCCGAACGGCGACTTCCTGGAGGCGATTTCGAACAGTTCGTTTGACTGGGACGGGGTCCGCATGCCGCGTCTGATTGCCACGGAGAATGACAGTCTCAACGGCATTGCCATGTTGTTCGGCTATCTGGTGACCAATACGGCGCAGGTGTTTGCCGATGTCCGCACCTATTGGAGTCCCGATGCGGTGAAGCGGGTGACGGGACATCGCCTGACGGGGAAGGCGGCTGGCGGCATCATTCATCTCATCAACTCGGGGGCGGCGGCGCTGGATGGGTGCGGGCAGCAGAAGGTTGGCGGCAAGCCGGCCATGAAGCCATTCTGGGATATCACACAGGCTGAAGTGGAAAAGTGCCTGGGGGCCACCACATGGCATCCGTCCGTCACCGAATACTTCCGCGGCGGCGGCTGGTCGTCCAAGTTTGTGACGGCGGGGGATATGCCGGTGACCATGGCCCGTGTGAATCTGGTGAAGGGGGTGGGGCCGGTGTTGCAGGTGGCGGAAGGGTGGACGGTTTCGCTGCCTGACAAGGCGCACAAGATCTTGGACAACCGAACCAACAACACGTGGCCGACCACCTGGTTTGCGCCGCGTCTGACAGGGAGCGGGCCGTTCCGGGACGTCTACACTGTGATGAACAGTTGGGGTGCCAATCACGGGGCGTTCAGTTACGGGCATATCGGGGCGGATTTAGTGACCCTGGCGTCCATGTTGCGTATTCCGGTGGACATGCACAACCTGCCGGAAGGCGATGTGTACCGGCCCGCGGTCTGGGATCGCTTTGGCGGGGATGATTTCCGCGCCTGCGAGAAGATCGGTCCATTGTATGGGTGAGGTGCAGGAAAGGGGATTGCCATCATGAGACGGTGTCTGGCGGCGGTGACGGCGGCGGCATTGGGAGTCGCGGTGGCGCAGGGGGCCGAGGCTCCAAGGATGCGAATTGCCGTGATCCCCAAGGGCACCACACATGTGTTCTGGAAGTCGGTTGAGGCGGGTGCGAAGGAAGCCGGCAAGGAACTGGGGGTCGAGATTGTCTGGAAGGGGCCGTTGAAGGAAAACGACCGGGCCCAGCAAATCGCGATTGTCGAACAGTTCGTCACCGAGGGTGTCGCCGGCATCGTTCTTGCCCCGTTGGATGACACGGCGCTCAAGCGGCCGGTGGCCATGGCTCTGGAAAAGAAGATCCCCGTTGTCATCATCGACTCCGCGCTCAAGGGCGAAGCCGGCAAGGACTTTCTCAGTTTCGTGGCCACCAACAACCGCAAGGGCGGGGAGATGGGTGGGGTACGGCTGGCGGAACGGCTCGGGGGCAAGGGGAAGGTGTCGCTGTTGCGGTACCAGGTGGGGTCGGCGAGCACGGACGAGCGCGAGGCGGGTTTTCTTGAGGCCATCGCGAAGTCTCCGGATATCAGGATCCTGGTGGACAACCGGTATGCCGGCGCGACGGCGGGCGAGGCGAAGACGGCGGCCATGAACATGCTCGACAATCTCAAGGCGTCGGACGGGGTCTTTTGTCCGAACGAATCCTCCACCTTCGGCATGTTGCTGGCGCTGCGGCAGAATCATCTGGCCGGCAAAGTCAAGTTTGTGGGGTTTGATACCTCGCCGGTGCTGATTGATGCGTTGCGGAAGGGCGAGATAGACGCGCTGGTGGCGCAGGATCCCCAGCGCATGGGGTATCTTGGCGTCAAGACGCTGGTGGACCATTTGCGGGGGCGGAGGGTGGACGCCGTCGTGGATACCGGGGTGGCGCTTGTCACACCGGAGAATCTTGGCACGGTCGAGATCAAGAAGATCCTGCAACTGCCCTGATGGCCATGGACGCCAGTCCAACCGCCAGTCCGCCGCGCCTGCTGATGAGAGGTATCCGCAAGGCGTTCGGGGCAACCCAGGCCCTGGGGGGCGTTGATTTGCGGGTTGATTCCGGACAGATTCTGGCCCTGGTTGGGGAGAATGGGGCCGGGAAAAGCACGCTCATGAAGGTGCTCTCCGGCGCGCATCCGCCGGATGCCGGCGAGATGTGGCTTGACGGGGTTCCCTACCTTCCGCGGACGCCGCATGAAGCCCGTCTGGCCGGAGTGGCGATGATCTACCAGGAACTGGCACTGGCGCCCCATTTGTCGGTGATGGAGAATATTCTCCTGGGGATGGAACCGGTCCGGAGTGGGTTCCTTCGACGGGATGACATGCGGCGCAAGGCGGTGGCGGCGCTCAAGGAACTGGGCCGGTCCGATATCGCACCCGACGCGAGGGTGGAGCGGTTGACGATTGCCGACCGGCAGATAGTTGAGATCGCCCGGGCGTTGGCGGTGGGGTGCCGGGTGCTGGTTCTGGATGAACCGACCAGCAGTCTGGCCCGTGAAGACATACAGCACCTGTTCGCGAGGGTCCGGGACCTCAAGCAGCGTGGTTATGCGATCGTCTACATTTCCCATTTTCTCGAGGAAGTCAAAGCCATCAGCGACCGGTTTGTTGTATTGCGCGACGGGCACAGCGTAGGCGAAGGGGCGACGGCATCCACGCCAGCGGCGCGGATTATCGAGCAGATGGTGGGGCGTGAGGTCAAGGATCTGTATCCGCGGTCGCCGCGGATGGCGGGCGAGGTCCTGTTGGAAGTGGATGGGTTGGCCGGTGCGGATAAGCCGGTCAGGGCTTCGCTGATGCTACGGCGTGGGGAAGTGCTGGGGATTGCCGGTCTGGTGGGTGCGGGCCGGACTGAATTCCTGCGGACGGTGTTCGGGTTGGCGCCGGTCCGGCGGGGGACGGTACGGGTGGGCGGGTATGTAGGCCCTGCCTCACCGGCCCGGCGGTGGGCGCAGGGGATGGGGATGGTGAGTGAAGACCGGAAGAACGAAGGACTGGCGCAAACGCTCTCGGTGGCGGATAACACGACGCTATCGCGTCTCGAGGGACTGGGGCCGTGGGGGCTGGTCCTGCCGCGGCGTCAGGCGGAGGTCACGCGGCGGTGGATCGCGGAGCTACAGATTAAGTGTGGTGATCCGGGGCAGGCGGTGCAATCGCTCTCGGGCGGCAATCAGCAGAAGGTGGCTTTTGGCCGGCTGCTTCATCACGACGTGGATGTCCTGTTACTTGACGAGCCGACGCGAGGCATTGATGTTGGGTCCAAGGCGCAGATTTACCGGGTCATTGACGCGCTGGCGGCGCGGGGGAAGGCCGTCCTGATGGTCAGCAACTACCTGCCGGAATTGTTGGGGGTTTGCGACCGGGTGGCGGTGATGTGCCGCGGTGAGTTGGGGCCGGCCCGCCCGGTTAGTGAAGTTGACGAACACAGCATCATGGCTGAATCGACAGGAGTGGTATGAACGCATGGATTCGGAAACTGGGCCCGCTCATCGGGCTGGTCTTTGTCGTGGTGCTGTTTTCGGCACTTCGTCCGCACAAGTTCCCGACGCCGGACAACCTGGAAATCATGTTGTTGCAGACGGCCGTGGTGGGGACGGCTGCGTTGGGTATGACGCTGGTTATTATCAGTGGTGGGATTGATCTGTCGGTGGGGTCGCAGATTGCGCTTTGCACGGTCACGCTGTCGCTTCTGCTGAACGCGGGATGGCCGCCCCTGGCGGCGGCATTGGGTGCGGTGGGGTTTGGGGCGGTGTGCGGGGGTGTGATTGGGGGGTTGATCACGAGGTTACGGCTGTCGCCATTCATTGTGACGCTGGGGATGTGGGGGGCAGTGCGCGGGGCCGCCAAGGGGCTTGCCCATGAGACGATGGTCGTGACGCCGGGGACGTGGCTTAACCAGTTGCTCAACGCGGTGTCGGCGGAGCAACGCTGGATGCTGGTGCCGCCGGGCGTTTGGATGGCGCTTGTTCTGTCGGTGGTTGTTGCCGGTTTCCTGCACTATACGCGGCGCGGGCGGCATATTTTTGCCATCGGATCCAACGAGCAGACGGCCCGGCTCTGCGGGGTGCCGGTGGAAGGGACCAAGTTGCTGGTGTACATACTGGCCTCGTGCTTTGCCGCGTTGGCCGGGGTGCTGCAGTACTCCTATCTGACGGTAGGAGATCCGACCACGGCGGCGGGCATGGAGTTGGATGTAATCGCGGCGGTGGTGATCGGCGGCGGCAGTCTGGCGGGCGGGCAGGGGTCGGTGCTTGGAAGTCTGATCGGCGCGCTGATCATGACGGTGGTGGCCAACGGCTGCACGAAGATGGATCTACCCAACTGGGTTCAGGAGATCGTGACAGGCCTGATTATTGTAGCCGCCGTGGGGCTCGACCGGTTCAGGCGCGGGTCCGAGACACAAGGCCCAAGATAAGCGGATGGATGTCCAGCAGGGTCTCTCTGTAGGGGCGAGGATGGCGGCAAAGGCTAACCTTTCGCTCCAGCGGAGGCGGGTTATTGCAGAGGACGAGGACGGCGGGGCCCCGAAGAACTGCGGGTCAGAGGCGCCGTGAGGCAAGTCGTGATACCGCTGTCATGGGCGGAGGATCAGGGCTGACTTGTGCGGCAAGAACCGCGGATAAGAGGGCAATGGGGGGTGTGATGACGGCTATACCGTCCTTGTTGGATGGCCCGCCAAGGTCTTGAAGAATAGCGTGATGGTCCTGAGAGGGATGTAATGATTGTAGCGAAGGAATAGCCACGCGGATGTGCAGACGAAAGCGACAATATATGCTGAGAACATGAAGACGTTGCCTTGTCTCAAGCGATGAATCATTGGAAACGAATGTGCGTAGGAGAAAATCCAATGGTCGGAGACGCGCCCATAATGTGATTTTACCATGGTGACAATTTCGCGGTGTATGGGATGCCTCAGGCTGACGGTTTTGGCGTCGGAGTGGAGTCGTGTGTTGGCCAGATGTTTGGGAATGAACCCGATGCGCAACCGTGCACTGATCCTGATCCAGTAATCGTAATCCATGGTAAAGCGCAGATTGGGGTTGAAGAACCCGATGGTGTCGATCACATTCCGTTGCCAGAACGCGGTGGGCTGGCAGATGGGGCAATTCTCAGCCAAGGCGATGTGATCACAGGGGTGGGAGGGGTAGGCGTCCAGCGGATGGCCCTCCGGGCCGATGTGTAACCCCATGCCGTGTACCAGTGCGATATCCGGATTATCACGGAAGAATGTTACCACCCGGGCGACGGTTTCCGGCTCATAGGTGTCGTCGGAATTCAGGTAGGCAATGATGGAACCAGAGGCGCGGCGCATCCCCTTGTTGATGGCGTCGGCCTGGCCCCGGTCAGGCTCGGATATCCAGGTGACGCGACCGGGGTGTGCCTTGGCGTATTCACTGATGATGGCGATGGATTCATCCGTGGAGCCGCCGTCGATGATGATATGTTCGATGTTGGGGTAGGATTGGTTGGCTATGCTTTCGAGTGTGGTGGCGATGAATCGACCCTGATTCAGGGAAGGGGTGATGATTGAGACGAGAGGGTGGTATGGTGTCATGGGGTTGCTTTTCCTGGAGAAGCGAGGATGGACTGATAGACCTGCAGGGTCTGTCTGGCGGTGTTCTCCCAGGAAAGGGCGTGTGCCCTTTCGCGACCGCGCCGGGCGAGTTCCCTGGCGAGGGCGGGTTGGGTTAGCACGGTCAGCAGTTGGCCGGCCAACGCTTTTGCATCCATGGGAGGGGCCATGAGTCCGGCATCGCCGACGACTTCGGGGATGCTTGATGTATTAGAGGTGACCACGGGGCAGCCGCAGGCCATGGACTCGAGAATGGGCAAGCCGAATCCCTCGTAGAGGCTGGGATAGACGAAAGCGGATGCATGGTGATAATGCCATGACAATTCGGGTTCATCCATGAAGCCTTTCACGATGATATCGGACGAAAGAGGCGAGGCGTGGATGCGATGCAGCGACTCGTCATAATGCCAACCTTTTTTGCCAATGATGATCAGTTTTTCAGGTCGACCTGCCTTTCTGATCTGCTCAAAGGTTTCGATCAGGACGGGGATGTTCTTTCTTGGTTCCAGTGTTCCCACAAAGAGAAGGAAAGGGAAATCCCTGGGTCTATCCGGTGGCATTGGCAGGCCACGGGTTCCTAGCGGGACCACGGAAACGGTGGGATGCAAATGTTCGTAGAGTCTGTGGATGTCGTTAGCAGTTGATGAGGAATCGGCGATGACATGGGTGCAGTCCCTGAAGACGCGGGGCAGGATTAGGCGATGGGTGATGACTGTGACACGGGGGTGCCAGGGGGGGTAAAGGATTGGGGTCAGGTCGTGAATGGTGACCACGGTTTTGGAAGGTGTTGGTTGGAACGCGAACGGGGGGATGTGAAAAAGATCGTGGACGAGGTCGAACTGGTGTTCGCGAAGCGCTTTGTTTACCCGGACGATTTTCCGGTGGAAGACATCGATAGGATTGGCGCGGTTCAGAGGCAGGATGATTTCCCGCTGTCCGTCGAAGAAGGGGTTTTTTGTCTGGTGGATGAAGGTGTATTCGTTGTCGTGGTCCAGTGCGAGAAGGTGGGTGATGAGTTCGCGGGCATAGGTGTAGACGCCGGCGTACTGTTCATCCAGAGCGTCGGCGATGATGCAGATGCGGTGTTTCATGGTGTTGGGGCCGGGTTGTGTGTGTGGTGGAAGCGGTTCACGGTTTTCTCGTAGACTGCGCAAATGCGTTGAACATGAAGATCCATGCTGTATTCAGCGACAGCGATGGCGCGGCAGTTTGCCTGCATGGTTGAGCGGATCTGCGGGTCAGTGCATAACTGGCTGATTCCATCGGCAAAGGCGTGGGCGTCATTGGGTGGCGCTAGAAAGCCTGTCACGCCGGAGCGGACCAATTCGCCGACACCGCCGACGTCTTCTGCCACGATAGGGCAGCCACAGGCGAGGGCTTCTTGGATCGTCACGGGAAAATTATCGGCGCGAGTCGGGTAGACAAGGAGTGACGCTGCCGAAAAGACTTCGGCTTTCTGGGTTGCGCTAAGAATGGGGCCAAGATAGCGAGTGTTGACGTTGAGGTGTGGAGCGTTTGCAGGGGGGCGGGCACCCATGACCAGAAGCGTCATGTGGCGACGCAAGTTCGATGGGATATGTTCTATGACTAATGGGATGAATTCGAAGTGCTTGAATGGGCTGTTGATATTTTCGGCAACGAAAAGCAGTACGTGTTGATCGGAGGCGATTTTCATTTTGCGCCTCCAATCAGCGGATGGTTGCGGCGTATAGATGGAGGTGTCAATGGCGTTGGGTATGACCTGAATGGGGAAATGGGTCATGAAACTCTGGGAAACGAGCGTTGCCAACCAGCGGCTGGGTGAGATGAGTGTGATGTTTGACCTTTGGTAGATGTTGCGTTTCAGTCGCCATTCCCAGCGGGTGGCATCATGCCTGATCGGGGGGTAGACGCAGGGGTACGGGCAATATCCGCACCCCGTTTTCCAGCGTTCACAATCGAAGCTATGCGCGCAATGGCCGGTGAGTGGCCACATGTCGTGCAAGGTCCATACGAGAGGTTTCGTGCGCGAAAGTCGGTTCAGCCACAGAGGGTTGAAGAAGCCCCCATGGATGTTGTGAAGATGTACCACATCGGCTGTGCGGACGAAGGGGTGATTGAGCCACCGGCGGACACCAGTGATGCCGAAGTAGTTCATGCCGAGGAGATTGACCGTGTGATAGGGGAGTCGGGCGCGCCATGGCAATGGAACGGCCGTCACGTCTGGCGGCGTCGGTTCATGCGAACCGGTTAGCATTCTTGATTCATGACCCACCGCCGCGAGGGTTTTGGCCAAGGTTGCTGCGACTGCGGCGGCCCCGCCTCCATGATAACGGGAATTGATGGCGGTAATTTTCATTTCTTCATGCCTCTTGCAGTGGCCTGGACGGTGGCCGCAAGCATGATGGCGGTGTTTGAGAAACGTGTAGGCGCGTGCAGGGGGGATCGCCAGAATTCTCGGATGCACGGGGTTCCTGTGCGGGTTACGGTTAGGCAACATCGCAACCATAGTTGACCGGTATAGTCGCGCAATGCGTGTGCCGGCACCGCAAGCGTGGCGCTGTTTGCGGACATCAGAGTTGATAGCCATTGCTCAACCTGTTTCAGGTGATCCATGGCCTGCGTTCTGGCGGGGCAGGCATCTTGGCTGATGGCGGTGTGGAGAGCCATTTGCGTGTCGTCGGGTGATAATCCGAGACGTCCGAGTTCCCGTAGCATGACCCGCTGGGTGTGGGTCTTCATCGTGCCGTGCAGCCGCGTTGTAATGCTGGTGGGGTGTTGACGGTAGTCGAGTAGGACGGCCCGCAGGTTGACGCCCGGGAAAAGATGCAAGGCCCGGGCCCATAGGTCGTAGTCTTCAGCGCCATTGAAAGCCTGCTGATAGCGGAGGTTATGATTCATGAAGAGGGGGCGGTTGAACATGACAGTAGGGTGAACAAGCGGATTTTCGAACAGCAAGGCTGCTTGAATATCGTCGTAGTGGGTGGGGCGCTTAAACACCTTGGGGGGGGGGCTGTGCCCAAAGATATTGACCCATGTGCCGCAGAGGGCAATGTGGGGGTTCTCATCAAGAAATCGGAGTTGGGTTTCAAGGCGTTTTGGGTGGCTGATGTCGTCGGCATCCATTCGTGCGACGTATCGTCCTTGAGCCGTATCCAATCCACGGTTGAGGGCGGTTGAAATACCCGCGCAGGTTTCGTTTTCGAGGTAGCGAATGCGAGGGTCCGTGTTTGAGAGGATGGTTTGCCGGGATTGATCGGTTGAGGCGTCGTTGACGATGATGAATTCAAAATCAGCGCAGGTTTGGCTCAAGATGCTGGTGATTGCCGCCTGCAGGTAGGAGCCCCCGTTGTGAACGGGAAGGATGACGCTGATGGTGGGTGAGCTGGGCATGACTCAGGAGGCGTTTGGAACGAATTGGTTCAATTCACGATCAAAGACAACTGACGTGTTGATGGAGGCCTTGAGTCGGTCACCATTGGCATCCACGGGGATCGAGAACCCTAACGGGGTCGTAATGTCCTTGAATGAAAGCGGGATGGAGTGGGATGGCGGGGCGATCTCCGATTGGGGGCGGATTTGATAGTAGAAGGAGCCTGAGGGAGGTGGTGTATAGACACCATAACGGTAGCGGCCCCTGTTCTTTGCTTTGCACCCAGTTGGGTCGGTGATGATGTCAGCCGCAACCGGGATCAGGGGTAAAGCGGTTTGCAGGGGCCATCGACTATTCCTGAATCGCAGGATCATGTCATCCTCGGCGCCGAGCGATGAATCAATGATGTTGGTAGTTTTTTCCTGTGTGGTTTTCCACGGCCCGAGGCGACGCCATACATCCAGCCGTGTCAAACTGGGAATACCAGAGGGGCAAATCCCCGGCAAGGCCGGTCCGCAGGTCCGCACTTGGAATCCTCGTGAGGATGTCAATAGGCGACTGAACCGGGACCCGAAACCAAACCGGCGGAATTCCCTGAGCCATTCGCGGGGATCACGGTGCCAGAGTGGCTTGAAGAGTGAGATCAAGGTGCAAGTTCGTAATCCGTCGAGGCCTACACTGCCGATATAAGGATACTCCGTCATGAGTTCCGCGAGATCCACCATCCAGTCGCCCTCAACGACGAACTGTACATCATCAGGCCAGAGCAGGAGAAGTTCCCCGGAGGATCGGGCCACGACTTCATTCATGGCGGCGGCGTGGGTTTGCCGTTTGATCAATTTGATGTCAACCCAATCCAGGGATTGGAGATATTCGGGCAGTCCCGGTTCGGAGGATTCGTTGTCGCTGACAATCCACTCGAGGTTTGGGTAGTGGATGCAACGCCGGGCTGATTCGAGGGTGGCCCGGAGATAATGCAGGCGGTCCCAACTGATGATGGCGACGGTAACCTTGGGCAATGGTGAGGCGGGTGTAGTCATGGTTGTGCAGTGTTTATCAATGCGTTGAAAATGCTCTGGTGCCGTTTTTGCCAGGCTTGGACGTTGAGTGTTGCCAAGGCTTGCGATCGCGCCGCAGTGGTATAGGATCCGTATTGGCTCCACACTTGCATGACTGCGTTAGCCAGTTGAGCGGGGGCGGGGGGGTGGTCTTTTTCTAAGTCGAGGGGGGCGGGGATCCCGATGCCAGCGGTTGCGCCGACTAATTCCGGGACGCCGCCGGATGCGGAATAGACAACAGGCAATCCGCAGGCCAGGGCTTCGGAGACGAGGCGGGGGCAGGGATCGTTGTATTTGGTATGGAGCAGAACGCCTGCCCGGTGAAACAAGCCAACAGCCTGTTCCTGAGTGTAAGGGCCAGTGAAGTCAATCCGGTCTTCAACGTTCCATTGTCGTGCCAACGCCCGGAGTTCCTGGTCGGCATCCGCGGGGTTTGGACGCCAGCAGTTTTTCCCCGCTAGGACCATGCGGGCGTTCGGTTGGTGTCGGGCCAGGATGGCCAGGGTCTCGATGGCGCATTGTACCCGGTAGAACTGGTAATGGGTGCCCGCGAGAAGCAACGTATGCATCCGCCGGAGAGGCTGGTCCGGCGCCGGGATGAAGAGCGCTGTGTCCACCGGATTGAGCAGGATTTCGAAACGATCGGCCCGATGCCCGAGGAACTGGTCGGCCGTCTGTTTGCAGAAAAGGCTTTGATAGAAGACATAATCGGCTGACCTCAATATGTGACGGGGGATGCGGTTAGCGGCTTCCCATCCTTGCCCATGCCAGGCGGGGTAGGCTACTCCATTCTGGTTCAGAACCACTTTGGCACCACGGGTTTTCGCCCACCACACCATCCGGTCGGCATAGGGGGGGAGCGCACTGCTGACGAGATAGAGCAGGTTTGGGTCGGAAGGCGAATTCGGGAAAATCTCCTGCAGGTCGAGGATTTTGACGATTCCGCCCGAGACGATCTCGCCCGGCTTGAACCATTGGTCGAGGCCATAGAAAACCCTGGGGCCTGAAGAATAGGATGACGCCCTAGCCCAGCGATGGCACTCGCGCCTTTCGATGGCGAACCGGTTCCTGGCCTTATTGATTAACTCAGACAGCATGGATTAGGCCTTCCTTGAATTTCTGACAATGCTCCTGAAGATGGCATACCAGTGGGGAGCCAAGGAGAGGAAACGCCATTGGGCAAGGCGTAGCCGTAACTTCAGTTCTCCGCCCACGCTCAGTTTTTTGGGGAGGGATGAGGTCTCGCGTACTTTTTCAAAGAATGCGACATATTCACGCGACACATCCACGATGGAGCGATGGGGGATGTTCTCTTTATAGTGCATCAGGTTGGCGCTGACTTTCTCAATGGCAGGAATGACATCATTGGCGTCAGAGAATAGTTCTCCGCCCTGGCTCAAAATCTCGGGATTTCCGCCGCTCCGGATTACAACAGACGGCAACCTGCAGGCAAGAGCCTCCAATAAGGAATTCGAACATGATTCATGTCGGCTCGCCGTTACATACAGATCGCTACGGCGAAGGAATTGGGCGAGTTCGGCTGTCGCCTTTGGCGGTTCAAGGTGGATGTTGGCGAACGGAACGGGGCTATTCCCGACAAACGTCATTGAATACCGGGTGAAATCAAGATGTCGGTCAAGATAGGTGTAAACATCAAATCCTTTATTTCTGTTTGAAGACCAACTGGTGGCTATTATATTTATGTGCCCGCCTTTAGCCGGGTGTTCCCCGCAGTAGAAGTATTCATGGTTAACCGCATTAAGGATAACGGTGGAATGGCGGGGCGGAGGCATTTTGAGGGAAAGATTGGCGTTCCTGCTATATTGGCTCTGGAAGATGACCCCGTCGGGGATTGTGGCGCTGATGGTGTGGATCAGTCGGTCAACGTACAAATCTTTCCCGCGGTAAATTGATATCGGGCCATCCATCCGTTGAACAAAACGAGTTTTCGGAAAACGTTTTTTCAGGGCGATGACCCCATTGGCCTCATTAAAACTATCGAGGAGGATAACGTCTGCCGATTCGGGTGTGTCTGCCCAATGGCCTGTGGCTTGCAATTCATTGCGCAGTGCCTTCAAGAACTGGTTGCATCCACCCCAGGGCCCGTCCCGGAATGTGAAAAAGATGAAACATTTCAGCGTGCTATCCATGTAGCCATCCCGCCAGTTGGTGCGCCCAATAGGTTCGATCATAGGCTTGCCGAACCCGTTCGGGAGAACAATCCTTGCCGCGCAATGATTCCATTGCCCGCTGCGGATCGTCGTCAAAATCCTCAAGGAAGGCGATGGCATCAAAGTGTTGGGCTAATTCGCGATAAGAGGGAAGCGCATTGGCGATAATGGGGATGCCTAGGACCGCAAAGACCAGCGCTTTGAACGAACTGTTATTTGCTGTGTAGGTTGAATCCAAGCGTCTCGGAAGGAACGCGATGTCGCACTTGAGCAAGTCTTCACAGAACGAACCGTATCTCCATCGGGAGAACTGATAATCAAACGGCAAGTCCGGCGGTTTCTCGCTGATAATCAAGGTCCTGCCGCCTAGGAACTGTGCGTAGGGGTTGAGGAAACAGGCTTTGTGTGAGACTCCAGACCAGCCGAAAACGGGGGAATCCCATTCGATCCTTGTTTTTATTGGGGAGAAATAGTCTAAACATACCGGGTCTGGCATGACGAATACATTGTCATTGAATCGCCTGGCGCTCTCCGCGATCCCGTTTGTGGGGACGCAAATACCCTCCACAAGTTGTGCGATCTTCCGGGCGCACTCGACTTGCTCTGCATCGCAGGCTTCATGCGGGTCGAAATAGTCAACACAGGTGTCCCAATAGACCCGTTTGGCGGTATGCTTGAGGAATTTGATGATGCGCACGGCATTCCTTCGCATGCCGCGGTGGTAAATGGCCACGTCATAGCGCCGGAATGGATTATTGACGGACACCTCATAACCTAACGCTTCCAAAGGTTCGACCATTTGCAGGGCGCGAATCCAGAGTGCCGACTCAACGGTGTCGTAATCTCGGGAGCGCGAGGGGATGAAAAGGCCAATATGGAGATGGTTTAGTCCTGTCATTTGGGGATGAATCCTGAGGCATCGTACTGAGCGAGCGGCCCACGTTGGTATTTGTCAAGTTTGTAGCGGGACGATGTTGGGTGCCCGAGCAGCCGGGCGATCCACCGCCTGAGTTTTTGCAGTCGTGTGGCACTGTAGATCTCAACTATATTCTGGGTGGGTGAAGAATTATCTTCCTGGAGACTGCTCCGTTTCATGAAGCAGGCGTGCATGAGTCGGAAAGGGGAGGTTTCCCACGTAAACTGGTCTAGGATTGTGTAGTTGCTTTCCTCCGTCCATCCGGGATTGAAAATGATGCGTCCGCCCAGGCACTTTTCGATGCAGGGGCCTTTCCAATCCTCAAGCGCTCCGAAATTATAGAGTTTTGTCACGGTCCGGCACGGAGGAGTCATGTATCCCGTAGCGGTCTTTGCCGAGAAATCAATAGTTGTGCAATGAAGGCTGTGGCCATAGAACTGGCGGTAATGGTCGAACTCGCCTGTCAGGATTCCGGGCCGGAGTCTGACTAATCCGTGAGGGTCGTAGAGTTCATCGCCATCCACGGGGAAAATCCATGTTGGTGTGTTGCAATAGGGACGGACCAACTCATGGGCTTCTCCAGGATATTTAACGGCGGAATATTTGATTTTCGGTTCCCGGGCGGCGAGGCGCTTGACGATGGAGGGCGTCTGGTCGGTCGAGTTGTGGTCGGCGACAATGATTGAGTCACAAAAGTCCAGGATGTTGGTCAAGACACGCTCGATAAAGACATCCTCGTTCCGGATTTGGCAGATTCCGACAATCCGTGTTTGTTTGATCTCTGTGGATGGCATGGAGTTGCTTTCCTGTTATGCGGCAATCAATAGCTTTAGGCACCGAGTTATGGCCGACATTAGTGAAGTTGCCGTACGGTGGAATCGCCCTCTTATGATCCACCCGTTACGAGTGTAGACATAAGCCGCATAGGAGTGGGCGGCGGATGTGGCGGAATATTTTACCCATCGGGGATGTGCCCTATAGACTTGTGAAAGATTGCTTAAGATGCGGAACCGTTCCTGTGCGGCCTGTAGGTTGGGTTTCGACGTTTTCGCATCAGGATGGCGGCGATAATAGATTGTCAGTTCATTGAGGGCGTATGCCTCTGCCTTGGCATGGATCCGCAACAAGAGGTCCACGTCCATGACGTAGTGCAAGGTTTCGTCGGTTCCGTTGACAGATTTCACGAGGTCTGTCCGCATCAGTGCCCCGATTTGGGGCCCTGTTTTAAGGTTCGCCAAGCAGGACAGAAGATCATGAGGTGAGATCCGTGCGCCTTGCAAATGCTTTGGCGGTGTGTTGATCTCACTCAAATTGCCTTTGACGTCTATGATTCCCATGTATCCGGCAATGTATGATGCGGCCGGGTGTTCACTATAGGCGCGGGCCAGTGCCGACAATGCGCCGGGAGGCAGGACATCATCTGCGTTGAGCCAGTTAAACAAGGTGCCCGTTGCCCGCTCAAGGCCCTTATTGATGGCGTGGCTTTGCCCGCGGTCCGGCCCAGGGATCAGTACGGTGATAAGGTCGCGGTGCTTTTCGAGGAGGGCGAGTGTGCCATCTGTGCTCCCGCCGTCGGCGATAATGACCTGGAGCGCCGGATAGTGTTGGGCTCGCAACGAATCAAGGCACGACTCAATGAATGGGGCCGCGTTAAAACAGGGCACGACAATCGTAATGCTTGGAAGGGGATTCTGCTCATGAAGCGGGATGACACCCGGGTTAGTCATGATGGCGGGCCTTGATGAGGTCGTCATAGAGGGCGACGGTTGCGTTGAGTGTCGCCGTCCATGAAAACCGTTTCACGTTCGCTGTCCCGCGGCTCCTGAGTGTGTTGGAAAGATCGTCCGAGGTCAGGACCGCTTTAAGGTTTTGGGCAAGATCAGCGGGCTGGTGGGGGTCAAAGAACAGGGCCCCATTGCCCCCCACTTCGGTATGCGCGGGAATGTCCGAGCAGACAACGGGGGTGTGGCGGGCCATGGCCTCCAGGATGGGCAGGCCGAACCCTTCGCAGAGCGAAGGATAGACCAATGTTGCGGATTGGGCATACGCGGCATCCATGTCTTGTTCGCTCAAAATTCCCCGATGCACAATGTGGGGTTCAAGGTTCAATGTGTTCACCTTCGCCTGTTCCGTGGTGGAGAACGGCCGGCCCACCACCTGTAGCCGGACATCCGGGATTTCGCGGGTGAGTAAGGCCAAGGCATCCAATAGGAAGAGGAAGTTTTTGTGATGCTTTCGGCCCCCCACATATAAAATGGATTTGCGATTCTGGCCGATGTTGGCGTGGCTTGGCAGATTGTCGCAATCAACCCCCAGTGGAATGACGGAAATGGGAGTCTCTAGTTGGGGGAAAAAATTCAGGAGGTCGTCCTTGGTCGTCTGCGATATGCAGATGATGTGGCTGGCGGAAAACACGCTTTGCCTCTTCTGTGCGCGTTTAACGCCGTCGGAATCATAGTAGTCCGGGTAACGTTCATGGACCATGTCGTAGACCGTGATGATCAGTGGCGTTTTAGACCGTTTCCACGGCTCGCCGTAAATGTCAGAATAATAAGTTGGATGGATCAGCGCGGGCTGAATTGTTCGCCTGATATTCCGGTTCCACAACCATTGGGTCAGTTTTCGCAATTGGGGATGATGGTAGCGGAATGGCTGGAGGGAGTTCAGTCGAGCGCGATCCGGAAAATTAAAGCTCCGCTGGTTCTCGCAACACAGAACCGGTTGATAGCGATTGGGCAGTCTCGTGATGAGTTCGGAGAAATAACGGTTGATGCCTCCGACCACTTGTCCGGTGTAGATCGCTCCGTCATAATATATGGTCTGGGATGGTGGCATGGTTTGGTGTCTACCCGAGTATTTTCTGGAGAAAATTGCGGTAGTGGATCCGGAATGCCTCGTGGGTGTGGACGGCGCGCGCGTATTCCCAGGTTGCCTCGCTCCGGCGCAATAGGTCGCCGGATGACAAGGACGTTAATTCCCGGATCGCCTGTCGGATTGTTTCAATGTCGGCCTTGATCTCCATGCCAAAATCATGGATTTCAACCCCGCTCTCATACGTCACGATGGGTAGGAGCCCCCCATGCATGCACGTGACGACGCTTCCTGCGCATCCTTCGGAGCAGGAGGGGTAGACGATGCCCAAGGTTGATTCGAGCAGTTTTTCAAAGGGTTCGCCAAAAACATCCGCCCAGCCGATGTAGCGGATATTGGGTGTGCTGAATAACTCATTTTTGTATGCGGCGATGAAATCGGGCTCCTGATCCACGGGGCCGCAAACCGAAAGCTGGCAATCCGGCAGTCCAGAAAATGCCTCCAGGACGAGATCGAGACCCTTGTGGACAGATCCTGAACTACCCAGCCAGAGGAAATGGTTGCGGCGCGTTTCAATGTTGTCCTTGCGCGGTGCGGGGAAAAGGCGGGTTGTGCTTGCGGGCACGTTGTATAGGGGTTTGTTTGCGAAAGCAAAACTCTCCCGTGTGAACCGGTTGCCTAGGTAGACTCCGCAATGGGCCTGTTCGATGCCGATGGCTGGAGGCGCCAGGCGGCGTGGCAAAAGGGCGCATCCGCGTCGGGCCTTGAGAATGTCCAGCCGTGTCAGTTCTGCGAGATTCTGGGTGAGCCAATGGGCGCCGGTGATATGGAGGATTTTTTTTGTGTCAGCGGGGATGACGTTCTGCCATTCGCCAAAATTGCCGTGTATGTCAATGATGCAGTCATAGTCGGTTCGTGGCAATTGGGTTTCACGATAATCAATGACATCCACGTCATAACCCATTTCACAGAGGAGGGCTGCGATGCACCAGCAATCCCGGCGATTGCTGTGTCGCGCATTCAGGAGTTCATGTTCTGACATCGCGAAGGAGCTTGTGATATAGGACAGTAGTGCCCTTCCGCGGGGGGGCGACTTCCTTTTTAGGGTTACGCAGGGGTGGGGAGATGTTCCCCGTCCGAATAGTCTGGATGCAAGACTCATAGTTGGGCGATTTCGTTATGCGAGGGATCCTTGGTTCTGTAATTATCTTGTTATTCGGGTGGCAATAAAGAGATCCATCGTTTGAGCAGGCGTTCCCGGAATCCTGGAACAGCGTATTTCGGCAGGAAATTTTCCGTGACAAACAAATCGTCGTATTCAAATGAGGGCCGAACATATCTTGGATGGGCGAGGTTCTGCCAATCAATGGGCACAAGAGGGATCCCGAGATTCCGAGACTGATCGTTTTTCGACGAATGAGCCCCTTCATATCCGACATTTGAAACAAGGTTTGTGCTGGGGACAACCGATAGGCCGTTGTTGAAGAGACAGGCGAAGAAAAGCTGGACATCCCACGTTACCGTGTAGCCGGAATAGGTGGTGTCAAAGAGGCGTGTCATCCATTTTTGCATGGACGGCTGGCAATAGAAGGAGTGGAGAGCATTTTCGGCCTTGAATCCCGGCCAGGCGACCATGGTGATGTCATAGAGGCTCCATGTCCGGCGCCAGGTGGCGAACCCCCAAATTTGGAAGTATCGTGAAAACAGATAACTGTCAGGGCAGTGCGTGCGATTCGCTAGGGGATTGCTACCGCTAATCATCATGATCCGCTGATCGTCCCGATAATGGTCGAGAAGCGCTTCACAATAAGGGAAAAATGAAGGATCCGGAATGGTGTCATCTTCAAGAAAGATGGCCGATTCCTCCTGCTTGAACACCCATGCGATCCCTGAAGCAATCCGATCCTTGACGCCAAGATTCACATCCGAATAATTTGTGCGGACATCGCAAGGCCACGTGACGGACTCCTGAGCGGCTTGACGGGCAAGTTCGCAAAGCGTTTCCTCCCCGGGCCTGTCCATCCGGGGGCCATCGCAGACCAGATACAAGCGTGAAGGCTGATACGTGGAAACTTTCGACAATATTTTGCGGATATTATCCGGTCGCATATAGAAAGTAAGGCAGACAGGCTTTTTGGAGGAATGCATAGACAACTCCTGAGACGTTTTAAGTTGGTTCGATTTCCCAATCCCCCCGAATCATCACCAACCCATATCCGTGTTTGGCGGTTCGGTCGTGGGGGTAGAAATTGCCAGGCACTACATCAATGACGCCAATCCCATACATGGGCCAATCGGCTTCAACATCATTTACGACAATTCGCGCGCCAACCCGATACCGCCCCGCCTTGAACGGAAAATTATCTATGGAGAAAGAGAACGTGTTGAGGCCCTTTTGGGAGGTAAAAAATTTACCCTGATAGGATGAGTAATTGGAAAAAAATGTTTGATTATCAAAGGTTAACAGGGAAATGCTGACGTCCACATCTTTCAAGTCTGCTTGTGCCTCACACTCCAGGACAATCCGGATGTTTTGTCCTTCTGACACGACGGGAATGACTTTTCGTTCCCTATCTTCGAAATGAAATGATTTCAGGCGGATGGAGCCGTTTCCCCGCCGATTATCGTTGGATATTTCTTTTTTTGTGGCATCGGACGCTTCGCTCAAATAGGCGTCGCATACGGCCTCTGCAGGCCCGAATTGATTCGTGCGCCCATTCGACAGCCATAGGACATCCTGGCAGAGCTGGGAAATGACCCCGATGTTGTGGCTGACAAGCAATACTGTCCGTCCCCCTCTTGCCACTTCACCCATTTTGCCAAGACATTTGCGCTGGAATTTCAAATCCCCGACGGCCAAAACTTCGTCAACAACGAGGATTTCGGGTTCGAGATGGGCGGCTACTGCGAAGGCCAAGCGGACATACATGCCGCT
>JBIJCW010000111.1:0-7662 GCA_044344495.1 Kiritimatiellia bacterium | reverse complement strand
ATCCCCCAGCGCGCCAACTCCCCGGGAGTCCATGCCACCGGCCATGGAGCCCTCATGATGCTGTCCTCATCCCCGCCATACCCCATCCCGTGCCATAGTTCCTCGGTGATGAACGGCATGAAAGGATGCAAGAGACGCAGCGCATTCCCGAAGACATAGTGCATCACATCCAGCACTACCTGTTTTCGCACCGGATCCTGCCCGTACAGCACATCCTTGGAGTACTCCACATACCAGTCACAATACTCATGCCACATGAAGGCGTAGACATCGTGCGCGGCGTCATTGAAACGAAATCGCCTCAGGTTCTCTGTGCAGGCCGCTACCGCCTCGTGAAGTTTGGCGATAATATGGCGATCATCCGCACTCCACTGCGCTGCATCAAAATCCTTCCCGCCGGGACCCCGTGCGCCCGGCACCGCACCCTTGCCAAAGCCCTGCATTTGCATGTAGCGGGCGGCATTCCATATCTTCGTTCCAAAATTACGCCCAATCTCGAATTTCTCATTCGAGACATACACATCCTGTCCGGTGGCCGTGATCATCATCAGACTGAACCTCAACGCATCCGCACTGAACTCGTCGATGATTGTGAGGGGGTCAATGGAATTCCCCAGGCTCTTGCTCATCTTGCGGCCCTTATCGTCGCGAACCGTGCCGTGGATGTAGACTTCACGGAACGGGATGTCGCCCATGAACTCAAAGCCGGCCATGATCATGCGGGCTACCCAGAAGAAGATAATCTCCGAAGCCGTCACCAGCGTGTTGGACGGATAATAGAACTTCAGATCCTTGCTCTCGTCCGGCCAGCCGAACGTGCTGAAGGGCCAGAGCCACGAAGAGAACCAGGTGTCCAGCACATCCTCATCCTGTCTGACATTCGATGAATCACACTTGGCACAGGTCGCCGGGCGCCCACGTGCCGCCCATTGATGCCCGCAGGCATCGCAATAGAACACCGGAATGCGGTGTCCCCACCAGATCTGGCGCGATATGCACCAGTCGCGGATGTTCTCCATCCACTCCTCGTAGACCTTCGTCCAGCGGTCCGGCACAAACCGGATCCGGCCGTCCCGGACGGACGCCAGCGCCGGTTCCGCCAACGGCTTCATCTTTACAAACCATTGAAGGCTCAACCGGGGCTCGACCACCGTGTCACATCGGTAGCAGTGGCCCACCGCATGCTGATGGTTCTCAATCTTCTCGATCAGCCCCGTCGCCGTGAGGTCGGTCACGATGCGTTTACGGCACTCAAATCGATCCAACCCGGCGTACGGCCCCGCTCCCTCGTTCATCGTGCCGTCTTCGTGCATCACATTGATCGGGGTCATCTTGTGACGTCGCCCCATCTCAAAATCGTTCGGATCATGGGCCGGCGTCACCTTGACCGCCCCCGTTCCAAACGCCGGGTCCACAAATTCATCGGCAATCACCGGAATCTCCCGGTGCAACACTGGCAGGCTTAACGTTTTGCCAATCAGGCCGGCGTAGCGTTCATCCTTGGGATTCACCGCCACCGCGACATCACCCAACAGCGTTTCCGGGCGCGTGGTAGCCACCACGATAAACTCGTTGGCTACCAGCTTTCCATCGGTCCGCACAGGATAACGGAGGTAGTAGAGTTTCCCCGCCGTGTCCTGGTGTTCA
The DNA here is from genome assembly GCA_044344495.1 of Kiritimatiellia bacterium. Taxonomy (GTDB): domain Bacteria; phylum Verrucomicrobiota; class Kiritimatiellia; order CAIKKV01; family CAITUY01; genus CAZDUS01. The sequence continues at coordinate 6,015 of JBIJCW010000111.1, read as the reverse complement.
CTTTCCTCATCCGAGAGCGCCGTATGGCAACGTGGGCACCAATTGGTGATATAGTTGGCGCGATAGATCAAGCCCTTATCGTAAAGTCGACAGAAAACCTCCTCAACCGCCCGACTCAACCCTGCATCCATGGTGAACCGTTCACGCTGCCAGTCACAGGAGGAGCCTAGCCGCTTGAGTTGCCTTACAATCGTCCCGCCGTATTCCTCACGCCATTCCCACACCCGCTCCACAAAGGCCTCGCGCCCAAGGTCGTGACGGCTCTTCCCATCCTTACGCAGGGCCCGCTCCACCACATTCTGCGTCGCAATTCCGGCATGATCCGTTCCCGGCATCCAAACCGTATTGGCCCCCTCCATGCGCTTCCAGCGGACCAGGATATCCTGAATCGTGTTGTTCAGCGCATGCCCCATGTGAAGGATCCCGGTTACATTCGGGGGTGGAATGACAATGCAGTAGGGGTTGCCGCCACGCGCAGCCTCGTCATGGAAACACCCGTTCTGCATCCACCATTCATACCAGCGGCTTTCCGCCGCTTTGGAATCAAATTGTTTATCCAAATCCACCATAAGTATCCCCCCCCGCACTGCCTGCCCTATTTTCCGGCTTCGGCCTTCCGTCGCTTTTCCTCTTCCCGGAATAGCTTATACTCCACGCTGTCGACCAGTGCCTCCCAGGAGGCTTCGATGATATTTCCGGAAACCCCCACCGTCCCCCAGGTTTCTTCCCCATCACCCGATTCGATGATCACCCGCGTCTTGGCCGCTGTGGCTTCCTCGGGATCCAGGATCCGCACACGGAAGTCTGACAACTGCACTTTCTCGATCTCCGGGTAAAACCTCATCAGGGCTTTTCGCAGGGCACGGTCCAGCGCATTCACCGGACCATCCCCCTCGGCGACCATGTGCTCGACTTCCCCTCCCACACGCACCTTGACACTGGCTTCCGAGACACACGGGGCATTCGCATCATCCTTCTCGACAATCACACGGAATCCCTCAAGTTCAAAGAAAGACTTGTGCTTGTTCAGCACCTTCTGAACCAGCATCCGGAATGACGCATCCGCCGCCTCATATACATAACCCTGCCGTTCCAGTTCCTTCAAGGCTTCCAGGATCTCCTTGACCTCCGGCGAGGACTTCTTGATATCGACCCCGAGCTCAATCGCTTTGAGCAATACACTGCTGGCGCCGGACCCGTCCGAGATCAACACCCGGCGCTCATTTCCGACAGCTTCCGGGGGAACATGTTCGAATGTCCTTGGGTTCTTCTGCACAGCGTTCACATGCATCCCGGCTTTGTGCGAAAAGGCGCTGGCCCCCACATAGGGCGCCTTGCCGTCATGCCGCACATTCACCAGGTCATCCATGAACAACGACAGTGCCCGCAACTGCTTCAACGCATCCTCCGGGATCGCCTTGAACCCCATCTTAAGTTCCAAGCTCGGGATGATCGTGCAAAGATTGGCATTCCCTGTCCGCTCGCCGTAACCGTTGATCGTTCCCTGTACATGCCGGGCTCCTGCCCGCACTGCCTCCAACGTGTTCGCCACACCCAGGCCAGCGTCATTGTGTGTGTGGATACCCACCACCGTTACGGGAAACGCCTTTACCACTTCAGCAGTAATTCCGTAAACATCATGCGGCAGCGAACCACCATTGGTGTCGCATAACACCACGGCATCCGCGCCCGCCTCGACAGCCGCCTTGAGCATGTCCAGCGCAAACGCGGCATTATCCTTGTAGCCGTCAAAAAAATGTTCGGCGTCAAAGACCACTTCCCGTCCGCGCTCCTTGAGATAGCGGACCGTGTCTTCGATCATCCGCCGGTTCTCCTCCCGCGTCGTCCGGAGCACATCCGTGACATGCATCATCCACGTCTTGCCGAAGAAGGTCACCACGGGCGTGTCGGCCTCGATCAGGCGCATCAGGTTGTTGTCTTCACCCACAGGCAGATCAGCCCGGCGGGTACTCCCGAAGGCTGCCACCTTGGCATGGCGCAGATTGTGACGTTTGATCTCCCGGAAGAAATCAAGGTCCTTCGGATTCGACCCGGCATAACCACCTTCGATGTAATCAATGCAGAACTCATCCATCCGCAAGGCAGCCTGGATCTTGGCCGTGCCCGAAAACGAAATCCCTTCGCCTTGCGAACCGTCCCTTAACGTGGTGTCATAGATCGATATTTTCCGCCTAACACTCATACTGCCCCTTCCCACCTGCACTGCTCACGGCCGTGGATTCATCCCGGCGCCTTGCCCGCCTCTGCCTGAAAAAACGCCTTGTAGAGGGCCTGCACGGCCTTTTTGCGCTCCACGGCCTTCACGCCAAACATCATGCTGATTTCCGAGGACCCCTGATTGAGCATCTCAAGGTTGACGCCCGCCTGTGACAAGGCGGTGGTCGCCCGGGCCGCCACCCCCACGGTGTAATGCATCCCCTCTCCCACAATCATCACCAGGGCTAACCCCCGGTCAATGTCAATGTTCTCGGCGCCAAGTTCGACCTTGATTCTCTGAACCACACGCACTTCCTTCTCCGGCGTGAAATCCTTCTCCCGGAGAATCACCGAAATATTGTCGATCCCCGACGGCGCGTGCTCAAAGGAGATGCTTTCGGCCTCGAGGATCTGCAGCAACCTCCGCATGAACCCAACTTCGCGGTTCATCAGGTATTTGTCCACATACACAGCGCAGAACCCGTCGGAACTCGCGATCCCCAGCACTTCGCCCCCATGGTACGGCCGGCTTGGGACAATCCGGGTTCCCGGTGCCGCCGGTCGGTTCGTGTTACGGATGCAAATGGGGATCCCGGCCCGCACTGCCGGCACAATGGCCTCATCATGGAAGACCCCGAACCCGGCGTATGCCAGTTCGCGCATCTCACGATAGGTCAGCAGATCAATCGATCGAGCCCCCTCAATGATCCGCGGGTCCGCCGAGAACACCGAATCCACGTCGGTGAAATTCTCATACACGTCCGCCTTTACTGCCGCCGCCACAATCGCCCCGGTGATATCGGACCCTCCACGGGGAAACGTCGCCACTGCTCCGGTTTTCGTATACCCGAAGAACCCGGGAAAAATGGTAACCCCCGGCGCCGTCCTCAATGCCGTCAATTTTGCATAAGACTCGTCAAGCACCATGGCGTTGCCGAAATCGTCGCTCAACAGCATCCCGGCGTCGCGCGGATTTACATAATGAGCATCGACTCCATTCTTGCGAAAGATCTCCGCCACCAACTTCGCATTGTTGTCTTCCCCCGCCGCCTTGAGAAGATCCAGGAAACGCCCCTTGTGCGAACGGTCGGAATCCAAACGTTGGCGTAAATCGCGCTCGATTTCGGCAATAATCCCCGTCCCGATCCCGGCGGCTTTCTGGATATCCGCATAACGGTCGACAATAGCCTTCAGTTCCGCGTCCGCCGACTGGCCGGCCAGCCTGGCTTCCGCGCAGGCGATCAGCATATCCGTCACCTTGGTGTCCGATGAACTGCGTTTCCCTGGCGCTGATACCACAATGATTCGCCGTGCGGAATCCATCTTGGCGATCTCGCACACCTTTTGGATTTGGGCCGCGTCTGCAACGCTCGTTCCACCAAACTTCGCCACCGCCAGCCTGCTATTGTCCTTCGTTGTCATAGTCACTTCTCGATTCCCAGGTCTTCCACTCTCAATCTGCACGACTTTGTTCCAATCGCTTGCATTTCCTCCAGCGCCTTCACGGCCGTTTCAACATCCCTCTCGCGTGCCGGATGCGTCAGGATAATCACAGGAACGCTCCGGCCACCCGTCTGGGGTTCCTTCTGCAACACCGACGCCAAACTGATATGGTGCTGCCCCAGCACGGTGGCCACAACCCCCATCGCCCCAGGCTTGTCCTGCAGCGAGAGCCGCAGATAATACCGGGTCTTCATATCACCCATATCCATGAACTTTACCGATTCCGGATGAGTCGCCGCCGGTCGCGCATACGGGGCCCCCGCCACCAGGCAGCGCGCTACATCCGCGATATCGCTAACCACGGCACTGGCCGTCGGCAGCCGGCCTGCCCCGCGCCCGTAATAAACCGTTTGCCCGACGATGTCGCCATTTACCACCACGGCATTGAATACCCCCATCACCGACGCCAACATGTGCTCCAACGGCACCAGCGTTGGATGCACCCTCACATCGATGGCACCATGTTCGTCCTTGATCACCGCCAGTAGTTTGACCCTGTATCCAAGTTGCCGGGCGCACTCCAGATCCAGTTTCGACAACCCCCGGATCCCCTCTACATGCACTTTTGCCATCGGCACTCGGGCACCATAGGCCAGCGATGCCAGAATGGCGGCCTTGTGCGCCGTGTCATAACCGTCAACGTCAAGGCCCGGATCCGCTTCCGCATACCCCGCCGCCTGCGCCTCCTTAAGCGCATGCTCGAACGTCATCTGCTCACGCTCCATGCGCGTCAGGATGTAGTTGCAAGTCCCATTCAGGATGCCGAACACCGCCTCAATCCGATTCGCCACAAGCCCCTCACGTAATGCTCGGATGATCGGGATGCCACCGGCCACGCTGGCCTCGAACCAGACGTCGGTCTTGTTCTCCGCCGCCACGGCAAGGATTTCGCCCCCATGCTCCGCGAGCAGCGCCTTGTTGGCCGTAACCACCGGCTTGCCCAGTCGCAACGCCTGGAGGATCAGCATCTTGGCGATCGTAGTCCCACCGATCAACTCCACCACAATCTGCACCTTGGGATCATTGATCAGGGCAACCGCATCCTGCGTCAGGATCCCGGGCCCTACCTTCACTCCGCGATCCTTCACAATATCGAGATCCGCGATCCCACGCAGAACAGGTTTCACTCCAAGCCGTTCAGCCAACAAATCGCCATTCCGCTGCAGTGTTTCCACCACACCGGCGCCGACCGTGCCAAAACCAAGTAATCCAACACCGACTTCCTTCATGCTCACACTCCCCCATAACGCCATCGCGCCGCCGAAGAACGGCGGCCAGTCGCAATCAAGCGCAAAACGTAATCACTGTAACCGGATTCGTTCCGGATACAAGTACAAAGCCGCCACAAGAAACAACTTGGCGATTGACTTGGCTGGCACGTTCGGGCTTCCTATTCGCCATGTTGCGTATCGTCAAGTCAGTCTGTCTTTTTCTCACGCTAAGTGCCGCCCTGGCCTGTGCCCAGCAACCGGATGGCACCAACGCTCCTGCCACTCTCCCCGGCCTTAAGTGGCCGATCGGCGAGAAACTGACCTACCGAATCTACTGGGGATATCTGCCTGTCGGCACCGCCGTCAGCTGGACGGAATGGACCGAGCACGAGGGACGTCGCCTGCTCGCCATCCGCCTGCGCACAACCTCCAACAAAGTCATCGAAAAAATCTACCCCGTGGATGACACCATCGAAAGTCTCGTGGATCCGGAAACTTTCCTGCCTGTTCAATTCACCAAGAATATCAGCGAGGGTTCCCATCGCTACCACGAGGTCACCGTCTTCGACCGAACCAATCTGATGGCACGCTGGTCATCCCCGCTAAAGAATAAACATAAGACATTCCCGATCCAACCGGACATCCGCGACATCCCGACCCTCATGTATTCCCTCCGTTCGCACATCTTTATCCCCGGCACCAATGAACACTTCAAAGTTATGGCGGACGAAAAAGTCTATGACCTTTGGGTGAACGTACTGAGGAAGGAAAACGTCGATCTCCCAAACCATGGCGATGTCCGCAGCATCAAGACGGAACCCGAGGCCGCCTTCCAGGGAATCTTCGTCCGAAGCGGAAAAATATGGATATGGGTCTCTGACGACGAACGCCACTTGGCCACCAAGGTCCAGGCGACCATTCCCGTGGCCGACGTTCATGCCGTGCTCTGGTCCGTCGAGGGTCCCGGCCAAGATCGATGGACAAAGATGAGTCCCAAGACTGGGGCGAACGGCCGAGACTAATCCGCCCCGTGCGTTGCTCCGCTACTCTGCTGCAATCGCCACCAGGCCATATCCTCCTCGCG
>JBIJCW010000110.1:0-7663 GCA_044344495.1 Kiritimatiellia bacterium | reverse complement strand
CCGCCCACCGGGCTCGCCCCGGTGGAGGCAAACGTTGAAGGTAAGCGGCGAATCCACCCATCATCCTAGCTTTCTTCACCTGCGGCACAAGGCCGCAGGGATCGCCAAAACTCACTGGATGCCTGAACAACTGCGCCCAATCAACACTTTCGCCTTGGAATTCACTACCCCTCTGCCTTAACGTATTGCGCAACTTGCCGGACGCGGGGAAACTTGACGCCGGCCAACATCAAGAACAAGCCAACTATGAAAGCGTTTTCTTTGAACCGTTTTAGCCCTTTGCCATTCGTCCTCCTCCTTGCCGCCTGCACCCTCTCTGGCTGCATGAGCACTTCCCCCTCCACAGGAACCAAGGACGACACACTGCATCTGTCGGTACTCCCGACCGGAACCATCGTCTTTAACAACAAGGATATCCCCCGGGATCGCCTGGTCAAAACACTGCGCAGGGCCGGGGCAACCCCTGAAACCACTATCATCGTGGACATCCCGACAATGATGCCCATGACTGAAGTCTCCTCCTTGACCAAAACCCTCGCCTCCGCCGGTTACCGTCGCGTGTTTTGCAGGCGCCCGAAGCACGCCGAATCCGCCATCATCAAGCCCTAGGATGTCGGTTATGACTGAACTCCTGATTTCACGGATGCAGTTTGGGATATCGATCGGCATCCATTACCTATTCCCCATCACCACGCTTGGGCTGACCCTGTTGATCGTCATCATCGAGACACTCTACCTCGTCAAAAGGGCGCCTCTATACCGCGCCATCTCGATGTTCCTCGTCAAGATCCTCACCCTGGTCTTCGTGGCCGGCGTGGCCACGGGATTGCTGATGCCTTTCTCGCTGGGCGCCAACTGGGCCCGTTTCTCCTCCTATGCAGGCGCCCTGCTCGGTTCACTGATCGCCCTGGAATCCATAACCGCGTTTGCGCTCGAATCGGCCTTCATCTCCATCCTTTTCTTCGGCCGGGACCGGGTTTCACCCTTCACCTACTGGGTGTCGGCGGTGCTTGTGTTCACCGGCGCGCACCTTTCCGCTTTCTGGATCGTGGCGGTCAACTCCTGGATGCAGACTCCCGCCGGTTACGCCATCGTGGATGGCCGCGTCGTGCTCACGAATCTTACCCAGGCCCTTCTCAATCACTCCACCCTGATCCGGTTCGCCCATGTGATCACCGCCGCCTGGCTCACCGGCGCCCTCCTGACGGCGGGTATCGCAGCCTACTACCTCACCCGCGGCCGCCATGAACGCTTCGCCAGAAAACTCCTGTCCATGGCCTTGCCGATCGCCCTGGTAACCGCCGCCGCCCAACCCGTGATCGGCCACTTCCATATCTTGCAGGTCCTCCACCACAACCCCGAAAAAGATGCCGCCTATGAAGGCATCTTCAAGTCAGTCGACGGCGCCCCCCTCCTGGCCTTTGGAATCCCCGACGAGAAGAACCGGGTGATCCATTTTGCCGTGGGCGCGCCCTACCTGTTGAGCCTGCTGGAATCCGGCAACCCGATGAGCCGCGTCATAGGACTCGAGGAGTTTCCTCGCGAAAACTGGCCACCGGTCAATGTGATCTTCACCACATTCCACCTGATGATTATGCTGGGTATCGCCATGGTCACGGCCGCCGGACTCGGCGTCATCCTGATGTGGCGCCGGAAATTGTTTGCCACCCGCTGGTACCTGTTGCTGTTGCCGTGGCTTATCCCCCTCCCTTACCTGGCGAATGAAACCGGCTGGATTGGCGCCGAAATCGGTCGACAGCCCTGGATCATCTACGGAGTGATGAGGACATCGGAAGCCTCCACCACCACCTTGCCCCTCTGGCAATTGACACTCTCTTGCGCGGGCATCGCGCTGGTGTATACTGCCATCGCCATCCTGACCATCGTCTCTGTAAAGAAACTCATTCTAAAGGGGCCCCAGGAACCGCCTCCTTGATGGAACTGCATTATGGACCTGCACTACTACCAGACGGCGGTATTTTCGCTCATCATCCTGTTCTTCTACCTCTTTTCGGTCCTGGATGGTTTTGATCTCGGCATCGGCATCATGCTCCCTTTCTGCCGGACCAAGGAAGCCTCCGGACGCCTGGTGGCCCACATCTCCCCATTCTGGGACGGAAATGAGGTCTGGCTGATCATCGCCGCCAGCTTTGTCTTTGCGGCATTTCCCGCCGTGATCGGATTGCTCCTGGGAACCATCTACCTCCCGTTCCTGCTTCTCATTGCCGGACTCATCCTGCGGGCGATGGCGCTGGAATACTCATACCACGACCTACCCCGCCAGCAAAGGTGGCACCGCATCGCGGCAGCGGGCAGTTTTCTGGTGGTGTTCCTGGGTCTGTATCTCTCAGGATTGATTGTCCAAGGCCTTCCATTTGAAGGCCCGGGGCAATTGAGTCAGCACCCCGCCGACTATGTCTCCCCCTTCCCGCTTCTCTTTACCCTGGCAGGACTGGTGTTCATGGTGTGGCATGGATTGACCTATGCCCTTGGCAAAGATCCCTCCGCTGCCGGACTGGCGACGGCCAGAAACCTCTGGTGGGGATTGGCTGCCGCCACCCTCGTGATGCTGCTCGCCTGGATCCTCCTCCTGCCCCACACCCTCCGACACCCGCTTGCCATCGCCGGAGCCACGCTCTGCCTGGCAGGCGTCATAGGCGGGCGTGCATTCTTGCGCCACAACGGCTGGTCCTTCCGGTTCTCCTGCCTCAGCTTCACAGGACTGTGGACGTTGATCGCCACCTCCCTGTACCCGGCAATCCTCCCGGCTCGCCATCATCCGGAATGGAGCCTCACGATTGCCGCCGCCTCGGCCCCGGTCTCAACATTGAAACTCCTGTTGACCACAGGCCTGATCCTCATCCCTGTCATCATCGCCTACACCGCTTTCACGCATAAGGAGCTCAAGAATGCAACCAATGATGATCTGTAAGGCATGCGGCTATATCATGGCCCAGGATAAATTGGGGGACGAGTGCCCCGCCTGCGGGGTGAAGGCGAAGATGTTCGTTCCGCACGACGAACGGATTTCCGCCAGGCGCAAGTTCCTCCTTGCACTGGACATCCATCCCATTCTGGTTCACTTCACCCAGGCGTATACGGCAACCATCCTGGCCTTTTCGCTGCTCACACCCTTCGTGAAGGCAGGTTGGGTCCGACCCCTGACAACGGTCGTCTTGGTACTCGGCCATGCCCTGCCATTCACGGTCATCGCCGCCTTTGCCGCTGGCATGTTTGATGGAAACGTGCGTTTCCGCAAAATCAGCACACCCCTTCTGGTCAGGAAAATGATTCTGGGCACCATCTACCTCGCCCTAACCGGCGGCGTCTTCGCCTGCGTCCAACTTCATCCCATGCCCATGGCACTCATCGCCGGCCTGAGCGCCTTGGCCATGCTCGCCGCCTCGATTCTGGGGTTCTGGGGCGTCAGCCTCCTGAACTCCCGCTTCCCGGGATGATACAGACACTCAAATCCTTGCTGCGGTGGACGTCGCCGTCCCGGCGACGTTGAACGTGGGGAGTGCCAAAAAAGGCGCCTCCTGAGTTCAGAGTTTGGAAGAAAATCAGTTGTAAGTTATTGATTTGCAGATAAACGATTGCGGATTGGGGTGTCCCATTTCGGGACTTAGGATATGGTTCGATGGCCCCACCATCCGACCTCCGCGATACTGCAAATGAAGATTCACCACCCGCCGAGTACGGCTAGAGTCACCGAGGCACGGAGAAGACAATGTTTCGCGTATTTTCCGGAAGCGGAGTACCGTTCCCGGAAAATGCGCGAAACCCCTTTTGAAGGAAGATAAAGAGGGGGAGGAGCCGTGTGCTAAAGAGCCATTCGCTTGATGCCGCCAAAAACACGACCAAAACAGGACTTCTCCTCCCCTCCTGCCCTGAGTCCTGCCTGCGGTGAGTTTGCCGAACCCGTCGAAGGGCTGGCTGTTCCCTCTCCAAGAAACCGTGGCGTTTATTTTGGTCCCGTGTACTCGCGGGATCAAAATAAACGCCACATTGGAGTTATCTTCTCGGTGACTCGGTGACTCTAGCCGTACTCGGCGGGTGGTGCATCCTGATTTGCGTTACTGCCCTGAGTCCCGAGTTTGGAAGAAGATCAGTTGTGAGTTATTGATCTACAGAAACATCTCCCCATCGCCGCGCCTCCCACCACCACTACGCGCGATGGTGCCATGCTGTAAATGGAACAGGCGTGCTTCAAGCCAGCCGCTTCCACCATCCGCCTGATTTCCTCCTCGCGGAATCCCCGCCGGATGGAAACCAACCCGTCCTCAAGAATGTACGTCCCCTTCCCCAACATCCCTGCCACCAGCCCGAATCCGACGTAAGCCAACTGGCTCCGGCTAAGATCATTGACAACAAAACCTCGTCCGGCAACACGGTCCATATCCGCCAGTAAACGGATAACAACCTCATCGGACAGATGATGCACGAAGTGCTGGGCGAACAGGTAGTCCGGCGCCCCCCAGGACGCCGGATCACAGGCATTCGCAAGACACACCTCGATTTCCGGATAGTCCGCGTTGGCCTTGCGGGCATACTCGACAATCCGCGCATCCTGCTCGATGGCGCGCACGGCAACCTTCAGGTTCTCCCGCCGGCAGACCCGCACCATCCATCGGACCACATCGCCCCCCCCAGCCCCAAGATCCGTCAACCGATGGATGTGCCCAGGCTGGCGCCGCATATCAGCAAGAATGTGTCGCCTCATCACCTTGCGATACCGTGTGAAAAGAAGGTTGCTCAGTTCAAACCGACGCACTGTACCCAGCAGCATCGCCTGATCGCACTCAGGACTGTCCATCTTTTCCACAAGCACCGCCCGCCTGGAAAAGTCGGGGAGACGCATCATGAACGTTTCTCCACCGTCAGGCACTCGATCAGACCGCCAAAAGCATGACACGTGTGCCGAACTTCAAAACCGGCCCCACGAAAAAGCGAGGCCAATTGGCGGCGATCCGGATAGCGCGCCAGACTGTCCGCAATATAGACATAGACCCGGTGATCCCGGTGCAGCAGCCAACCCCACAAGCCTCCCCAGACCCTCAGCATTCCTTGGCCAAGCCGCTGCCCCAACAGGTTGGCCGGTTTGGAAAAATCGAGGAATACGGCAATCCCACCCGGTTTCAACACACGCCACACCTCGCGCAACGCCCCGCTCAAATCCCCGGCATTCCGCAAAGCATACCCCCCCGTGACAATGTCCACGGAAGTGTCCGGCAACCCCGTGGACCCCATGTCGCCCACGACATACCGTATCGGTCCCGGTTGACCATGACACCTCGCCTGCTCCATCATGGCTTCCGTCAGATCAAGACCAATGATGGTGCCATCCGGGTACTTTGCCGCCAGCCGCCTCGTAAGATCGCCTGTGCCGCACGCCAAATCAAGACACACTGGCGCCAACCGTGCCGGCAACCGTCCAACCAGACGATCCTTCCAGCATGCATCACGGCCCAACGACAGATAGCGCGTGGCATCATCATACTTGGAAGCAATGAGGGTAAAGAGGCCACGGTTAAGTCTCCGCGTCGTCTCCGGCGTCGCAAGATCCTCACGCATCCGAGATAGAAATTCATTGCTCATATGTCAACCCACCGGATCCTCGTCGGGAATCGTCAGCATGGCGAAATACGGCGCCAGACGAGCCCGCAGGAGCGGCCCAAACAAAATCCGTCGCACAAACACACTGCGCATGACGTCGGCCCGTCTTCCCTTCAAGGTGCCCAACCACATCCCCCGCGCCGCCCGGTTGGCGGCAATACCGAAGGCCCGCCGCCGGCACTCTTCATATCGGTCCAAAAGCCTATCCGGGTATTCACCACTGGCGCACAGGCGTTGAAGCACCTTCGCCAGATGCCAGGCATCCGCCAGCCCCGTATTCATGCCCTGCCCGCCAATCGGGCTCATGACATGGGCGGCATCACCGCATAAGACAACCCGCCCCTTGAAAAAGCCCCGACTCAACCGGCGCTCAGGCGTGAAACAACTCACCCATTCTGCCTGCCCCGCATCCAAACCAACACCCGCAACTGCACCGACCCGCCGCGCAATAACCTCTGCCGCAGGCGTTGCCTCCTCCGTCTGGATAACCCAGCGCCGTTTCCCCTTCGGAAGCGGAAACGATTCAATCGATCCCGTCGGCGTAAAGAAAAGCCGCGCTTCCCGGCCCCAGGACGTCGTCTCCGGAAAGTCACCCATCATGAACGAGGTCCCATAGACCTTCTCATGCACGGATATTCCAGCCAGAGCCCGTGTCGGGCTTCGGTTCCCATCACAGGCCACCACGAAACGCGCCGACAGATCAGCGCCAACGCCGGTAACCACATCCTGCGTTCGCACACTGACCCCGGTTTCTGTCTGCGAAACACCTTGGATCTCCATCCCAAGAAGGAGACGCACCCGTGGCCACCCTCCCAGCCGCTCCCGCAGGATCCGCACGAGATCGCCTTGCGGTATTGAAAGCACGTAGTTGTATGGAGTCGGCAAAATACCCAACTCCAATGTCCCAAGACATCCGCTCTCCGCCCACACACCGGCATGGGTCACCTGACACCCCGACCTTGCCATCAGGTCCGCCAGGCCAATACACTCCAACCGCTGGAGCGAAGGCGGCATGACGCCAATGGCCATCGAGGAGCGCTCGATCTCCCGCCGCTTTTCGAGGAGCACACACGACAACCCCATCTGCCCCAGCAAATTCGCCAGGAACGCCCCGCAAGGCCCTGCTCCCACAACAACAACATCCGCAACATGGGTCATTGACGCCCTGTTCATTCCATCCCTTAGAGAAACTCCACCAGCACGGCAAACGCCGAGAACCCGGCGCCAAACGACAGCAATACGCCACGATCCCCGGCCTTCGGTTTTCCATGCTCAATCATCTCACGCAAGGCGAACAGGACCGACGGAGACGACATGTTCCCGTAATGATGGAAAACACTGAGCGAATACTGCAAAGCGCTGGCATCCAGCCCCAGATCACGCCCCACCTGGTCCAGCACCGCTGTGCCACCGGCATGCACCGCCCACCAGGCAATATCCTGCCGGTTAAGCTGATGCTGTTTCAGCAAAGCATCCAGAGCCTCCCCCGCCAGTTTCGCCCCAATGACCGGCACCCGTGTCGTCAGCACGTTGCGCAAACGTCCGTCTTCCTGGCGATAACGAAGTTGCTCCCGGTATTCCGGATGAATGCTGGATGTGCTGCCCAGAATGCGCATCAGACCCCCAGTACCGGCAAGACTGGCCTCGTCCTGAAGGACAACAGCGGCGGCCCCATCGCCAAAAATGCAATTGCTCACAATCAGGGCGGGATCCGGCCCCATAAACAAGGTGGCGCTGCAGATTTCCACCGCAACACTCAACCAAGGCCGCCCGCCATCAGCCGCCAGCATGGCCGCCGCTGTCGTGATGTTCGGCAAAGCCCCGCCACACCCCATCCCGGCAACGTCCAATGTCCTGACCGTCGGCGGCAGTCCCAGATCTTCCACCAGATAGGACGACAATCCCGGACACAGGTACCCCGTGCATGTATTGACGATCACGCCCCCCAGGTCATTAACGGTCAGCCCGGCCTCCGTCATGGCCCGCCTTGCCGCCATCGCCCCGGTCTGACGTGCATACTTGACGAACCTGGCATTCAAGCGGTCGG
>JBIJCW010000261.1:0-2653 GCA_044344495.1 Kiritimatiellia bacterium | reverse complement strand
GTCCGCATGACACCAGCCGCCCACCGGGCTTGTCCCGGTGGAGGCAAACGTTGAACGTACACATGACACCAGCCGCCCACCGGGCTTGTCCCGGTGGAGGCAAACGTTGAACGTACACATGACATCAGCCGCCCACCGGGCTTGTCCCGGTGGAGGCAAACGTTGAACGTCCGCGGCGGACCTACCCATCATCCCGACTTCCTTCGCCCGCCACAACCCGGAGATGAGACTGCAACCTATGCACAATGATTTTCGCTCTTTTCCTCGCGCGCCAAATCGCTACAATGACCGCCCTTTGCTCCCCATCCAGAAACAGACATGCGCTTTGCCGGAGAACACCATGGTTGCTGAACTTGACCAGAACGAATCGCTCGACACCTCATCCATCCCACGCCTTGCCGCGGAACTAAGTATCGCACCCCGCCAGATCCTCTCCGTGGCTAAACTGCTCCTCGATGGCAGCACCATCCCCTTCATCGCCCGCTACCGCAAGGAAGTGACCGGCAACCTCGACGAGGTCCAGATCGGAAAAATCCAGGAGCGCCTTCAATACTACCGCGATCTGGAGGATCGCCGCACAACTATCCTGGCGTCGATCGGAGAACAGGGCAAACTGACCGATGCCCTGAAGGCCAGGATCCTGGCGTGCAACACCAAGAACACGCTGGAGGATCTTTACCTTCCCTTTAAACCGAAACGCCGCACCCGCGCCATGATCGCACGCGAAAAGAACCTTGAACCCCTGGCCGAACTCATCCTCCACCAGGCATTGACAGGCGACCCCGAAGACGCCGCCCAGCCCTTTGTCAGCGCGGAAAAGAAGGTCGCCTCCACCGACGAGGCCCTCTCCGGCGCCCGCGATATTATTGCCGAACAGGTGTCGGAGAACGCCGAAATCCGGGCCTTCGTGCGCCAGTCGTTCTCCGCCAACGGAGTCGTTGTCTCCGAAGCCGTCAAGGAAGCCAGCAAGGAGCCGACCAAGTTCGAACTGTACTACGACTTCAAGGAGAAGGCCGCCGATATCCCCTCACACCGCTATCTGGCCATCCGGCGGGGAGAGGCCGAAGGCGTTTTGCGCCGCTCGCTCGTCATGGAGCCCGAAACTGTCCTGAAACGGATCGGGCAACTGATGAAGGTGGATGACCGTTCACCCTTCGCCATCCACCTCACGACGGCCATCGAGGACGCCTACAAGCGCCTCCTTGCCCCCAGCGTCGAAACCGATGTCTCCGTGGACCTGAAATTAAAGGCCGACCGGGCCGCCGTGGAGATCTTCGCCAAGAACCTGCGCAACCTCCTGCTCGCCCCGCCCCTGGGTGGACGGTCGGTCATCGCCGTGGATCCCGGCATCCGCACGGGATGCAAATGCGTGGCCCTCGACGCCACGGGCAAGTTCCTCGCCAATACCACGCTTTACCTCAGTCAGGGTGAACGCGCCGAAATGGAGGCCCGGATCGATCTGGCCAAACTGATTGCCAGGCATCAGCCGGCCGCCATTGCCGTCGGAAACGGCACCGCCGGCCGGGAGACCGAGTCGTTCATCCGCGACACACTCAAAAAGGCCAATATCAAAAACGTCATGGTCATCCAGGTCAATGAATCCGGCGCCAGCATCTACAGCGCCTCCGAAGTGGCCCGCGATGAATTCCCCGACCTGGATGTCACCGTGCGGGGCGCCATTTCGATCGGCCGCCGTCTGCAGGACCCGCTGGCTGAACTCGTCAAATTGGATCCAAAATCCATTGGTGTCGGACAATACCAGCACGATGTCCATCAACCCTTGCTCGCCCAGAAACTTGAGGATGTCGTGGTCAGCTGCGTCAATCACGTTGGCGTGGAACTCAACACCGCCAGTGCCTTCCTGCTGGCCCGCGTTTCCGGAATCGGCGGAAGTCTCGCCAAGAAAGTGGTTTCGCACCGCGACAAGGCAGGCGCCTTCCGCAGCCGGTCGGAATTGCTGAAGGTGTCCGGACTGGGACCCAAGGCCTTTGAACAGGCGGCCGGCTTCCTGAGAATTCGCAACGGGACCCACCCCCTGGATGCCTCCGCCGTCCACCCGGAACGGTACAGCCTGGTCGAAACCATGGCCAACGACCTGAAGGTTGACCTCAAGGATCTGGTCGGAAACCCGACCTTGGCGGATAAGATCACGATCTCCAAGTATGTTAGTCCGGACGTCGGCGAGCCGACCCTCAAGGACATTATCGCCGAACTCAAGAAGCCCGGCCGCGATCCGCGTGAGAATTTCGAGGCGCCCTGCTTCCGCGATGACGTCACCACCATGGAAGACCTGAAACCGGGCATGGAACTCACCGGGATCGTCACCAACGTGACGGCGTTCGGCGCCTTCGTGGATATCGGCGTCCACCAGGACGGGCTGGTGCATATTTCCGAACTCGCCGATCGCTACGTATCCGACCCTGCCGAAGTCGTGCAGACCGGCGACCGGGTCAAAGTGCGTGTGCTGGATATCGACATCCCGCGTAAGCGCATTGCGCTCAGCGCCAAAAGCAGCAGCAGCAAACCGGCTGGCGTCACGGTTGGGGCCCCGGGCGTCCCCCGTCCGGCGGACCGCCGCAACCCGTCCAGCGGACCGCGCCCATCCGCACGCCCTCAATTCAACTCCAACCCCTTCGGCGGATTGAATTTGTAG
>JBIJCW010000164.1:0-5001 GCA_044344495.1 Kiritimatiellia bacterium | reverse complement strand
AACCGACGACCTGCGCATTACGAATGCGCTGCTCTACCAGCTGAGCTATGTTGGCACTGGAGATCAAAACAAGCGCATTACGATACCGAAAAGCACCCGCGTGTCAACTCCGCTTACACCAGCATTTTGGCCAGCATCAACTCCAGGACCGTCCCCTCCGGAACACTACTGGATACCAGCGCCTCGTGCGCCGCCATCGCCAACCGCTGGTTCCGCCTGAGCAACCCCGCCGCCGTCGCCTTGGCCTGCTGCGCCAATAACCCGGCCCGGAATGGATGCACCGACCGCGGGTTCTTCTTCAGGATCGCTGTCAACGTCGCCTCGGTTTCCGGCTCCATATCGCCCCACTCCGCCAGCGAACCACCCCCATACCCGGGCTTCAACCGCAGCCAACCCTTGTCCAGCGCCTCCCGATACACCAGCAATTCACGCAACCGGTTCGTCACCATCGTCACAATCGCCAGCGGACTCTCCCGCTGCGCCAAAAGCCGGTGCAGGATCTGCAGGGCACGCGACAATTGCCGGTTCCCCACCGCATCCTGAATGTCCCAAAGCGCCGATTCGACCGAGGACGACACAATGGCATCAACATCCTCCTCCGTCACCGCCGCCCGACCATGGGCATAAAGCGCCAACTTCTCCACTTCGCTCACAATCTGGCGCGTATCCGTCCCGACCTTGGAAAGGAATAACTCGGACACCGCCTGACTCACCCTGAGATTCCTGTCGGCGAACGCCTGCCGGATCATCTCCCGCCCGTACTTCTCCGCCTCCCGGCTTTTTTCCGGAATAAAGAACTCCTGAACCTTGCACCGTTCGGCACAGACCTTGTACAGCGAAGACCGCTTGTCGACTTTTGGCGACGAGATCACCAGGACATTGCCCCCCGGCGGGGCCGCCTTCAATACCTGGGCGAATTCCTTGACCTTGGCCTTTACCTCCTCGGACTGAGCCGTCTGCCCGTCGGCCAGGAAGGACACATCACGCCACCAGACCACCTTGCCCTGCGCGGACAGGAACCCGCGCGTCAGGAACGCCTCCTGACAACGCTTCATGGACAGCTCGGCGCCCTGCGCGTTGTCGACACGTCCCTCAATCTCCTCAAGCCCGAAGGCCCGGTCACTTTCGGGAACCAGTTTGTGAATAAGTTGCTGCGCCGCCGCCCCCAGCGCGAACTCGTCGTCACCCACATAGAGATACACGTTTCCAGTACCACTCATACCTTGCCAGCTCCCGCCAAAAAATGCATTAATACCTTGTATCAAGTCGTTTTGAGTTTGTCACGAGACACCGGACCATGAATCAAGGACTCTCGAAATTCCGATCGCAGCGCCTGCGGGACCGTTTGAAGGGTTCCAGCATGCGGTCCCAATCCGAAGACAGCCACTGGGCCCACCAGCCGGGGACCGGCTGGGTCATCGGGCTACTGCTCTGGATGGCCACCTGCGCCCTGCTCCACATGGGCAACCTTGCCCCGGATGGCAGCATCGCCAACCCCGCCACCCTCGCCCGCGGAATCCTCCTGCTCCTCCTGGGTACCGTGCTCTCGGGGCTGATACTCCGCGTACTCTCCCCGGACGTGCTCACCAGCAACTCCAGGATCCTCCTGATCGCCATGGGGTGCCTGCTGACTGTCCTGCCCGCCGGACTGTTCAAACGTTTCGCCGGGGCCCCACCCCTGCTCCCCGTCGAGACCCTGTCCTTGCTGATCCCATTTCCGCTCGCTCCCCTTTTTGCCGGATTGCTGCTCGGCGCACCCGCGGCCATCGTCGCCGGCCTGTGGGTAAGTTTCACATCCATGGTCCTGCTGCAGACAGGCACCACCACCCTGTTTACCGGACTCGTCGCCACCGTCATCGTCTCCCTGATGGCGCCTCATGTACGTCGCCGGACCCAGATCATACGGATCGGCGCCATCGTCAGCTTGCTTCAGTCCGCCGTCGTCATCACCCAACTCAGCCATTTCCCTCCCGATTGGATGTCCATCCTCCGGCAAATCGGCTTTTGCGGCATCGGCGGCATCGGCGCCGCCCTCGTGGTGGTGGTTTCCCTCCCTCTTTTCGAGTCCATGTTCGGCATCACAACGAATATCACCCTGCTCGAACTGTCCGATCTGGGGCACCCCCTGCTTCAGCGTCTGGCCTTTGAGGCGCCGGGCACTTATCACCATAGCCTCATGGTGGCCAATCTGGCGCACGCCGCGGCGGAATCCATCCACGCCAATACGGTTCTCGCGCGGGTCGGCGCCTATTTTCACGATATCGGGAAGTTAACCAAGGCGAAGTACTTCGCCGAGAACATCCAGTCCGCCGACAGCCCCCATGACGAACTGACACCCAGTATGAGCGCACTGGTGGTCATGGGACACGTCAAGGAAGGCCTCAGTCTGGCCATGCTCCACAAACTGCCCGGCGCCGTGATGAACATCGTTGAGCAACACCACGGCACGGGGCTGGCCGCCTATTTTCACCACAAGGCCGGACAACAGGCCCAGGCGGAAAGCAAGGACTCCGGCAGCCATGCCAAACCATCCACCGTGGACGAATCCCAATATCGCTACCCTGGGCCGCGCCCCTTGAGCCGGGAATCGGCAATTATCATGCTGGCGGATTCCGTCGAGGCCGCATCCCGCTCCCTCGAGAAACTCACACCCAACCACATCACCGAACTGGTCGACCGCCTGGTGGATAGCCGGATCGAGGACGGCCAGTTGGATGAGTGCGAAATGCAACTCGCGGAACTGGCCCAGGTCAAGAAGGCCTTCGTCTCCTGCCTGACCAACATGTTGCACAGCCGCATTGCGTATCCCAAGACATGAAGGTCGCCATCGTCAATGACTCTGGCCTCAAGGTGGATTGCCGCCGAGTCCGGCAATTGGCGGGTTTCTTCCTCCTGAGAGCCTCCCGGACGAAGGACGGCCCGGCGGGACGCCGTGGCGTCAGCGCTCGCTCAAAAGACTGCCCATGGGGCGAAATTTCCCTGGTCCTGAGTAACGATTCCGGCATTCACTCCATCAACCGCGACTTTCTGGGCCATGACTACCCGACCGATGTGATCAGCTTCGCCTATGACCCGGTCCCCGGCGAATCGACGGCCATCTCCGGCGAAATCGTGGTAAATGTGGAATTGGCTGTTCGGCTGGGCGCCCGGTTCGGAGGCCCTGAACGGGAGTTGGCCCTCTATATCGCCCACGGTTGCGACCATCTGACCGGTGCCGATGATGCCACCACCCCGCAACGCCGCCGCATGCGGGCAAGGGAACTGCGCTGGTTGAAGGAAGCGGAAGAACTGGGGCTTTCCAACTGGAGGGCGGTGCTCCCGCGACGCCGTCTCCCAACCTGAATTCTGTATTGGGGATATCCCTTTAACTAGCACCTGAAACGTGAAAAGATTCAACACCCGCTTCGCTACTCGTCGGAATCCGAAAGGATTCCGCTACGTCATGGTCGGTAGCGGCATTCTTTCGAATGCCGCACCGCTTGAAGGAAGAACAGAGGGGAGGAGATCGGCATTTCTGCTGGTTTCTCCTCTTGCCTGCCCTGAGCCTGCCTGCGGTGAGTTTGCCTGCGGTGAACTTGTCGAACCCGTCGAACCCGCCTGCGGTGAGCCAGCCGAATCCGTCGAAGGGCTTCAAGTATCCCTCCAAGAAACCGTGGCGTTTGTTTGGACCATGGGTCCTCCCATGGGCGAAACAAACGCCACATTTGCATTCTCAGTGTCTCGGTGCCTCTGTGGTAAATCTTCATTTTGAGTGTCCCTTGAAAAAAACGATGCGCCAGATATTGTGGTTACGCCAGTTAAAGGGATACCCCTTTTCTGTATTCTTACCAAAATGATTACCAAAACTCATGGAATTGCCCTCCGGATCGACCCGTTCTCCAAGACATCCCACGTCGTCTCCTGGCTGACGCCGGACAAAGGGCGGATCGCCACCTTGATCAAGGGCGCCCAGCGACCACGAAGCCAGTTTCTGGGCCAATATGACCTCTTTTACACCTGTGAGTTGGTCTATTACCCCGGCCTGCGCAGTTCACTCGGCATCCTCAAGGAGTGCTCGCCCCTGAACTGGAGGACCGGGCTGAGGGAGGACTGGAAAGCCTGTCTGGCCGCCTCTTACTTCGCCGATCTCGTCAACCGACTGACACCTGCCGATGTCGCCAATGGCGCCCTGTACAGGCTTGTGGGCCGTGTACTGGACTTCCTGGGGCGTCAGGGTGGCAGTGTCAACACGCTCCACTGGGCCGAACTGAAACTACTCACCCTGTTGGGGGTGGGGCCCCGCCTGCTCACTTGCGTGGCTTGCGGCAGTCGTGAGTTCCAGAGCACCCGACCCGCCGCTTTTTCCATTCCGCGCGGCGGCCTGCTTTGCGACTCCTGCCGCGCCAACACGGAGGGGTCCATTGTGCCTGTAAGTCATGATGCGCTGGCCATGTTACGTCTCTGGCAACAGGCGCCAAACCCATTGATTGCCAAACGCACCACCTGCACGGAGTCCCAGCATCGGGTAATGGACAAGTTACTAGGCGGCTTTCTGGCCTACCACATGGAATCGACAAGATCCCGAGACATCGCCATGGAGATGCTGTAGCCAGAACCCATTGTCCATCGTTGTAGCACCGACCTGTGGTCGGACTCCCACTCACTTGTAGGATGCACTTCCCGTTGTAGGACGCGCTTCCCCCTATCCTGTCCAACACTACCCCCATGACTTCCCCTATCCCATATCGGTAGCACCAAAAAGATGACTTCACCACTGATCCACACTGATTGGCACTGATAAGAAAACACATCACCGAATATGTTGCGGTATTTCCGGGCGGCAATCATACACCGCCCATAAATCCCGCAACGGCATGTTAAGACATCTCAGAAAATTGCATACGTCCCGATGCCCCTCCCATGGAAGTCGTGTTGCCATTTTTCTGGCGTGTAGTTCACGCCAACAAAAATGGCAACACATTTTCCCGCCTCTCTCGTCTCCCCTTTCCCCATTAGTGCGAA
>JBIJCW010000109.1:0-7681 GCA_044344495.1 Kiritimatiellia bacterium | reverse complement strand
AATTGACCACTCCCCTTGCTCCCGTACTGACCCTTGAAATTCCATCCGGGCGTGAGCGGAGCAAACGGCTCGCGCGGGTCCATCCCATGCTGAATGGCCAGACCATCCGAAATCGTATCGCCGTTGCTGTCACGCAGGGGATCCAATGCCGCCCCCACCCCCCAACCCCCAAAATCACGGGTCTGCGACTGCAGGTTCGTCAACGTGTAGAACGGCGAATCGCCATACGCCACCGCCGTCCCGAACGACGAACCGTCAAACGCCCGGACATAGACGCGCGCACCGGCCGGGAGGCCGTGATAAAATGTCCACTTGAACTGCCCCGCATCGGCGGGCACACCGCCACCGCCAAACTCGCCCCATGGCAACCCGGTCCCCGACGCATACAACAGGCGGTCATCGCCCGTCACCTGTCCATTCGGCATCGGCGGATCATTGGTGCCGTTTGCCCCGGCATAGATCACCTGATAGAGACAGGATGTGGGGCCCCCATCACCCAACAGATAGTCCCCGATCCAGTTGGTGACGCCAATACCAAGTTGCACGCACTTGACCGTCAAGGCATTGGTGGCAACCGCCGCCGTGACTCCATCGATCCTGAAGGGCAAGGTCTGCTGCCCCAAATTCGTCACACCCAACAGCGCGACATGGGTCAGTTGAACCACCGGCATGGTAAAGTTGCCGATGCTGCCCAGAACCAACCCCACAGGCGCCCCTGAAACCAGCTCACCCACATCCATGGTCCCATAGACCACGGGCACACCGCTGGTGAACGAGACCCCAAGTTCGGGTGACCCCGGCACACCATGCACGTCTGCGTAGATGTTCGTGCTGGAATTATAGGCGGTCAACGTCACGGGAATCGTCGACGAGGGCGCCCCGTTACTGGGCGTGTAGGCCACCACCCAGACTCCCGGATCCCGATCACTGCTGACGGTAACATCGTCAATATACAACCCGGGCTTCCCGGAATAGTACGCATACGCCGTAAAGCGCACCTGGATCGTTTGACTGTCAAAGCCACTCAGATCAACGGTCACGGGCGCCCAGGCAGCATTCGTGTTGAAAAGATATGGCCCGTAGTCACCGAAGGGAGTCACATCAATCCACCCGGTTCCCGCGTTTGCTTCCAGCGTGGCAAACGATCCCACATTGCACCACATCTGGAAGCGCAGGACCGGATGCTCATCCACCCATATGGGCGCGGATGTCAATCGTGCATTGGACATGTAAGGGGAACAAGCCACGTGCAATGTCGTACCCCAGCAGTTGACCGGACTGGCCGCCGCCACAGGCCCATTGCTGAACGTCGGCACCCCCCACGCCCAGCCCCGCGTGTCGATAAACTCAAAGGCCTGCGTGGTCACCGTCCATCCGCCCATCCCGAACTCCATACCATCATAGGAATCCACCTTGGTCGCCGGCACAACATAGGTCGCAGGCCCGAAGGGAGCATTGGGATTGCCGCTGTAATCGAACACCGCCGCGCCCAGCACCGAAAGCCGGACTCTGCCCAGCGCCGAGACATTGCCCACCTCCACCACATACCGGAACCCGCCGCCGCTCAACCGCGAGATGTAAACGCCGGGCACCGTGCTGCCCGCCAGCGAAAGACCGTTGGTCGTCAGCCCGGTCACCGGTTCATTGAACCGGACTTCGAAGGAGACCGTCGACCCTGTCCGCCCCAGAACGCTAATTTGCCCAACCGGCGCCGTCGTATCCACTGCCGGATTGTGGGTAAATCGCAACGCCGAACCATTCAGCAACCAAGGGATGTTATGTGAAAACTGCCGATAGAGCGCCCCGTACGCATCCTCAATCCCCACGGTCGCAATCGCCCCCATCCCCAATGTCCTGCCTTCCGCCACATTCTGATAGTTGAACACGATGTCGTTGTCGTACGGCAACCCGGCATTTTCCTCAATGATCGCCTGGAAACTGAACCGGGCATCGGAATCGGCGATGGCGGGAACATTCAGCCACGTCACCACCAACCGGCGGTTCGGCTCACTGCCTTCCACTCCAATGTACATACTGGCAAACGGGTCGGTCGAATTGATATCGCCCCACAAAGGACAAATGATGTTATTGGGAAGGCGCCAGTCCGGCAGCGTCTGGTTGTCGGTAGAGGCATTGTTGTTCGTAGGCGAGAAGCAAACCAGGCCGGCAGAGGACACATAGAGCGTCCGGTTGGTCTCACCATAGAACATGACATCGAACGGCAGGGCATAGGGAATACTGACCCCCGAACGCACACTTTGACGGGCATGACCGCCAGACAGGGGATTGATCCAGTCATAGGTCTCCCCCCGCACGGTGTAGTTACTGGCAATGTGAAGAAGGGCTTCTCTCGTTTCCGCCAACATGCCCGTGTCATTGGTGAACGTAATCGTTCCCCGATAGACCCCGACGGGAAGCGCGTCGGCCACGACCTGATCCACCGAAACGGTCACCGCCATTACAACCCAGTTCGACACCAGCACACTGACCGGATCGATCTTGAGCCACGCCACATCCGTACTGACATCCCATGTCACTTCGTTGGTCAGGGAAGGCCGCACCACCTTATACACTTTATTCGAGATGAAATAGGACGAGGATGCCGGCTCACCCCCCGACACAAATGGATCGGAAGGAAAGACATAGGAGGCGGTCCCGATCCCCACCGCCGCCCACGCCAGACTCACCGAAATAACCGCATTGGTCGTGACGCCAGCCTCATCGAGATCCATGGCGCAAGCCACCCATGCATCCCTGGCCGCTGCATAGTCGGTATCCGGCGTCATGTATCCAGTCAGCGTCGCATACGCCAGTTTCTCGCCTGCCGGAATGCCGGCGGGCGGCACCACATACACGATCGCCCCGTCATTGGTCCCCTGCCCGCCTTCGCAAAGGAGATAGAAATAGTAATTCTGGATGGAGTTGTTCAAATGGACGCCGCCATTGTCGTCCCACCCATCGTACCAGTACGTCCCGTGGTACCGGGTCGGCTGCTGATTGCCAATGCCGACCCCGACCGTATTCGTATTGGCCGGATTACGCATATCGCGCAACGCCGTGCTGCTCAGCCAGGAATCTTCACCCATCAACCAGTCGGAAGCGCCGGCAATCCTCGCGGGATAGGCCGCGCGACCATCCGGCTCCATGGCAAACTCACTCAAGAACCCGAAAATATCCGAAAACGACTCATTTAATTGCCCGGACTCACCATAATAGATCAGATCGGCACTGTACTCGGTTACCCCGTGCTGCAACTCATGAGCCATGATGTCCACCACCCCCAGCGGATCCGCATTCACCCCATCGCCGTCGCCAATATAGAACGCGGTGCCACTCCAGAATGCATTCACATAGTCGCTGCCATAGTGCACGTAGGCAGGCGCCAGCGATCCGGCATTATCAAAACTACTCCGTCCGTGAACCGTCTTGTAGTAGTTCAAAATGCCCTGCAGGGCACGCGCCGCCGACATCTCCGAACGATCCGTCGCGGCCCACGATGTCGTCCCCGTCCGGTTGGCATAGGTGAACGCATCCTCATCAAGGAAATGGGAACCTCCGCCGTAATTCCGCACGTACCACAGGTTGGTAAAACTGTAGAGATAGGAAAGCCCCCCTTGGGACCACCCCTCGACACTGACCGTTCCGCCGCCTTCGCCCGTCAGGATGTCGCCGGAAACCGTAACAGGAACCCCCAAAACCTGAACTGGATCTGGCACCGTCGCGTGGGGAATATCGTTGTATTTAAAAAGAATCTCGCCCGTCAATGCATCAATCCAATACCGCCAACGGCCCACCACGCCCTGCCCGTTGTCGTAGGTCAACACCAGTTGCCATGCCAGTTTCGGATCCACATTCCTCGCATACACCACCAACGATGGCCCGCTCCCCACGGCTCCCACCGGATTGGCCAGCGCCTGTTGATCCGCCCGCGCCGTCGTCAACGCCTGATCGGCTGTCACCGCCGCCGCCGTCCCCAGCCCAGCCACCGGACGATACCTGCCATTCACCGACCGGGCCGTTCCCTGCCCATCAAAATGAACAATGACCTGCCCGCCAAAAACCGGCAACCCCTGATACATCTGGTCAAGCCGCACATGGCGATACCCCGCTTCTGTACGCGAGGCAATGCCCTGACGAAACTCCTGCGCGGCCTCCTGTATGCCGTACAACCCTTTCAGCTGGCTCATCACCCCGATGGCCCGCACCCCCAGCACCGCATCATCCGTGACCGCCGCCACCTTGCCGACACCCTTTTTTGCGCCATCCCCAAGCAAATCGGCACCTCTGACACTTGCAGGAACACCACTGCTGGCGTCCCACTGCACGGTCAAATCCGGCCGCGCCGCCGCCGCCTGTTGGCGATCCACGGAAACAGACACCTTCATGGGAGCCTGCACCGGCTGGACAACCTGCGCACCCACACCGCCCAATGCCTTGACCGATTCGCCTTTGAACGCCAGAACCGTCTGCGCCAACAAAGCGGTCACAACGACCAGTGCCGCCTGCCAAAACAATTTATTGCCGCTGCGCATACCTTGTTCCCTCACATCGTGCTCCGGGCATCCACGTCACATCACCTCTTCATGGAGTACCGGGTCTGGGTTTGTCCTCGGAAACCTTCTTGACCGCTTCCTTCGCCTCGAGCGACCTGAGCTGCATCAGCTCGGCCGCCACCGCCGTCCGCTCCTCGCGAAGTTTCTGCTTGCGCTCCTGTATCGCTTTGAATTCCACAGTGTTCGCATCCAACTTGGCCTTTGCCTGCACATAGGCCGGGTCAGTCTCCAGATACTTCACGAGTTGCCCGCGAAGATCCTTGAGCTCTTTCTCAACAACCGCGATGCGCTCCACGAGCTTCTTGCCTTCTGCTCCCTCGGGAACATAGTTGGTCGCAATGTTGACCAGCGTGTTGTAGTTCTCCATCATCGCCCGCCGAAGGGGCGCATCTTTCATGGGCATCCCCTTCATCTCCGCATCCAGCGCACTCTGCCGCTGTTCGGCCATCGACAGCAGATTCGTCAATGCCGCCGAATTGGTGACCACAGGCTGCATGGAAAAATGATGCACCAGTTCGCCATTGGCGTTGGTCGTGACCCGGTGCGCGCCAGGCGGCTCCGCAGCCGCGGTCAACCCGCTCCACACGTCCGTCACGGCCGCGTTGGTTGTCGGCGTCCCAAGCCTCCTGATCACCTTGCCGTGGGCATTGGTGACGAAATAACTTTGCACAGCAGGCACAACCAGTATCGGACTGATCTGCTCTTCCCCGCCCACAGGCGCCACGGACGATTTCCCACCCTCGTCACCTGCATTGACGGCACCCCCACAGCACATCACGCCGAAACCAAGAAGGATACTCGCACTAGCCAATCGAGACATAATTCAACCCTTCCGCATGGATGAACATCCGTGCTCTATACAAGACAAGGCAATTCAAAACTACGCCCACTAAGCTGATCTAGTAACTATGCGTCTCTCAATCGTTATTCGCAAGGACAAAATTAGTTTTTCACGCTTCTTTGCACAGCACTGACAATCCCCGAACGCACCACCCTAAAGGGTACGTTTCCACCATCACCTTTCCTCACACTTCTCCACAAGGGGCACTGCGTTGAAATTGCCCGGAAAACGGCACGTTCTTGCCCCAGTCCACCCCAGAGCATCCACGCGTAACAAGCACCTGACATCCATCGGCGTAAGACCCTCCTTCTACATTGATATCCTCCTATCCCCCAAAAACCACACGCGCACCCCCATATTGTCATCTAAATCTTGTTTTTTGTCACATTTGGCACTAGTCTTCACCTCATGAATCCATCCAAAGTTGCAATCCTGAAGACCACCCCGGCTACCGTCCTGAGCGACTACCACCGCCTCATGAATCTGGCTGGATACCAGCAGACCGTACGTAAGGACGCAGAAACCGCTCTGAAAGTGAATATCAGTTGGCATTTCTTCTACCCCGGCAGTTCCACTACCCCCTGGCAACTCGATGGCGTCATTCGCACCCTCAAGCGGGATGGCTATGACCCGGCCAAGATCCACGCCTGCCATAACCGCACCGTCGTCATCGACGCCCACCTCGGCGAACGCGAGAATAAACAAATCAATGTGGTCGAAGCACACAAACTCAACAATGTGCACCTTTACGAAGGCAATGAACCCTGGATCAACGTCCGAGACGCCGTTGGTGATATCTGCGATAAGTTCCTCTGCCTGAACAAGGTATACCCAAATGGCTTCATGATTCCCAAACGGTTCATCGGCGAGAATATCATCCACCTGCCCACTGTCAAAACCCACGTCTTCACCACCACCACGGGCGCCATGAAGAACGCCTTCGGCGGCCTCCTAAACGAGCATAGGCATTGGACACATCCTGTTATCCACGAGACACTTGTGGATCTTCTTATGATCCAGAAGAAGATCCATTCCGGCGTGTTTGCCGTCATGGACGGCACCTTTGCCGGAGACGGCCCCGGCCCACGCTGCATGATCCCCTACGTCAAAAATGTCATCCTTGCTTCATCGGATCAGGTTGCCATCGACGCCGTTGCAGCTAAACTGATGGGATTCAACCCTTTACAAGATATAAAGTTTATCAGGCTTGCCCATGAACTGGGTCTGGGCTGCGGCGACCCTCGGGAAATAGAAATCGTCGGCGACGTGGATGCCCTCAATGAGAACTGGAACTTCGTCGGCCCCTTCAAGAAGATGACTTTTGCCAGCAAAATGCAGCATAAGATCTACTGGGGCCCCCTCCGCAAACCCATCGAATGGTCCCTGAAAACCGTCCTCGCCCCTTGGGCCTACATCGCCAGCGTCATCTATCACGACTCGTTCTGGTACCCTACCCACCAGAAACTTATTCATAACATTCTCCATAGCCCGTGGGGACGCCTGTTCCACAATTGGAACCAGGTGGCCATTCCCCCAGACAACCTGACTGCCTCCGGCTGGGCTGACGTCGGCAAGGACCCTTTGAAACTCAAGAAGGACAGTTGGCGCCTGTTCAAGCAGTCCCTGTCCGTTCTGGGCACCTGCATCAAGGAAGCCCCTGAATTCTCCGCCAAGAAACGCCGAACCAAGAAGGGGTAATCGAGGTGGCAGCCAACATCCCGGCGGCTGCATATATCAGAAATGTGTTCGCCGGGACGCCCCCTCCCTCCCCATGTCTCATCAACCATCAACCATTAACCATTCCCCTCCCATCCCCCGCCCCCTCCCCATGTCCCGTGCGGAGATGGATGCGCGTGGCTGGACCCAATGTGACATCATCCTGGTCACCGGTGACGCCTATGTTGACCACCCCTCCTTCGGCGCCGCCCTGATCGGCCGCTGGCTCGAGTACCTCGGCTACCGGGTCGGCATCATCGCCGCCCCAGACCAGGCCAAAGTCGAATCCTTCCAAGTTCTCGGCCCCCCGCGCCTCTTCTGGGGCGTCACCGCCGGCAATCTCGACAGTCAACTGGCCCGCCTGACCGTCATGCGCAAACGCCGCCGCGATGACCCGTACCTGCCCGAAGGCCAGGCCGATCTCCGCCCCCCCAACGCCACCATCGTCTATGTCACCAAAGTCCGCCAGGCATTCGCGGCAAGAAGTCAGAATCTGAAAAACTCTCTTCCCGTGGGAGGGGCGCTATGCGCCGCGGCGCGCCGCGCTTGGCGGTCGGGGGGCGGCGGGGAG
>JBIJCW010000108.1:0-7768 GCA_044344495.1 Kiritimatiellia bacterium | reverse complement strand
TCATGGCGGATAGGATAGGAGGTAGCGGGGATGCGATGCAACTAAGAAAGCGGGGGGTTGGAGGATCCCTGTCGGTTGAGCGGTTCCCTGGCATTGACTTGTGGGGGGTGGGGCGCATACGATGTGAGCAAGGCTTAGCGGTGTTGATGAAAGAGCGGGAGGGCGAGTCAGTGAGGACCTTGGACAAAATCAGCATTCGGGATTTGATGGCGCGGTGCCGGGTCGGGGTGACGGAGACTGAGCGGCGGAAGGCGCAGGATATCCTGGTGACGGTGACGCTGGAGGCGGATTTGTCGCGGGCGTGCCGGAGTGATCGCTTGGCGGATTCGGTGGATTACAAGGCCATCAAGTTGAACATCCTGGCGGAACTGGAGAAGAAGCCGTTCCGCCTGATTGAGCGGGTGGCGCAGCGGGTGGCGGATATTGTGATGCGGGACAGGCGGGTGGAGCGGGTGACGGTGGTGGTGCAGAAGCCGGGCGCCTTGCGGCATGCCCGATGCAGCGAAGTCGAGATCGAGCGTGAAAGAAAACAGGTGGCGGAATGAACAAGGAACGGGTGGCGAAACTGGTGAGGGAATTGCTGGTGGAGATCGGGGAAGATCCCCTGCGGGAAGGGCTGCTCAAGACTCCGGAGCGGGTGGCGTCCGCGTATGAGTTCCTGACGTCCGGTTACCGGACCAACATGGAAGCGGTGGTGAACAATGCGGTGTTCCAGGCCGAGGCCAACAACATGGTGTTGCTCAAGAACGTTGAAGTCTACAGCCTCTGCGAGCATCACATGCTGCCTTTTTTCGGGAAGTGCCACATCGGTTACATCCCGCGGACCAAGGTGCTGGGGGTGAGTAAACTGGCGCGGATCGTGGATGCGTTGGCACGGCGGCTGCAGATCCAGGAGCGGTTGACGGCTCAGGTGGCGAACGAAATCAGGGATACGGTGGATCCTGAGGGGGTGGGTGTGGTGATGGAATGCCGGCACCTGTGCATGATCATGCGGGGCGTGGAAAAGCAGGATTCGGTGATGACCACATCCACGGTACTGGGGAGTTTTCATAACAGTCCCAGCACAAGGGCGGAGTTCATGAGCCTGGTGGGGAGAGGTGGGTGACGGTCACCCTTGATTCCCTAGTCGATCTGGAATGGGAACCGTGCCACCAGATGTGCAACCTGATCGATCCGAAAACAGGAGTTGGAGATGACCGGTCAGGTTGCCGCCCTGCGTTACCTGAAGCAATGCCGGGGTGAGTTCATCCCGAATCCGGTGGTGTGATAGGTCGGGTTGACATGGAAAGAGAGGGTTTTTATGTCGTCTACCTGCAAAGCATCCAAATCGGGCGGAATCCTGCGGATTGGCGGAGGAGGCGGGATTGGTGTCCTGTTGGTATCCTTACTTCTGACGGGTTGTGCCACAACCAAATTCCGGGTCACCTCTGAACCGTCTGGCGCAAGCGTTGCGGTGAGGGAAGTGCCGGTTCTATATCCGTTCTGGGCGCCGCAATGGGTCCAGAAGGGGACAACCCCGTGCACGGTTGTGACGACGAAAACGAGTTTACGTCCCAATTATCCCCTGTTGGCTTTTCGTGTTTCGCTCAACACGAATCAGACGCGCATCGTCGAACTCAAGGCGTCAGTACATCCCGTTGAGTCGTGCATCGGTCCTTACCTCCTCGTGTTTGGTCTACCGAGCGGTCTGCTTGCCGCTGCGGAAGGGGGGTCACTCGTGATCGGGGTTATATTGGGGGTCGGGATGACTGTTGTTGGTTTTGAAATGGTTGACCACAGGATCTGCTATCCGCAGACGGACATCCACGTCGACTTCAATGCTCCTGACCCCAATCCCAGTCCTGCGGAAGTGCCCTCAGGCTTCCAGCGGTTCGTTCCGCCCATTGATAAGTACTGAACGCCGTGTGTCGAACGCCAGAGGGCTCGTGGGGACTGAGGGAAGGGTTGAGCGGAGAGGCGGCCCGGTGTATGGTACACGCATTGCGGACAGGGGTAGGGGAGTGTGGAATGGGTACTCGTGGCACAAACTTAATGATTAACGGCAGATATGGATTCCCGGAGGGAGAACATCATGAGCAAACAGACGAAGTCATCGGCGGGTGCAGTGGTTCATTTTGCGGATGCGCAGGTGAGTGCCATGGAGTGGGAGAAGACATTGCCAGCGAAGTTCCGTCGTATGCTCAAGGGGCTTGATCTGGCTTCGCGCGTCAAGGGGGCCAATGTGGGCATCAAGATGCACTTCGGCGGCGGCATCGGGTATACCACGATTCCCCCGGTTTTTATCCGCATGTTGGTGGAGGAACTCCAGGCGGCGGGGGCGGCACGGATTCGCGCCATGGATAGCAATCCGGACGACGGCCGGGCAAGGGGGTATACCTGCGATGTGCTGGGGTGCGAAGTGATCTCCACCTTTGGCGGGTCCCGGAAATATACGGTTATGGAACCGATTGGGTACAAGACGCTGGACACGGTGGATTTCGGCGGGGAGGCGTTGCATTCCGATTTCCTGGTCGACCTGTCGCACATCAAGGGTCATGGTGCGTGCGGGTTCGGGGGTGCTCTGAAGAACATTGCGATGGGGATTACCACATCACCCTCCCGTGGGAAACTGCACAACCTGGAGGGCGGACTGACCTATGATGGGGAGAAATGTTCGTACTGTCTGAAGTGCTATAACGAATGCAAGAACAATGCAATTCAGCGCGACGACAAGGGACGGAAGGTCTCGTTTTTCTTCCACAATTGCACTTTCTGCCAGCATTGCGTCATGATCTGCCCGGAAAAGGCCATCCGGATGGAAGACCGCCAGTTCAAGGACTTTGCCGAAGGGATGGCGCGGGTGACCACGGCATTCCTGAAGCACTTCAAGCCTGAGCAACTGCTTTTCATCAATGTGCTGACCCAGATCACCATGTATTGTGACTGCTGGGGGCTCAGTACGCCGGCGGTGGTGCCCGATATCGGAATCCTGGCGTCGGATGACATTGTGGCGGTCGAGACGGCGTCATTGGATTTGATCCGGACCGAGAATCTCTTGTCGAACGGGTTGCCCAAGGGGCGCACCCTGATGGAAGGGAAAGGGCACTTGTTCGAGCGGATCCACGGCAAGGACCCCTATGAGATGATACGCAGGCTCCAGCAGCATTACGGGGGATCCAGCGAGTATGCCTTACGGGAATGGGAGTGAGTGCCGGTTGACCTTGGATTCGGTGGTGTCATCGCGGTCACACTGGATCAGGACTCCGTTCTGGGTGGCAACGATGGTTTTCGTGCCATCGGCGGGGAACAGGCTGGCTACCCCATAGTCAAATTCGAACCCATTATCACTCTCCGTGTCACCGCGTCTCCAGCTTGCACGCCTTAGTCGGTCCGAAATGAAGAGTTTGAACAGAAGATCACAAAGGCGGCTCCGCCACCCGCTCCACTTTCTTGCTTCTTCCCTACAGACCCTTATTCATTTTCAGGGTTTCCCTGATAGATGGGTTCCCGATATCTGTTAAACTTGTCGGATTGAATTACTAGTTGGAGAGCTTGATGCACGCGGTAAAATCCATGAAAATTGTTTTAGTTGATGATGATCCAATGGTCCTTCTCACATTGAGCGCCCTTTTCCAGCGCAAGGGTCACTCGGTTGTAACCTTCGACAACCCACTCTCATGTCCGATGTTTACTCAACCTCATGGTTCCTGCTTTCCGGACTCCATCTGCCCGGACATCATCATTACGGATTTTGATATGCCGGAAGTGAGCGGAGCCACATTTATTGAGACCATTTTCAATAAGGGATGCAGATGTCGACACGTTGCAATGCACACCGGTGTCGGAGTCTCGGATCATGATATGCGCCGCCTGGCGAAATACGGCACAAGGTTCTTCACAAAACCCCTCGACTTCGCCGAGTTTGATGCTTGGATGATGCTAAGAGAGCGCGCTTACGATTGATTCTTCATCAGGACCTCTGTTGCTCTGTGCGGTGGCAGGGTGGTCACTCTACCAATTCCATTCCAAAAGACATTGCTGGCAGATGAAGCCGTTCCTTCAACTTACCATCATTGCCGCTTTGTCAGTCGGCGTCAGACCTGGTGGGAGTCAGGGGCAGACCTAGAAACAAGAAAAAGTGGCGGGATGTTTGGTGGGCTGAAACTGAGAGGTATCGTGCGGGCCGACAAGCAGCTGGCAGCGGTCTTTCTTCCGGTTTCAGTGTCTGAAGTATGCGGTCGCGCTGGGCGAGATGGCTGATCCCTTTGCAGTGCGCGCCCAAGTGCTGGACCTCCTGCAGCGCCTGGCCAGAGGCGAAGCTGCTGCAGCACCGGCAGTGCCCCCTGCGTCGGCGCCGGTATCCACAAACACCCTCCCGCCGGTTCGTGCAGTTGCCCCTGCCGGCGATGATCGTCCGCCGTGAATACCTTGCGGAGCCAGGGCTGTCAGAGAGGGCTGGGCGTTGCCGGTGCGGAGACCTTTACGGGTTCGAAAGTCGTGTTCGTCCCGCGGACGGAAAACAGCACGTAGTGGTGGAAGCCGCCTTTGTCGGGAGGATGATACAACGGCGCTCCGCCGCCCGCGCTCACGACCAGGGTGGTGCCGTCCCGTGTGGCGGCGCGGTACCCGTGATCGTGTCCGCACAGGTCGTACCGGACACCATGTTTCTTCAGCAAGAGCAGGAATGCCTCCCGGCCGGTCCACATGCCGTACAGCGGCTCATCGGGGCTCCAGGCCGGCAAATGATGCACAACGATCTTCACCGGTTTCTTCGTGGCGTCCAGGTCGGAATCGAGCCACGCCAGTTCGGTGTCGCTCATGCCTCCGTGACTGTCATTGGCCATCGCGAAATGCAGTTCGCCTCGGTCGAAGGAGTAATGTTCCCGGTGGGTGGGGGTCCATCGTTTGAAGTCGGCAAGCCCGTCCGCGCCTCCGTCATGATTGCCGGCCACGGGGAAGAAAGGCAAAGGGAATCCGGCCATGAGGTTGGCGAAGTTCGTCCAACACGCCCCGGAGTCGTAAGGGACCATGTCGCCGGTGTGGATCAGAAAGGCGGCGTTGCTGCTGGCGCCTGCGAGAATGAGCCGGTAGACGTCGTCGCCGCCCTGGCTGTCGCCGCAGACGGCGAAGGCGAAGTCGGTGTCGCCGCCGCGGGCGGGCGATGTCAAGGCCAGCAAGATCGCGCACCACCAACCAGGAGACTTCATGCCACACCTTTCCGCTATCGCTTCGTTATGACCAAGGCCTGCAAGAATTGAAGCCCAGCCGTCTGCACGTTCCACGCTGTGATTGAAGCATCCAGCGGCGGCAGACGCAACGGGAATGTCATTCCAAGCGAGACGTCAGTCGGGAAGCAAAGACAATTGATGAGGAAGAGGCTGCTCCGGTGCCGGAGTATCTTTTGTCGTTCAGATTCGATTGTGTCTTTTTTCAGGAGATTGGAAAGCGCGTGACGGGCCTTGTTCAGGGTAGGGTAGTGCTTCCTCAACCGCTTGCCATCGGTACTTCGCCAAGTCAGGAGAAAATAGGTGTAGAGGTGCCCTTTCGCCATTTGTTCCACCGCCGAAATCGAGGCGGGATGGTCGTTGACAATGGCCGATTCGGTCTCTATATTTCGCGTCTCAGTTTTGCCAAGGTTCATGGTTCTGTGTCTCCTATTCAAAGACATGTTGCCAAAACTTTCCAAAACCGACAGGCGCAGATTTACAGTTGTTGCTGTAAGTGCTTGAAAATAAGACACTTCAGGCCGTTAGCTCAGTCGGTAGAGCACTTGACTTTTAATCAAGGGGTCCCGGGTTCGAGCCCCGGACGGCCTACTTTTTCAGGGAGATCCCACCGTGAAACTTGGAATCATTGGCGGTAGCGGACTTTACGAACTGGATGGTTTGTCCACCGTGCGCGAGGTGGTGCTTGAAACACCGTTTGGCGCGCCTTCGGATGCTTATATCCAGGGGGTGCTGGATGGTGTGGATGTGATCTTCCTGCCGCGCCATGGCCGCGGGCATCGCCTGTTGCCCTCCGAGATCAATCACAAGGCCAATATCTGGGGATTGAAGAAACTGGGTGTTGAGCAGGTGCTGTCCGTCAGCGCGGTTGGCAGTTTGCGTGAGGAGCTTCGCCCCGGCGATGTTGTGTTGCCTGACCAGTATTATGACCGGACCAAGGGGTCGTTGAACCATACTTTTTTTGGAAACGGTATTGTGGGGCACGTCTCTTTTGGCGATCCAGCCTGTCCTGTGCTGCGTGAGGCGATTGGCGCCGCCGCCGGCGAGGCGGTGGACCGGCTCGGGTTGAAGGGTAAGGTGCGGGTGGTGAACGGCGGCACCTACGTCAGCATGGAGGGGCCGGCCTTCTCGACCCGGGCGGAGTCGAACGCCTATCGGCAACTGGGATTCGATATCATCGGCATGACGAGTTTGCCGGAGGCGAAACTTTGCCGTGAGGCGGAGTTGTGTTACCAGGCGATGTCCATGGTGACGGACTATGATTGCTGGCGGGTGGGTGAATCGGAAGTCTCGGTGGAGATGGTCATTGCGACCTTGCGGGCCAACGTGAGCCTGGCCAGGGACGTCATCCGGCGGCTGGTTGGAAGGTTGCCGGCGCGGCGCCAGTGTGCCTGCGAGCGCGCGCTGGCGACGGCGGTGATGACGGATTGGAAGACGATCCCGGCCGCGACCCTGACGGCATTGGATCCGTTGATCGGGAAGTACCTGAAGCGTTAAAGAGCAGTTGACTCTGCGAAACACGCGAAAATCACAAGATAAGTCATTGATCATGTCTGGCAGATTGTCGGATGTTGGTGAGTTTCTGCTCCGGCCGATGGCAGACTTGTTCTGGCCGCGGCAATGCGAGGGGTGTGGTGGCGTTCCGGATGCGGGCGGGCGGTATTTATGCTGGGACTGCCGATCGGCCCTGCCATGGATAGAGTCGCCGTATTGTGCCTGGTGTGGCGATCCGGTTAGCGGCTCCATTACGAATGACTACCACTGTTCCCTTTGTGTGGCCCGGGCCCCGGCGTTTGACCAGGCTCGTTCGGCAGTGCGGTTCCGGGAGGGCGTCAAGGACTGGCTGCACCGGTTCAAGTATTCCCATGCGACGTATCTGGCTTCGGACCTGGGGAAACTGTTGACGGCGGTGGTGCGGGCGCATTACGAGCGGGAGCGGCCGGATGCTGTGGCCTATGTGCCGTTATATCCGGTCAAGGAGCGGGCGCGGACGTATAACCAGGCCCGGTTACTGGCGGAAGTGCTGTCGCGGGAGTTAGGGGTGCCGTTGGCCAGGGGTTGTCTGGAGCGGGTGCGGGATACGGGGACACAGACACACCTTACGGCGCGGCAACGGTCAGAGAATGTGCGGGATGCCTTTGCGGTGCGGCATCCGGAGTGGGTGGAGGGGCGTCACTTCCTGCTGGTGGATGACGTGATGACGACGGGGGCGACGGTGAACGAGTGTGCGCGGGCGCTTAAGGCGGCGGGTTCAGGACGGGTGCTGGTGGCGACGGTGGCGAGGGGGTGAGGGGACCGCCGGTCCCCGCCGTTGGCTTTGCTCCTTTATGACACGTGGGGAGGCCATCCAGTCCTATTCTTGCGCCCGGTGGTTTCCATGCGCATCTCGAGGCGGCCCTCCGGGTGCATCCGGAACTCACAATAAAACAGGTTCGTTTCGGTAATCAGACCAGTAGAAAAGCCGGCTTATTACCGATCTTGACCATCATGCCGGATTTTCAGATGCTCCCAGCCATAAAAACGATGTTTCAGGACGTTTGAAACGGGCGTGTGTCAGTATCGCA
>JBIJCW010000132.1:0-6527 GCA_044344495.1 Kiritimatiellia bacterium | reverse complement strand
GCGCAAACTCCTCAAGGTGGTTCAGGAGGATGCGGTCCGGGCGGATGAAATCTTCACGATCCTGATGGGCGATGAAGTCGAGCCCCGGCGCAAGTTTATCGAGGACAACGCCCTCAATGTGACGAATCTGGATATTTAAGTTATGTACACACGCAACGAACTGATTGGCAATATCAACATCGAAGACGAGATGCAGCGCTCGTATATTGACTACTCCATGAGTGTCATCATCGGGCGTGCGCTGCCGGATGTCCGCGACGGGATGAAACCCGGCGCCCGGCGCATCCTGTACGCCATGCGCAGCCTCGGGTTGCTGCACAACCGGCCCTACAAGAAATGCGCCTACGTGGTCGGTGAAGTGCTGGGTAAGTACCATCCGCATGGCGACTCCGCCGTGTACGATACCCTGGTCCGCATGGCGCAGGATTTCGCCATGCGTTACATGCTGGTGGACGGGCAGGGGAACTTCGGGTCGATTGACGGCGACAACGCGGCGGCCTACCGGTACACCGAGTCGCGCCTGACCCACATGGCCGAGGAGTTGCTGTCCGACATTGACAAGAACACCGTGGACATGGTTCCCAACTACAACGGGGAGTTGACCGAGCCGTCGGTATTGCCGGCCCGGATTCCGAACCTGTTGCTCAATGGCAGCACGGGTATTGCGGTCGGGATGGCGACGAACATACCCCCGCATAACCTGGGCGAACTGGTGGATGCGCTGGTCTGTCTGATTGACAACGAGAACGCCTCCATTGACGACTTGATGAAGCACGTCAAGGGGCCGGACTTTCCGACGGGCGGGGTGATCTGCGGTCTCAAGCCGATTGCCGACATGTACCGGACGGGGAGGGGCCAACTCAAGGTCCGCGGCCGCGCCGGCATCGAGGAGGGCAAGCAGGGCAAGGAAAGCATTATCATCACCGAAATTCCCTATGCGGTGAACAAGTCCAACCTGCTGACGGCCATTGCCGGACTGGTCCATGAGAAGAAGATCGAGGGCATTTCCGACCTGCGCGACGAGTCCAACAAGGATGGCATCCGCATTGTCATTGAACTTAAACGCGGGGCGGTGGCGAAGGTCATCCTGAACAATCTTTACAAGCATACGCAACTGCAGACAACGTTCGGGGCGATCCTCCTGGCGATTGATCATGGCCGCCCGAAGGTCATGAACCTCAGGGAGATCCTGGAGGCGTTCCTGGATCACCGGTACGACGTGGTGCGGCGGCGGACCCAGTTCGAGTTGGACAAGGCCGAGGCGCGGGCCCACATCCTGGAGGGGTTGAAGATTGCGCTCGACCATCTCGATGCGGTGGTGAAGATCATCCGCGAGTCGAAGGATCGCGATCATGCGCGGAGCCAGTTGATGGCGAAGTTCGGGCTCAGCGAGATCCAGTCCAATGCCATCCTGGATATGCGCCTCTACCAGCTTACCGGACTGGAGCGCGACAAGCTTGAGGCGGAGTATCTGGAACTGATCAAGTTGATCTCCTTCCTGCGCGACCTGTTGGCCAGCCGGAGCAAGTTGTTCGCCGTGATCCGCGAGGATCTCCTGGAGGTCAAGAAGGGGTATACGGACGAGCGCCGGACGGGTCTTGTTCCCGACGAGGGCGAGGTTAACATCGAGGATCTGATTGCCGACCGCGGTTATGTGATCACGATCAGCCACACGGGGTACATCAAGCGCACGGCGGTGAGCACCTACAAGGCGCAGCGGCGCGGTGGCAAGGGCGTGGCGGGGATGGAGACCAAGGAGGAGGACTACGTGCAGCACCTCTTCGTGGCCAACACCCATGACTACATTCTCTTCTTTACGCCGGCCGGCCGGGTGTACTGGGAAAAGGTTTACGAGGTGCCGGAGGCCTCGCGGGCCTCCAAGGGCAAGGCGCTGGTCAACCTGCTCAACGTGCAGAGCGGGGATTCAATCGCCGCCATGATCAAGGTGCGGGAGTTCGCCGAGAATCAATTCGTGGTTTTTGCCACCGAGAAGGGTGTAGTCAAGAAGACCAACCTTGGCTCCTTCAGCAATCCGCGGGCGGCCGGTATCATCGCCATCGCCATTGACGAAGGCGACCGGTTGATCGGCGTGAAGCAGACGGACGGACACAGTGAGATTGTGCTGACGACGCACAACGGCATGAGCATCCGCTTTAACGAGTCGGAGTTGCGCGACCAGGGTCGTGATACGCGGGGGGTTTGCGGGATCACGCTGAGCGGTGATGATCGCGTCGAGAGTCTGGAGATCGTGGATACCCGTGCGACGTTCCTGGTTTGTACGGAGAACGGTTACGGCAAGCGCACCGGGTTTGATGAATACCGGGTCCAGAAGCGTGGTGGCAAGGGGCTGATGACGATTCGCACGTCCGAACGCAATGGGGCGATTGTGGGGGCCCATGCGGTCCAGGAGGGCGATGCGCTGATGTTGATTACGGCGCAGGGGCAGATGATCCGGATGCCGGTGGCCGATGTGCGGGTGATCAGTCGTGTGACGCAAGGGGTCCGCCTGATCAATCTGGATGCTGGCGACAAGCTGGTGGCGGCCACGACGGTTGAGCCGGATGATGATATTCAGGTGGATGGGGCGGAGGCGCCGACAGGGGGCAGTCCCACGCCGCCGTCTGCGGAGGGTTGAGTGATCTTGCGCGCAGGATGCGCCGGGACACCGCTGAGGCAGGCTCAGGGCGAGTAGCCCCGGCCTGCCACTGCACGCATCGATGGCGTGCGGTTGGGCGTTACTTGTCGAGCGCGATGTCGAGCGCGATCAGGGTGTAGGCGGTGACCAGGACGGGGTCGTTCTCCAGCCAGCGGTTGTTGGCGTTCAACCAGTACCCTTCGCCAGAGCCATCCTTCTCAACCTTCTGGAGGCTGATCAGTTTGGCCAACATGGCGGAGCGCCAGGCGAGCGGTTTGTCGGCGCCCTTCACCGGGACGGTTTCACGGCCGACGGTGGCCAGTGACTTGGCCATGATGTTGTAGAAGTAGTAGAGTCCCTGCGGGCCCATGCCGGGATTCTCGTCGAGCGACCAGTGGGCGGCGGCCCAGTCAAAGGCGGCGCGGACGCGGGGGTCGTTACGGGAGACGTCGGCATAGATCAGGCTGAGCAGGCCGGCATAGGTCATGCTGCCGTAGGAACGTAAGACCACGATGCCGGCCGCGTTGGTCGTGGTGCCGGCCTTGCTTTCGTCCGGCCGGTAGGCGAACCCGCCGGCATTCTCAGCGCCGGTCTGTTCGGTGTTCTGGACCCGGCCCAGATACTGGGTGGCGGCGGCCCAGTTGATATCCACGCGCTTTTCGCCTGCGGGGCGCAGATCCTCGACGCCCTGGGTCAGGCGCATGGCTTCATAGGCAATGACGGAATCGCTGAGATCAGTGTATTGGCGGCCACTGGCCTTATCGTAGCCGAAGCCTCCCTTGTAGATGTCGTCGCCCTCCAGATGCTGGGCCGACGCCATGAAGCGGCGTGCCTGCTGGACCACGGGGACCAAGGCGGGGTCGCCGGTCATGTGCAGGGCGGTCATGCACAGGGCGGTGTTGTAATTCACCAGGCCACCGCCCGGTCCATCGCTTTTCTGGTAGATGCTGCCATCGGGTTGGACGCTTTTGAGAATGAACTGGACGGCGTTGGAAACCACGCGGGCTTTATCAGGATGGTCGCTGATGGCGAACGCCCACAGCGGGAGGGCCGTCAGGGCCGGGAGGCCGGGCATGGACCATGAACCATCGTCCTTTTGGCGTTTGGCCAGCCAGGTGAGGCCGCGTTGCTGGACCAGGCGGGCTTCGTTCAGCAGGGAGACGTCAATCTGTCCGGAGAGGGTTTGGCTGGAATTCAAGGTGGCGCCCGTCGGCGCTGATGGCGTTATCGCGGGAGCCGCAAGGCAACAGAGGGTTGATCCGGCAGTCAGGAGTGTGATGGTGACGAGAGTGAATGCCGATATTTTCATAAGAGACCGCATCCTTTCATTTTTTTTGACAGTACCGCAATGGATCATGTAGCGCAATCTTGCATTTCCTGTCGCATGCGGTATGTTCCAATCCCTATACACATTAACGGCACCCAGGACGGAAACGTTCACTGGAATTGATCGAGTCATGACCGAGGCAAACGAAAACCGGACGAAGGATGATCCTGATGTGGCCCTGATGATGGAGGTGGCCCAAGGATCCGAGGAGGCGTTTATCGTCCTTATTCACAAGCATCAGGGGCCCCTGGTGAACTTTTTCAGGCGTATGGGCGCTTATCAGGATGGAGAGGATCTCGCCCAGGAGACCTTTGTCCGGTTGTATAAGGCCAGGACAAGGTACAAGCCCGCAGCGAAGTTCACGACGTTTCTCTACGTGATTGCCAGGCATGTGTTGGCCGATCATGGGCGGAAGTGGTTCCAGCGCGAGCGGTTACGGATTGGCCTGTTGCGGGAGCCGGCGAGGGCGGGCGAGGCGATTCCGGCGGCGGCAGGGCGTATGGATGTGGAGGCGGCGCTGGGGTCGTTGTCGGACAAGTTGCGGAGTGTGGTGGTGTTGAACATCTACCAGGGGTTGCGCTACGAGGAAATCGCGAAGGTACTGGAGATTCCGGAGGGGACGGTGAAGTCGCGGATGAATCTGGCGATCAAGGCGTTAAGGGAGTACTTGCATGAAGAAGCATGAGTGTCGGCATGCCCGGGCTGTGGCGGCGTATGTCGGGGGCGAACTGCCGCTGAAGGATTATCGTGAGTTTGAGGAACATCTGGCCGGATGCGAGTGCTGCCGGGTGGCGGTGGACGACGTGCGGCGGGTGGTGTCGCTGTTGAAGGCGGCGCCGGTTCGTC
The DNA here is from genome assembly GCA_044344495.1 of Kiritimatiellia bacterium. GTDB lineage: Bacteria > Verrucomicrobiota > Kiritimatiellia > CAIKKV01 > CAITUY01 > CAZDUS01. The sequence continues at coordinate 1,719 of JBIJCW010000132.1, read as the reverse complement.
CTGTTGACTGCGATCTCGCGCCCGGGGTGCTGGCGAGGCTTGGAACGGCACGGCGGGGCTTGGATTCCGGATGGTGGCGGGGATTGGCTGCCGCCGCAGGGCTGGCGGTGTTGTTGGGGGGAGTATGGTGGGTGCATCGTGCCGGGGGTGCGGGGCGTTCCCCATCGGTGGAGTGTGCCGGTCTTGCCAATCCGGCGGAAGCGGCGGCCGAATGGTTGTGTGCCACGCAGGAGGCGGACGGTTCCTGGAGCACGGAGCGGTGGGGGGGGCGGTCCCAGTTTGAGGTGGCGTTGACCGGGTTGGCGTTAATGGCATTGCTGGAGGCAAGGGAGCCGTCGGGCCCTGTTCAGGCGGCTATTGAACGGGCAACGGATTATCTAGTCAGTCGGCAGGATGCGATTGGACGGTTGGGGCCGGTTTTTGACGGGGAACCCTACAACCAGGGCATTGCCACACTGGCCCTGGCGCGTGCGTTCCAGTTGCGTCCTACGGAATCCCTGCGCGGTGTATTGGGTTTGGCGGTGCGTCGGATTAGCGAGCGGCAACACGGGGATGGGGGATGGGGGTATGAGAAATCCGCTGATGAGTCTTCCAATTTATCGATTAGTCTGTGGCAGATTGAGGCGTTGCGTCTGGCCGAGAGTCTGGGATGGACGTCTGCTGGAGAGAGCGTGGGGCGCGGGTTGAAGTGGATGACCCGGATGGTCGCGGACAACGGCGTGTTTGGATATCGGAGGAAAGGCGATTTTCCGGAAGGCAACCAGACGTTGACCGCCATGGGTGCCGTGAGTTTGTTTGATGGTGCTCATGCGGCACTGTTGAGTCCCGAACGCGCTCGTGCGGTCCAGATGCAGGTGCGCAAGTTGGCGGCCACCGGCGGTCCGGACATGGACTACTACCGCCGGTATTTTCTGGCGGCGGCGTTACGCAAGATGAGCGAGGAATCGACGTCCGGAACTCTGGCGTCCATTCGCCGGGATCTGGTTGCGCGGCAGGTTGATGCCGGGGCTGAACGTGGGAGTTGGCCGGCGGATGACCGATGGAGTGCGGCTGGCGGGCGGGTTTACGCCACGGCGTTGGCCGCGTTGTCCCTGAAGATAAACTAGAATCGGAGTTTCTTACTGAACCTTTTCCTAATCCTCTCCGTTTACTGTGTTTGTGACGGGTATTTCAAGAAAATGGTTACGGAGGCAATGGAATGAAAATAGCATTGATGTGGAGTCTGGTGGCGTGGGGTTTACTTTCATGCGATTTGCGGGCGGAAACCAATGGAATGGGCAAACCTGTTGCCGACATTGTGGTGACAGGGGCGCGAGTGAGCCGGGAGATTCAATCGGTTCCGCGCGTTGTATACCGTATGGATGCGGACCACAAAAACAGGGAAGAAGTCATACGATCCACGCCGGATATGATGAAGGGTATTCCTTCGGCGATGGTGCAGAAGACATCACATGGGCAGGGTTCTCCTTATTTGCGGGGGTTGACAGGATTTCGCAACCTGTTGTTGGTGGATGGCGTCCGATTGAATAATTCAGTGTTCCGGGACGGACCAAACCAATATTGGAATACCGTGGACCCGCTTTCGCTGGAGTCGACCGAATTAGCCATGGGCCCGGCATCGGTGTTGTACGGCAGTGATGCAATCGGAGGCACATTGAATGCTTTGCCTGTGGCTCCTCCAACCTATGCAGGGGCTCCTGTATGGCAACGGAGCCTCTT
>JBIJCW010000009.1:0-25329 GCA_044344495.1 Kiritimatiellia bacterium | reverse complement strand
GGCAAGGTCATAGGTCCTCCATGATGGTGTTGTGGCGGGCGAAACGCGGGTCGACGGTGCGGGCCCGGTCTACGAGCAGGGCCAGACTGACTTTCAGCAGGTAGTAGAAGGCGCCCCAGGAGCGGATGGAGGAGCGGCCGCCCTGCCGGGCGCGGAAGGTGCAGGCGACTTCCGTGAAGGAGTAGCCTTGACGCCGCAGGAGGGCCAGCGATTCAGGTTCCGGGTAATCCACGGGATAGGAGTTGGCGAAGCAATAGAGGAGCGGGCGGTTCAGCATCTGGAATCCCGAGGTGGGGTCCGTGACGCGTGCCTGGCAGATATGGGAGAGCATGTAGGCCAGTCCGCGGATGCCGGCGCTGCGCCAGGCGGTGCTGGTGTAGGAGTTGTTGTTCTCGGAGACGAAGCGTGAGCCGATGATCAGGTCGTGCTGGCCCGCCTGCATGGCGGCGACCAGTTTGGGGATTTCCGAGGGTGGGTGCTGGCCGTCGCCGTCGCAGCGCAGGACGTAGCGGTAGCCGCGGGCGAGGGCGTAGCGGAAGCCGGTTTGGATGGCGCCGCCCACGCCGAGGTTGCAGGGGAGGTCGAGCACGGCCACGCCGGCGCGGCGGGCGACGGCGGCGGTGCGGTCGCGGGAGCAGTCGTTGATAACGGCGATATCGGACAAGGGAGCGGCAGCGCGGATTTCGGCCAGGAGGGTGGACAAGCAGGCCTCCTCATTGAAGGCCGGGATGATGATCAGGGTCTGCGACAGGATGTCCTTCATGGAGCGTCAAGATACTTCGGGTGGCGTTCAGGGGCAATAGGGAAGTGCGGGCGGGTTCCGGAGATTTAATGGATCAGCCGACGGATCATGGCCGCGGTCTGTGGCGTATCGGTATCCTCAAGATGATCGATGGCGGAGGCTGTTTTTCCGTCCAGAGCAATGACGGGGTTCAGTCTTGCCAGGTGGGCATTATCGTTCAGGGCCAGATCCATGGGGTTATGGCAGCCGCCGACGTGGGCGATGACGGTGTAATGACGGTCAATCAGGCCCTTTTCGCGAATCTGGGGCCCAGTTACGGTGGTTTCGGCGGATAGACGGATACCGCGCTGCTTGAGGGTGGCCTGGATCCAGTTCCATGTGGCTACGGATTTTGATGCGTGTGGCTTGATGAAACCAAGAGCCAGGTTATTTGACATAATTTGCCTTTATCCTCGGAACTATCCGGGTTATTCGAATTGTTGACCGGTTGTAATAGCGCAACTGGCGTTTGAATTGAAGAGAAAAGCGGAGGCAACGAACCTGCGCCGCGCATCTTCCTCGCGGTCACTGCCATCGCGAAAACTGTTGAGTATGCCCATCTACCGAAGCCCCGGCGCGGTTTTGCTGTGTCGCGGGATAGCGGTGTGGTATAAGCAGGGAGCGTGGCAGGAGCCCGCAGAAGGAGCCTATGACCACGGATACGCAAGCGGCGGTGACGGAGAGTGACGAGATTGGACGGTTTATTGATTTGTTCCGGGAGAGTCTGGAGGGGGAGTCGTTTGCGAAACTGGTGATGGGTACTTATCAGGGACCCGAAGCTGGGCTGGTCAAGACCATCATCCGTCCGGTGGTCATCAAGACCCAGAAGCGGTTGAGTTGTCTTTACCACTACGAGACGAAAGACATCACGAAGAACATCCCGGTGGAGGCGGGGGTTGAAACCGTCCGGGGACTGCTGGGGCAGACATTCAGGACGGCGCACCTGTTTACGCCGAAGGATACGCTGCATCTGAAGATTGACCGACGCGGAGTGGCGCGGGTAACCAAGGCGAAGGCGGACCAGCCGGAGGCGGTGTCGGTTGCGCATGACCGGCAGAAGCAGAGGCGGTTGGATCCCGGGCGGCCCTTTCTCCGGGCGTTGGGGATTACGGATGTGCGCCGGGCTGTGTTGCCGTCGATGTCCCACAAGTGGAAGCAGATCAACCGGTTCCTTGAGGTGTTTGACCACGTTTTTTCAACGTCGGAGTTGGCGGGTCGCCAGCAGATCCATGTGGTGGATTTTGGCGCGGGGAAGGGGTATTTGACGTTCGCCATGCACGACTACCTGCGGAACACACGGGGCATCGAGGCGCAGGTGACGGGTGTCGAAATAAGGGCTGGATTGGTGGACTTCTGTAATGAGGTGGCCGGGAACCTGAAGTGTGACGGGTTGACGTTCCGGCAGGGGAGTCTGGCGGATTATGGTGCCGTGGCGATGGATGTGATGATTGCATTGCATGCCTGCGACACGGCGACCGATCTGGCGTTGCACCGGGGAATTCGGGCCGGGGCGGCGATCCTGCTTTGTGCGCCTTGCTGCCACAAGCAGATCCGGCCGCAGATGACGGCGCCGGAGGTACTCCAACCGGTGTTGCGGCACGGGGTGCATCTGGGGCAGGAGGCGGAGATGGTGACGGACAGTCTGCGCGCCCTGTTGCTGGAGAGTGAGGGTTACCAGGTGGGGGTATCCGAGTTCATCTCGCTGGAGCACACGGACAAGAACAAGATGATTACGGCGGTAAAACGGGGCATGGGGATCGAGCGGGACCGGGTGCTGGCCAAGATTGAGGCGCTCAAGGCGTTCTACGGCATCCGAGCGCAGGAGTTGGAGCGGTTGTTGAGAGCGGGAGGATAAGGTCAGACGTTGAAGAGGAACTCGATGACGTCGCCGTCCTGGACTTCGTACTCCTTGCCTTCGAGCCGCAACAGGCCCTTGGCCTTGCAGGCGGCTTCGCCGCCGACTTCCACGTAATCCTTGTACGAGATCACCTGGGCGCGGATGAATCCGCGCTCGAAATCCGTATGGATGACCCCGGCGGCCTGCGGCGCCTTCCACCCGCGACGGATGGTCCAGGCGCGGACTTCCTTCGGGCCAGCCGTAAGGAAACTGATGAGGCCCAGTGTGTGGTATCCGGTATGGACAATCTGATCGAGGCCGCTCTCCACCACCTTGTATTCCTTGAGGAACTCGACCCGTTCGGGTTCTGACATCCCGTTCAGATCCTCCTCCATTTTGGCGCAGATCTTGACGGTGTCACAACCGCGCTTTGAGGCATAGTCCCGTACACTCCGGACCAATTCGTTGTCTCCCTGCAACCCGGACTCGTCCACGTTACAGCAGTAGATTGTCTTCTTATCCGTCAGCAATGGACATTCCCTGAACATCAGCACGGCGGCATCGGATTTATGATCCTCGAATTCAACCGCCATCTTGCCCTTACCCAGGTGGTCGAGCAGGGCCTGGGCGAGGTCCAGCGAGGCCTGGAGGGCCTTGTCGCCGCGCACCTGCTTGCCGAGGCGTGCCACGCGGCCTTCCACCGCCTGGTAATCCGCGAGGATCAATTCGGTTTCAATGACCCCCACGTCGCGAAGGGGATCCACGGCGCCGTCGACATGGACGACGTTTTCATCGGTGAAACACCGTACGACCTGCAAGAGGGCATCGGTTTCCCTGATATTGGAGAGGAACTTGTTGCCCAGTCCCTCGCCCTTGCTGGCGCCTTTGACCAATCCGGCGATATCGACAAAATCCACGGTGGCGTGGACGATCTTCTGCGGCTTGACCATTTCGGCCAGTTTATTGAGCCGGGCGTCCGGCACGGGGACCACCGCCTTGTTGGGTTCGATGGTGCAGAACGGATAATTCGCGCATTCTGCGTTTTGGGCGCGGGTGAGTGCGTTGAAAATGGTGGATTTACCGACGTTTGGAAGTCCGACAATACCGATGCTTAAACCCATGGTGATTCTCCCGAAAGCGCGGGATCATAGCAGGTTTTCGTGTTTCGGCCCGACTATTTTTGGCGGGAGTGCGCGTGGTGGGGGCGGGGGGCGTTGGTTGCGGTGATTAACAACGCGCGACTCTGTTCAACTTCCTTCACCCGTGACTCGAGGTCACGGGGATCGTTCCACTTCCTCCACCTGTGACTCGAGGTCATGGGGATTGACCGGGGGCGCCCGGCAGGCCTATGTCAGGCGGGGGTTGATGTGGCCGGTGTTGGGGGCGGAGAGTTTCTGAAGATACATCAGAAGTTCCCGGTCATACTCGGTGTCGGCGTTCAGTCCCATTTCCCGGTAGATGCCACGCAGGCGGTAATAGCTTTCCTCGGCTTCGTGGGCGCTGGTGTAGCGTTGTGCGGGATCGGGTTGCAGGAAACGTTTCAGCACCTTGACCAGGCGTTTGCTCTGGCGGATCTGTTGGGGCAGTCTGTCTTCCAGGCGGTCATGGATGGCCACCTTAAACTTTATCAACTGCTCCTCGCTCATGTCCTCGCACTCATGGAGGGAATCGCCGCGTAGCATTTCGAAGCCGACGAGACCGGTGCTGAACAGGTCGGACTGGACGAATCCGGCTTCCAGGCGGTGGGTTTCCGGCGCCATATAGACGGGGCTACCCAGCAGGATGCTGATGCGTTCGCCGATTTCGACGGCACGGCCGAAGTCCACGAGTTTCACCGATCCCATACGGTCGATCATGATATTCGACGGTTTGATGTCGGCGTGCAGGTAGCCGGCATCGTGAAGGACCATGAGGCCGAGGAGGATTTTGCGCAGGATGTAGAGTGCGACGCCGGGTTGGAGCATGAAGCGGCCCTCCTGCAGTTGGAACAGGATGGTCATGAAGTGCAGCCATTCCTCATCCGAGGACTGGCTGCGGGCGATGGCCAGATGGGTGCCGCTTAGCAGGTATTGCAGGTCGATGCCGTCGACGGCGGCCATCTGGAGAAAGCCGACCCCATTGGTCTCGTCGTAGGTTTCGCAGGTGACGAGGTTGTCGCTGTGGACGGGTTGGAGTTTGGAGACCTGGCTGGCGAGGCGGCCCATGTCGGTCCAGTATTTCTCGGCGCTGGAGTAGATGGCGGGATCATGGAGTTTGATGGCATGGCGGGTGAGGCAGCCGCGCCCCCCCTGGCGGGTGGCCAGGAAGACGGTGCCCTGGCGTCCCTTGCCGAGTTCGCTGTCAAAGCGATAGGGGATCGGGTAGCGGATGGCGCGGTCGCGGATGATGGCGTGATAACTGCGGATGAGGCGGGTGAGGTCCGGATCGGTGGCCTTAGGGGGCAGGGAGGTGTCGATGACGGTGGCTTGGTTGCCGGTGCTGCCCCTGCGGGCGTCGGGATTGAATAAGCTGGTTGTCATGATAAATCAGGGTTGTGAAAGTCACGGTTGCGCTGCCGGAGCCTTGTTCCGGTTCTGGATATAGAGAAGGGACGATAACACAGAGGGGAGTCGCTGGCAATCCCTGGCACAAAAAAGCGTGTATGTTTTGGTGGAAGTGGCTACATTGACCGACTTGTTGAATGGCGGAAAGTGGCGCCGGATATCTCCGAATCATGTGGTAAGGGTGGTTTGTATGCAGTGGTTGTTGAAGAAGATTGTCGGGACCAAAAACCAGCGTGACGTCAAGAAGCTCCGACCGCTGGTCGATCGGATCAATGCGCTGGAAGTTGAATACCAGGCGTTGACGGACGCGCAGTTGCAGGCGAAGACGGCGGAGTTCAAGGACCGGCTGACCCATGGGGCCACGGTGGATGATCTGCTGTGCGAGGGGTTTGCGACGGTCAAGAATGCCTGCCGTCGCCTGTGCGGAACACGGTTTACGGTTTGTGAGCATGAGTTGACGTGGGACATGGTGCCGTTCGACACCCAGTTGATGGGCGGTGTTGTCCTGCATCAGGGCAAGATTGCGGAAATGGCGACGGGCGAAGGCAAGACGCTGGTGGCCACGATGCCGTTGTATCTCAATGCGCTGGCCGGGAAGAATGTGCGGCTGGTGACGGTTAACGACTACCTGGCGCGGCGCGACTCGCAGTGGATGGGGTTGGTGTACCGCTATCTCGGGTTGACGGTCGGTTGCATCCAGAACACGATGAATCCCGAGCAACGCCGGGCGGAATACTCCAAGGACATCACCTACGGGACGAACAGTGAATTCGGGTTCGACTACCTGCGCGACAACGGCATGGCGTGGCGACCCGAGGAGCAGGTCCAGGGCGGGCATGCCTATGCGATCATTGACGAAATCGACAGCATCCTGATTGACGAGGCGCGGACGCCGCTGATCATTTCGGGGCCGGCGCCGGTCTCCACGCACCAGTATCACGATCTCAAGCCCAGAGTGGAGCGGTTGGTGCGGCGGCAGGCGGAGTTATGCAATCGCCTGATTGTTGAGGCGCGCAAGGCGCTTGAGGAGAAGCGCGATGATGCCGCCATGCGCCTCCTTTACCAGGTCAACCACGGCATGCCCAAGCACAATCAACTCAAGCATGTCCTCGAGGAGCCCGCCGGTCGCCGCCTGCTGGAAAAGGTGGAAGGCATGATGCTCACGGACATGTACAAGGAAGAGGCCCGCGCCCTGCGCGAGGAACTCCTCTTCACCATCGACGAGAAGGGGCATGACGCCACCCTGACGGAGAAGGGCTGCGAGGAGATGAGTCCGTCCGACCCTGAGGCGTATGTGTTGCCGGACATGGTGTCGGCCATGTCCGATGTGGATGGTGACACGTCGCTGTCGGAGCAGGAGCGCGCCAAGCGGCGGCAGGAGATCCAGGAGCGGTTCTCGGCCCGCAGCGAGCGGATCCATAACGTGGACCAGTTGATCCGGGCGTACTGCCTGTACGAGAAGAACGACCAGTATGTGGTGCAGGACAACCAGGTGTTGATCGTGGATGAGTTCACCGGGCGCATCCTGCCGGGGCGCCGGTGGAGCGACGGGTTGCACCAGGCCGTGGAGGCCAAGGAAGGCGTGAAGATCGAGCGCGAGACCCAGACCCTGGCCACGATCACCATCCAGAACTACTTCCGCATGTACGGTAAGCTGGCCGGCATGACCGGGACGGCGGAGACCGAGGCGGATGAGTTCCATCAGATCTACAAGCTCGACGTGGTGGTCATTCCGACCAACCGGCCGGTGCGGCGGTGCGACCATAACGACGTGGTGTTCAAGACCCAGCGGGAAAAGATGAAGGCCATCATTGACGAGATCCAGGAGTGCCATCAGCGCGGGCAGCCGGTGCTGGTGGGTACCATTTCGGTGGAGACCTCGGAATTGATGAGCCGGATGCTGTCGCGCTCGAAAATTCCCCACAGCGTGCTGAACGCGAAGAACCACGAGCGCGAGGCTGATATTGTGGCGCGTGCGGGCCAGTCGGGGGCGGTGACCATTGCCACCAACATGGCGGGGCGCGGAACAGACATCAAGCTGGGCGAAGGGGTGGTATGGGTGCCCCGTGATGTGATCATGTCCCAGAAGGCCATGAGCGACAAACTGGGGGATGAACCCCTCGGCAAGCAATTGCTTGAAAAGCCCTGCGGGCTTTACGTGATCGGTTCCGAGCGGCATGAATCGCGGCGCATTGACCGGCAGTTGCGCGGTCGGTGCGCCCGCCAGGGCGATCCGGGCGTGTCGCGGTTCTTTGTCTCGCTGGAGGATGACCTGATGCGGCTGTTCGGGTCGGACCGCATCGCCGGGTTCATGGAACGGTTTGGCATGCAGGAAGGCGAGATGCTGGAGCACAAACTGTTGAACCGGTCGATCGAGACGGCGCAGCGGCGTGTGGAGCAGCAGAATTTTTCCATCCGCAAGCGTACCCTGGAATACGATGATGTGATGAACAAGCAGCGCTCGATCGTGTACTCCTTCCGCGGGGACATTGTCAGCAGCGGGCAGACCCGGGAGACGCTGTATGACATCATCTATGACGTGATTGCGAGCCGTGTGGATGACCTGCTCAAGGGGGCCCGTGAGGAGGAGGCGGTGGAGGCGTTCCTGGTGTGGGTCCATAGCACGTTCCCGATTTCCGTGAAGCGCGAGGAACTGGTGATGGGTAAGGATGATGCCGGCAACTCGGCCGACATTATTTTCGAAAAGGTCAAGCAGGCGTACGAGTTGAAGGTGGGCAGGGATGAGCCGGAGTTGACGTTGGCGGTGGAGCGGCATGTGATGCTGCAGGCCATTGACCAGCATTGGCAGGATTACCTGCGCAGCATGGATGCGCTTCGCGAGGGGGTGGGGTTGCGGGCGTACGGGCAGAGGGATCCGCTGGTGGAGTACAAGCGTGAAGCCTACGACATGTTTGCGACCCTGATGGATGATATTCGCGAGGACATCTGCGCCAACGTGTTCCGTTCCTCGGGTCAGGTTCTGGCTTTTGAGAGGTTCATGCGGCAGTTGCCGAGTCAGGCGGTTCACGACGAGGTCTCGGTGCTTGGGCATGGCGGCGGGGGTGGCGCGGGGGCTGGTCGGCCGACGGTTCGTGGCGGCGAGGAAGTCATGCAGGCAGCCATCAAGGCGGCCTCGGCGCCCGCGCCACGCCAGGTGGTCGAGAAGGTTGGGCGCAACGAGCCCTGTCCCTGTGGCAGCGGCAAGAAGTACAAGAAATGTTGCGGAGCGGCGGTGGTATGACCGGGGCCGGTGCGGGGGCCTGGCGCCGATGGGTGACGTGGGGGCATGCGGGCGCGGTGGCGACCGGGTTGCTGTTGGCCACGGCCTTTGCACCGTTTGAGAACTGGCAGTCCGCCTGGGGCGCCTTGATTCCCTTGTTGCTGGTGCTGTTTCGGCGCGCGGAGCAGTGGCGGGCGGAGGGTGCCCGTGACAGCGGCGGTTTTTCACGGCAGGTGCGGCAGGCGTTCCGGACGGGGTATCTGGCGGGGGTCGTGTTCTGGCTGGTGTCGATGGTCTGGTTGTTGACGCTGTTCAAGACTTCGCCCGCTCCCGGCATCCTGCTTCTAGCGGGGTATCTGGGATTGGTGGCGTACTGTGCCCTGTTCATGGGCGGCTTCGCCATGACGGCGTTCTGGTGCGCGGCGGCACTCGGTACGGACAAAGCCTGGAAGACGCTGTTATTGACGGTGGTGACGGCGGTGATCGGGGTGGCGTTTGAGTACGGGCGCGGTGTTCTGCTGGGGGGGTTCCCGTGGAACGCGCTGGGTGTTTCCCAATTTCGGAATCTCGCCTTGATCCAGTGTGCGGAGTGGACCGGTGTTGCGGGGGTGTCGGGATTGATCCTGCTGGTCAATGCCGGTGTTGCCTTCACGATTCTGCGGTATCTTCCGGGTCGCAAGTCTACAGCCTACCGCCCGCACATTGAATTGTTCCTTGGTCTCGTGGCGACGGCGCTGGTTCTCCGGACAGGCATGGGGATGGTTCTGGTCAATGCGCCGTCGTACGGGACGCTATCGGTGGCGGCGGTCCAGCCGGCCATTCCGCAGGTGACGAAGTGGAGCCAGGCGCTGGCGGATGAGAACCATGCCGTTCTGCGGAGACTTACAGAGCTGGCCTTTGCGGTGAAGCCGACGCCCGATCTGGTGATCTGGCCGGAGACGGCCACGCCGTACCCGGTTAACGCCGAGGGTGAGTCGCAGGATCTGGTCAGGGATCTGGCACGGACCGGCATTCCGCTGCTGGTGGGCTCCATGGTGGTGACGGGCGAGGGCGATGCCATGGAGTGTTTCAACAGCAGTCTGCTGTTCGATGGGACCGGAAAAGGGGCGGGGCGTTACGACAAGCAGCATCTGGTGCCGTTTGGCGAATACGTGCCGTTGAGTGGCCTGTTGCCATTCCTGGGCCGTCTGGCGCCCATGGGGTGGAACTGTTCCGCCGGGCGCGAGGCGACGATTCTGCGGGCGGGGAATCCTGCGACCCCCTTTTCGGTGTTGATCTGTTTCGAGGACATCATGAGCGGGCTGGCCCGGAAGGCGGCGCTGGCCGGGGCGCGCATGCTGGTCAACCAGACGAATGACGCGTGGTTTGACGGTTCCGCGGGTCCGGTGCAGCACCTGAGCCACTGTGTGTTTCGCGCGGTTGAAAACAGGTTGTCCATTATCCGTGTGGCCAACAGCGGGATTACGTGTTTGATTCAGCCGAACGGGAAGATCGAGGAGGCCACGGACAACCGGCGAGGGGTGCCTCCCGCCGAACAGGTTTGCCAGTGGCTGGTGTGTGCGCCGCCCGGGGAGGGGCAGTCCACGGTCTACATGCGCCATGGGGACCGGGCATTTGCCATTCCCTGCGCGGTGGCGGGTGGTGTATTGTTTGTGCTTGCGTTGGCGGCGGCAAGACGGAAGATGAGCCCGGTAATGGGCACAGGAGAGTAGAAACCATGATTGACGATGTACGCGGGCGCATCAGCATGATGCGGGACAAGACCGAGGAAATGCGAGGTTATCTTTGACGTGGCGGGACGTTCCGCCTTGTTGAAGGAATTGGAGGCGCAATCCGCCGCGCCTGGGTTCTGGGACGACCAGAACAAAGCCAAGGGGGTTCTGGGGCGGGTCAATGAAATCAAGGCTGTTCTGGGGCCGTTCAACGAAATCGACCGATTGATGGAAGACGCGGCGTTGATGCTGGAATTGGCGGAGGCTGAATCCGATCCGGCGGGCCGGGATCATGCCCTGGCCGATGCCACGCGCGACCTCGATCGGGCAGAGGGGGATTTCAGGAAACTGGAGATGCAGTCGTTGCTGAACGGCAGCCTGGACCGGAATAACGCCTACCTGTCGCTACATGCCGGAGCGGGTGGAACGGAATCCTGTGACTGGGCCGGCATGTTATTCCGCATGTTCCAGCGCTACTGTTCCATCAAGGGGTTCGAGGTCGAGGTGCTGGATGTCCAGCCGGGGGAGGAGGCGGGAATCAAGTATGCGACGTTTGCCGTCAAGGGTGCCTATGCCTATGGATTCATGAAGTGCGAACGCGGCACGCATCGGCTTGTTCGCATCAGTCCGTTTGATTCCAACAAACGGCGACACACCTCGTTTGCGTCGCTCGATGTGGTGGCGGAAATCGATGACGACATCGAGATCGAGATTCTTGAAAAAGATCTGCGCGTGGACACCTTCCGGGCCAGCGGGTCCGGAGGCCAGCACGTCAACAAGACCGATTCGGCCATCCGGCTGACGCATCTGCCGTCGGGGATCGTGGTGAGTTGCCAGGCGGAGCGGTCGCAGCATTCCAACCGGGCCAAGGCGATGAAGATGCTGAAGGCGCGGTTGTACGAGATGGAGTTGGACAAGCAGCGCAAGGAGATGGAGCGTTTTTACGGCAAGAAGGGCGAGATTGCCTGGGGTAGCCAGATCCGTTCGTATGTGCTGCAACCCTATACGATGGTCAAGGATCATCGGACCGATGCTGAGACCAGCCAGGTGGATGCGGTGCTGGATGGCGAATTGGACATGTTCATCGACGCGTATCTCAAGGCCGAGAAGGCGAAGTAGGGTGGGGCGCGGGGGAGTGATTGGTGTATTGTGAATAGGGATTGGTGACAGTTGGGAAAGAGGCAAGAAATGCGGAATTCGGAATCCAGAATCCAGAAGTCAGCGTTGCGAAGCATGACGGGGTATGGACGGGGACAGGCGGCCGGGCGGGGTATCCGCGTGGAAGTCGAACTCAACGCGGTTAATCGCAAGCAATTGGAAGTTCGCGTGAATCTGCCGCGCACGCTGATGGCGATCGAGTCGCGGGTGGTGGAGCAGGTGCAGAAGCGGGTTTCCCGCGGACAGGTGGCGGGCGGGGTTTCCGTGAGCGTCTCGTCTGGGCTCCGCAAGCGAAGTCTGTGTGTGGATGGGGATCTGGCGGCGGCCTATGTGGGCGAGTTGCGCAAAATGGCGCGGACCCTGGGGTTGCCTGACGATTTAAAGGCCGGTGTGTTGCTGAATTTTCCCGAGGTGGTGAGTTATCGCGGGGCGGACCAGGATGTCGATTATGTCTGGCCGGTGCTGAAGAAAGCGTTACTTCAGGCGCTGGACCAGTTGACGGCCATGCGGGAGCGGGAGGGGGCGGCACTGGCGTTGGATTTGCGCAAACGGGTCGGAAAACTGTCGGGCATGCTGGCGCAGATCCGGAAAGAGGCGCCGGGGGTGACGCGGCGGTACCGATTGACGTTGGACAAGCGGTTGCGTGAGGCGGGAGTCAGTGTGCCGGCCAACGACGCGACGCTGATGAAGGAGTTGGCGTTGTTTGCCGACCGGAGCGACATCAGTGAGGAGATTACGCGGCTCGAAAGTCATCTCAAGCAGGGGGTGGCCTTGCTCGTCTCCACGGAGCCGGTCGGGCGCACGCTCGATTTCCTGGCGCAGGAGATGTTCCGGGAGATCAATACGATCGGGTCCAAAGCCAACGAGGTGCGGATCACGCGGGTGGTCATCCGGTTCAAGACGGAACTGGAGAGGGTACGCGAGCAGGTTCAGAATATTGAGTAGTGCGGCGTGAATACATCCATACCTGTGGTTTCAATTGGCGGCATGAAGGCTTTGGCGGGACAGGCGGTGCGCCTGCGCGGTTGGCTTCATGGCAAACGGTCCGGCGGGAAGGTGTGCTTCCTGGTGATGCGGGATGGGACGGGGCTGTGCCAGTGCGTGGTCGAGGCGTCCGCGGAGGCGGCATTCTCCGAGGCGAATACCCTGACGCAGGAATCGTCATTTGAGGTGACAGGCGTGGTCCGGGTGGATGAACGCGCGCCCGGGGGGGCCGAACTGGCCGCGACGGGGGTGCGTTGTATCCAACGTGCCGAGGAGTTCCCGATCTCGCGGAAGACGCATGGGATTGATTTCCTGATGACCAACCGTCATCTCTGGTTACGGTCTGCCCGGCCGACGGCCATTTTGCGGGTGCGGCATACGGTCATTAAAGCCATACGGGATTTCTTTGATGGGCAGGGGTTTACGCTGGTCGATATGCCCATTCTGGTGCCCGGTGCGGGAGAGGACCGGCAGTCGCTTTTCCCGGTGGCTTATTTTGATGAGAACGTGTTTTTAACGCAGACGGGGCAGTTGTATCTCGAAAGCGCCTGCATGGCGCTGGGCAAGGTGTATTGCTTTGGGCCGACGTTCCGGGCCGAGAAGTCCAAGACGCGGCGGCATCTGACGGAGTTCTGGATGGTGGAGCCGGAGGTGGCGTTTGCCGAACTTGATGAGGTGATGGCGCTGGCGGAGGGGATGATCCGCGACATCGTCGGGGCGGTGTTGAAGGCGAATGCCGCCGATCTGGAATTGCTGGGTCGCGACATGGCGGCGTTGCGGACGTTGGAGAAGCCTTTTCCGCGTCTGACGTACAGTGAGGCGGTGGAGTTGTTGCGCAGCGAGGCGACGCGGAAGATCCTGGAGGATCAACTCCAGCGGGATACAGTCCGGCTTCAGGAGATGCTGGCGGAGTTGGCGGCCAGCGAGGAGGCGCTGACGACCGCCAAGAAGGGGTGGCAGCAGGACAAGATGGAGGCACGGATTCGGGAACTGCGCGAGGCGATCCAGGATTTGGAGCAGGACATCCGTGCCCGTCCGGAGCATATCCGGTTGGCGCAGTCGTTCGCGTGGGGCAAGGATCTTGGCGGGAGTGACGAGACGATTGTGTCGCGGCAGTTTGACCGGCCGGTGTTTGTGACGGACTATCCGCGGGAGGCGAAGGCGTTCTATATGAAGGTGTCGCCCAGGGATTCCCGGTTGGTACGGAACTTTGATTTGTTGGCACCGGAGGGGTATGGGGAAATCATTGGCGGGAGTCAGCGCGAGGAGGATGCCGGGGTGATTGTGGAGAATCTCAAGGCCAAGGGATTGAATCCGGAGGATTATTCCTGGTACTTGGATTTGCGGCGGTACGGGAGTGTTCCGCACGGCGGGTTCGGGTTAGGGGTAGAGCGGACGGTGGCGTGGTTGTGCGGACTCAAGCATGTGCGAGAGACGATTGCGTTTCCACGGACGATGGGGCGGGTTTATCCGTAGTCTACGATTCCAGAGCGATGGGGCAGGGTTTCAGGTTCCAGATATCGCGGGCGTATTCGAGGATTGTCCGGTCTGAACTGAACTGGCCCATGTTGGCGATGTTCTTCAGGCACATGCGCGACCAGGCGTCCCGGTCCCGGTAAACCTCATCCACGCGCTTTTGCGTTTCCAGGTAGGATTCGAAGTCCGCCAGATGCAGGTAGTAGTCGCCGAATTCCAGCAACGCCTCCCGGATGGGACGGTAGAGTCCCGGCTGTTCGAGGTTAAGGAAGTCGCCGCCCAGGCAATCCAGGATATGGCGGATTTCCGGGGAGTTGTTGTAGTAGTCCCAGGGGTTGTGTGAGCCGGCGGCGCGGATGGCCTTGACTTCCTCGATGGTCTTGCCGAACGTGAAGAAGTTCTCCTCGCCGACCGCCTCGCGGATTTCGATATTGGCGCCATCGAGGGTTCCGATGGTCAGGGCGCCGTTCAGGGCGAACTTCATATTGCCGGTGCCGCTGGCTTCGGTGCCGGCGGTGCTGATCTGTTCGCTCAGGTCGCTGGCGGGGATGATCCGTTCGGCGAGCGAGACGCGATAGTCGCTGAGGAAGACCATTTTCAGGCGGCCGCGGACATCCGGATCGGCGTTGATGACGCCGCCGACATCGTTGATGAGTTTGATGATCAGCTTGGCCATGGCATAGCCGGGGGCGGCCTTGCCGCCGAAGATGAAGGTGCGCGGCGGCACATCCATGGCGGGGTTCGCCTTGATCTGGTTGTAGCGGTAGAGAATGTGCAGGACATTCAGCAACTGCCGCTTGTATTCGTGCATGCGCTTGACCTGCACGTCAAACAGCGAGTGGGGATCCACCTCGACGCCATTGGTCACCTGGATGTATTCGGCGAGGCGCTTCTTGTTTTCCAGCTTGATGGCGCGCAGTTGGGCCATCAATTCGGCGTCCTTGGAGTATTTCTCGAGTTTTTTGAGTTGGAAGAGGTCCTTGATCCAGCCATCGCCGATGCGCTTGGTGATCAGCGAGGCGAGGGAGGGATTGCTTTTCAGGAGCCAGCGGCGCTGGGTGATGCCGTTGGTCTTGTTGTTAAACTTGGCCGGCCAAAGTTCGTAGAAGTCCTTGAAGAGGGTTTCCTTGAGCAATTCCGAGTGGAGGTGGGCCACGCCGTTGACGCTATGGCTTCCCACCACAGCCAGATGGGCCATGCGGATTTGTTTTTCCCCGCCTTCTTCAACCAGCGACATGCGGCGCAGGCGGTCATGGTCGTCCGGGAACTTGTTCATCACGGTGCGAAGGAACCGGCGGTTGATCTCGTAGATGATGGTGAGGTGGCGTGGCAGCAGTTCCTCGAACATGCGGATGGGCCATCGCTCCAGGGCTTCGGGCATGATGGTGTGGTTGGTATAGCCGAAGACGCGGACGGTCAGGTCCCAGGCATGATCCCATTCGAGGCCGTACTCATCGAGGAGGAGGCGCATCAGTTCAGGGATGGCCATGGCGGGATGGGTATCGTTCAGTTGGATGCCGACCTTGTCCGGCAGGACGTTCCAGTTCTGGTTGGAGAGGCGGAAGCGGCGCAGGATATCCTGCAGCGAGCAGGAGACGAAGAAGAACTGCTGTTTGAAGCGGAGTTCACGTCCCTTCTCGATGCGGTCGTTCGGGTAGAGGATTTTGGTGATATTTTCGCGGAGCAGTTTCTGCTCGTAGGCGCCGATGTAGTCGCCGTTGTTGAAGAAGGCGAGGTCGAACTCCTCGGAGGCCTTGGCGGCCCAGAGGCGGAGGTTGTTCACGGTGTTGTTGCCGTAGCCTGCGATGGGCATATCATGGGGGACACCGAGGACGGTGTCGTAGTTCAGCCAGCGGGTGACGGAGCGGCCTTGGGCGTCGCGTTCCTCCTTGATTTCGCCGCCGAAATGGACGGGGAACTGGTATTCCGGGCGTTCGATTTCCCAGGGGTTGCCGTCGCGGAGCCAGTTATCGGGTTCCTCGACCTGCTGTCCGTCGCGGATGACCTGGCGGAAGATGCCGTAGTCGTAGCGGATGCCGTAGCCGTAGCCGGGCAGTTCATGGGTGGCGAGGGAGTCAAGGAAGCAGGCGGCGAGGCGGCCGAGGCCGCCATTGCCGAGGGCGGCATCGCGCTCCAGTTCCCGCATGTAGTTCCAATCCAGGCCGATGTCGCTCATGGCCTTGGCGACGATCTGGTCCAGGCCGAGATTGATGACGTTATTGCCCATGGCGCGGCCCATGAGGTATTCGAGCGATAGGTAGTAGACGCGTTTGACGTTGCGGGAGACGTAGGTCTGGTTGGTCTGGATCCAGCGGCCGACGAGGCGGTCGCGGATGGCCATGGCGAGGGCGAAGTAGCGGTCGTGATCCGTGGCTGAATACTGGTCGCGGGCGAGGGTATAGCGCAGGTGGTTCTCGAAATTGACCTTCAGGGCGGCCACGGTGTCGAGGGTGCGGAAGCTGCGCATGTCGCCGCAGGAGGTATCCTTGCCCTTGGTTTTGGATTTCGCTGTGGACCGGGATGTGGCGCGTACCGGTTTGTTAACTTTGGCCGTTGATGTTTTCATTGGGGAAACTCCGCATTAGGGGTGACATCATAGCGGAGAGGGCAGGGGGATGGCAAGGAGGGATGGGTGGGTCAGCGTGCGGGGTCCGGCTTTTCGACATTGCGGTCCCAAACGGTGCCGTCCTTGATTTCCAGGATCCGGGTGGCAAGCGAGCCGATCAGGCGGTGGTCGTGGGAGACGAAGATGATGGTGCCGTGGGTGGTGGCCAGGGCGAAGTTCAGGGCTTCGATGGATTCGAGGTCCAGATGGTTGGTGGGCTCGTCCAGGATGGCCACATTGCCGCCCTCCAGCATCATTTTGGCCAGGATCAGCCGGGCCTTTTCGCCGCCGCTCAGGACCCGGGTGGGTTTGAAGACATCATCCTTACTGAAGAGCATCCGGCCCATGAAGGAGCGGAGTTCGGTTTCGGTGATATCCTGGTTTCCGGCAAATTGGCGCAGCCAGGTGATGGCCTGGGCGTCCGGGTCCAGTGTTTCGCCGGGATCCTGGGGGAAGAGGGAGAAGTGGACGGTATCGCCTGTGATGACGGAGCCGGAATCCGGCGGGAGCAGGCCGCAGAGGATTTTCAGAAGCGTTGTTTTCCCGACGCCGTTCTTGCCGATAATCGCGATCTTTTCGCCCGGATCGATTTTGCAGGAAAAATCCCTAAAGAGGGGGCGGTCGTAGGCTTTGGAGATATTCCGGACTTCAATGACCTTGTTTCCCAGCCTCTGTTTTGGGTGGAACCGGATGTAAGGGGATACGCGGGAACTGGGTTTGACTTCCTCCAGTTCGATTTTGCCCAGAAGTTTCTGGCGGGAGGTTGCCTGTTTGGCTTTGGAGGCGTTGGCGCTGAACCGGCTGATGAAGGTCTTGAGGTCGTGAATCTGTTTTTCCATCTTCTTGTTGGTTTTCTCACGCAGTTCACGGGCTTCCAGGCTGGCGATGGTGAAGGCGTCGTAGTTCCCGGTGAACATGCGGATCTCGTGGTAGTCCAGATCGGCGATGTGGGTGCAAACCTGATTCAGGAAGTAGCGGTCATGGGAGATGACGATGACGGTGCCTTCATACCGCTTCAGCAGTTCCACCAGCCACTCGATGGATTCGAGATCCAGATGGTTCGTGGGTTCGTCCAGCAGGAGGACGTGGGGGTGGGCGAACAAGGCCTGGGCCAGGAGGACCCTGAGTTTGAAGCCGCCCTGCAGGGTGCTCATTTCCTGGGTGAAGACGTCTTCGGTGAAGCCGAGTCCCGCCAGCAGTTTAGCGGCGTCGGTTTCCATGGTGTAGCCGCCTGCCTGGCCGAATTCCTCCTCCACGAGGCCGCTGCGTTCATGTTCGGCATCGGTCAGGTCCGTCTTGGAGTACAGGGTTTCGCGTTCCTGGTGGAGGTCCCAGAGTTTCTTGTTTCCCATGTAGACGGTGTCCAGGATGGAAATGGAATCGAACTCGGCGTGGTCCTGGCGCAGATACCCCAGGGTGCAGTCGCGTCCGATGGTGATTTCGCCCTGGCTTGCGGGGATGAGGCCGGCCAGGATTTTGATGAAGGTGGATTTTCCGGATCCATTGGCACCGATCAGGCCATAGCAGTTTCCCGGAGTGAACTGGACGCTGACGTCCTCGAACAAAACATCCGGTCCGAATCGTTTGGTCAGTTTCGTGGTGGCAATCATGTATTTATCTTCATCTCAAACGCTGGTTGTTTCCCATGGAAGGCGGGGGATACTGCCTGAGGGACGGGTTCTCTGCAAGTCCGGATGATGAGATCGGGCGTTGGGACGTTGACCTGGGTGGCGGATCACGGTAGAACGTGGCATGTCCAATCGTCGTTCATCCCAGGGGGCGGGCAGCAGTCCGGCACACCGGTCCCGTCTGCCCGGGATTCATATCCTGTACGAGGACCGGGACCTGCTGGTTGTGGATAAGGAGGCTGGGTTGCTGACGATTGCGACGGCGACGGACCGTGAACGCACGGCCTACCGGTTGCTGACGGACTACGTTCGCAAGGGAAACTACCGATCCTCCCAGCGCGTGTTTATTGTCCACCGTCTGGACCGTGACACATCGGGAGTGCTGGTTTTCGCGAAGACGGAGGCGGTCAAGCGCGGTTTGCAGGAGCATTGGCCGGAGGTCCGGAAAATCTACCTCGCGGTTGTGCATGGTGTGCCGGCGCAGTCCGGAGGGACGATTGTCTCGCATTTGGCCGAGAATGCCGCATACCGGGTTTACTCGACGCGTGATCCGGCCAAGGGGCAGTTGGCGAAGACGGTCTGGCGGGTCTTGCAGACGAACCGCGCGTTCAGTCTGCTGGAGATCGACCTGCTGACCGGGCGCAAGAACCAGATCCGCGTCCACCTTGCGGAAGCCGGGTGGCCGGTGGTGGGTGACCGCAAATATGGTCGTCCCGATGATCCACACCGGCAACTGGCCTTGCATGCGCGCTCGATAGCCTTTACCCATCCGGTAACCGGCGCCCGAATGGCTATCGAAGCGGATGTGCCGGATCGAGTGATCCGGCTCATGGGCGGGGGCCGGTAGTGCGGACGGGATAAAGGTCGGCCGTTACTTGGCTTCTGGCGCTTCCGCCTTGTCGGCCTTGACCTTCACATCGGTGGCCGTCATGGTGTACTCGATTGTCACCTTGGCGCCGACCTTGAGGTCACCGGCAACCTTGGTGTCGGCGGTGCGGGCGAGCTCCCATCTTTCCTTGCCTTTTTCGACCACGATTTTGGCGTCGGTCAACTCCAGGACGGGGCCTGTGACTTGATAGGTTTTGCCGGGGGCAGCCATCACCGAGGTTGCCGCGCACACCATTGTTGCCACTACTACGCTTGCCATCATTTTACTGAACATAGTCGTTCTCCTTCTTTTGCGATATAGTCTATTCACCACGCTTCCTGGGTTTCAAGCGCAAACGTTGGACGTGGGTCAGTGGGGCGCATCCCCGGGTTTTGGCGCCTGACGTTGCCGGTGCCGCATGGAGGCGGTTGTCCCGGTGGAGGCCAACGCCACCCGATCAACTTTCTTCCCCTGTGACACGAGGCCACGGGGATCGGCGCCAAGACTTGGAGATGCGCCCGGGGAAGATTAGGGATGTTCAGAGCGCGGCAATTCTGCGATGGTCTTGGCTTTGAGTTTGAATTGGTCGGAACGTGGGAAATGCCTTATGAAAACCTGTTCGTTGCGTGAATCCGATGCGGTGGGGCCGGACCAGTTGGCCGCCATGGTGGCGTTCATTCCTGTCCTTGAGGCGCCGGGATTCTGTCCTGGCGGTATCATTCCGATGGAGGAGGACGGGCTTCCCCAGGAGGCGTTCACGAATGTGGTATCGCGGTTTATGGATGCCTGCTACAAGAACGGGATGGTGGTGCGGTTTGACTGGGAATCGTGGGAGGAGGATGCCCGGGGCTATATGGCGGAGTCGGCGCGTCTTCAGCAAGCGGGTTTGCAGGAGTTACGGAGGTTGCTGACATGGCATGTGCGGCAGAATCGCTTCGCCAAGGACCATCTTGCCCGGATGATGGCCCAGGGGCACATTCTGGCCATTCTCAAGCGGATGGGGGATGTTGGCGGTGTTGACCTTGTTGACGTCACAGGTTAATAGGGATAACATAGCAAAAGGTTGAGGGCAGTGCCAAGGTGGTGTTGTCCGAGTTGTTCCCAAACCCAAACAGCGAGGTGCGTATGCGCAAGTTGATTATGGTGGTGGTTGCGGTACTGGTCAGTTCGGTGGTGGTGGCGATGGCGAACTGTGGTAGTTGTCCGGGCGATAAGGCCGCGGGGAGTGGCAAGAAGGCGGCGATGGACTGCAAAGGCATGTCGCTCTACGCCTGCGCCACCTGTAAGACAGTGGCCCAGGAGGCCGGCAAATGCAGCAAGTGCAGTGCCGATCTGGTCAAGATGCATGTTTTGACCTGCAAGGATGGCAGTGCGAAACTGTGTGCCTGCGGGGCGGACTGCAAATGCACCGGGAAAACCGATGATGCGACAAAGTGCAGTTGCGGCAAGGACGTTGTGACCGTCAGCGTCAAGGATCTGAAGTGTGGCTCGGCCTGCAAGGTGCCGGCCGCCAAGGTCGACTAAACCGGTTGTCAGGGTTGTAAGTCAAGGCCGTCCCCCGGGGCGGCCTTGACTGTTTTCGGGGTGTGGCGTTGATGGACGCCTTGACTTTTCGGGGTGTGTTTCCTAGTTTGTTGCCGCTTTTGACGCGCCTGAGGAGGGGTGGCAGAGCCCGGTTGAATGCGCATGACTCGAAATCATGTTTACCTTCACTGGTAACGGGGGTTCAAATCCCTCCCCCTCCGCCATTCGACGCGTTCGCAGTAGCTCACTTGCTCATGGCAGGCCACAATAGGGTTATTAGCGAACGCGGCGAATGGGCTGAGCAAAGGAGCAACGCGACTGCGTCGAAGGGCATCGGCTCACGACCAAGAAATAAAAGGCGCAGGGCGTAGTAGGGCGTTGTTAATAAAACTCCTGCAACTTTCCGACTGAAAGTCAGATCGGATATGTTCTTGCATGCACTGGCCGCCAGGCATAATCTGACGACAACGGAAGGAGGACATCACATGAAATGCGCATGTTCATCTGCGTCTGGAATGATCGGGTGGTTAGGAGTGTTGGTCATCGTGGCGGCCATGATCCTGCGGGTGCGAATGGGTCAAGGGATCACCCTGTGGGGAATCCACACCTGTGCTTCTCACCTGCTGCTGGTAGCCAACACCCTTATCCTGCTTGCCATCTTCTTGCGCCACCAGGGTACGTCTGAGCAGAAGTAACCCTGCCCTGACGCGGCTGCAGGGTCCGAGCAGAATGCAGGCGGTTGGGGACGCGCAGGGTCTGGACGGCAGGATATGCCCTGGCGTGCAAAAGTCCCCGAAAGGTCGTGTTGTCAGATAGAATAGTTGGGTTTCAGAAAAAAGGAAAAGGGATCATTTGTACCGTGCCGTAGGCATAACAGCGACCTTTGTTAGCGGTGTGCTCATAGCGGCGCACTTTCTTCGGCATGGATCATACCCTTTAGTAGGCGTCGCAATGGCGTTCCCACTGCTTCTCTTCGTAGGAAAGACATGGGCCAGGCGAGCAGTACAAATCATTCTCTTAGTCTTTACGCTCGTATGGGTTCATACATTGCTCACACTTGCGGCTGAGCGTCATTCAACCGCGCAGCCATGGATTCGGATGGCAATCATTCTTGGGGCCGTAGCCCTATTTACAGCGTGGACCGCATTTGCCATACGTGAACGAAGAAAAGAAGAAGCCCGGCACAGTGTCCGGTGCGACGCTGGAACCAGCGCGCATCAACACTGACGTCTGGGGTGATAAAAGGAGAAATGAAAATGATTGGTCGAATACGTAAGTTTATCGCGGCATGTCTTGTGGCAGGTTCGGTGACGGCAATGGCAGGGCAAACTGAAAATGAAAAGAGTGCAGTCTCAGGAGCTGAGAAATGGCTCGGGATCGTGGACTCAGGGAAATATGGCGAGAGCTGGAAAGAGGCCGCTGAATATTTCAGGAATGCGGTCAAACAGGATCAGTGGGAGCAAGCCGTGCAGGCTGTCCGGAAGCCTTTGGGAAAATTGGTCTCAAGAAAAGAGAAGTCTGCAAGTTACAAGACCGCATTGCCGGGTGCGCCCGATGGCCAATATGTTGTGATTGAATTTGAAACTTCCTTTGAAAACAAAAACTCAGCAGTTGAAACGGTCACTCCCATGATGGACAAGGACGGGAAATGGCGTGTGTCGGGCTATTACATCAAATAAGACTCAGCCGGGGGTGCATCTCTGAGTTTTGGCGATCCCCGCGGTCTCTTGTCCGCCGTAGCTCTAGCGAAGGAGGATGAGGATGTGCCGCGGGTGAAGAAAGTTGGGGTGATGGGCAGGTTCGATGCGGACGTTCAACGTTTGCCTCCACCGGGACGAGCCCGGTGGGCGGCTGATGTTGTGTCAGCAAAACTCGGAGATGTGCTCCTCACCCGGGCCAATGAGCGTACGGCTTCGCCGCCGCTCACTTTGATTGCTGGTGACATGACTCTGTTGCACGAGTTGAGGAAGAGTCGTTATTGACGGGAATAATAATTTACCGAGTGATTCCGCCCCCGCCGCCATTCGACGCGTTCGCTACGCGAACTTGCTCACCTGTGATGAGCCTGTCGAATCATGGCAGGCCACTTTGATTCCGATCCAATTGTTTACGCAGCGCGTGTGCCAGTTCGGAGGCTGAAAAGGGTTTGTTGAGCCATTGGGCGCCCATGGCTGCTATCTGATGTTCATAGCCATCCGGTGCATAGCCGCTCATGATAATCACTTTCTGCGTCGGATATGACTTCAGAATGGCCTTGCAGGTGGCCAATCCGTCCAGACCATCCATGAGCATGTCCGTCAGCATCAAGTCGAAGGGGGCTGGCAGGCCTTTGTTGGCCGCGGCCTCAAAGAGTTCCACCGCTTCTTTCCCGTTTTGAACCACGGTGGAGGTGTATCCCATTTTCTGCAAGAAGTGGTGTGAAAGGAACCGTTGGCCGGGTTCATCGTCGACAACCAGGATCCGTTCAGTGCCGCGTGGCAAGTGTTGCAGGGCGAGTTCCGATGGCGCATCCACCTCGCCGGTCACCGCCGGCAGGTAGATCGTGAAGGTTGTCCCCCCGTCCGGCGTGCTCTTCACATCCACAAATCCCGAGTGGTCCTTCACCAGTCCATGTACCACGGACAGTCCCAATCCGCTTCCACTCCGCTCACTGGGTGGTTTCGTGGAGAAGAACGGTTCAAAGATCCGCGAGAGGGTCTTGGCGTCCATTCCGCAACCCGTATCGGTGACATCGAGGGTGACGTAATCCCCCGGCGGCACCATTTCGTATCCTTGGAGGGGTTCCGTGATTGTTTTCCGGCCGGTCCGGACGATCACATCGCCTTTGCCGTTGATTGCCTCGATGGCATTGCCAGTCAGGTTGGCCAGGATGCGTGCCAGTCTCGATTCCGAGCCAAGGCACCAGAGTGACTCGGGTGATAACTGTTTTGACAATTCCACTTCCGGTCGTCTTGCCAGCAGGGTCCGGATCAGTTTCGAGTCCAGCAGTTGTTCGGCTATCCGGTTCACATCCACGTGCATTTTCTGGAACTGGCCCTGGCGGCTCATCACCACCAGGTCGCCGACCACACCCGCTGCCCGCTGGGCCGAGGACTTGATCATCTGGAGCGAATCCAGGGTGGTGGCGTGTTCCAGATCGGCGGGATTTCCGTGCTGGGTGACGTAATCAATGACCATATCCGGCAGGGCCACGAGTGGACCGAGAATGTTGTTCAGATCATGCGCCACGCCCCCGGCCAGGACGCCCAGCGACTCCATACGCGCCGACCGTTCCAGTTTGGCCTGCAACGCCTTCTCCCGTTCCTCTGCCTGCTTACGCGATGTGATTTGATTGAACATCGCCACCATCTTATTGGGTTCGGTTTGAAATGCCGTGACTTCGAACGCGCCTTTGATGGAACCTTCATGATACTCGATCTGTTCGGTGCACCATGGAGTTCCATGGAGCGCGGCCTCCTTATATCGCGCAGGAATGTCTGTGTTGACCAAGCCCGGGAACGCTTCCTCGATGGACAGGCCAAGAAGGCGAGAGTGATTTATGCCGAGTATTACATCGGCGGATGGGTTCGCCCCGACAAAGACAAGATGCCCATCGCTCATTACCTCGTACAAGTGCATCCCCATTGGCGAAGCATCGACAATGGCCTTGAAGCGGTGTTGACTCGCGCGCAGTGCGTCTTCCGCCCGTTTTCCCTCGGTGATGTCGATGGTGTAACCCGCCAGCAAGGTTCTATCCCCCTGGACGATTGGGAATTTGATTGTTGTATAGTGGCGACCATTGAAATCCTCCTCCAGTTTCAATTCTTTTCCGCTGGAAACGACAGCCCAGTCGTCTTTGGTCATCTTGGCGGCGAAGTCGGGAGGGAACAGTTCTTCCATGAGTTTGCCGCGAATCTCCTGCCCCGACCTGCCAATCATTCGCTTGAAATTATCACTGGCCTGCAGGACGCGGCTTTGGGTTGGCGTTACTTCCTTGATGAACGTGAAAATGGGAGAGTGGAACATAAAACGATCAAACAATTCGGTGTTCTTGCGTAGAGCCTCTTCCGCCTGCTTGCGTTCCGTGATGTCGCGAAAAGACCAGACCCTGCCGTTGGGTTTTCCTTGCAGCATCAGGGGGCGTGAAAGGCGTTCAAAGACCCGTCCATCCTTGAAGCACAGGGTGTCGAAACTTTCCCCGGCCGACTGGTACAATTCCTGAACCCGTTTGACGAAGGACGCCGGATCGACCAGTTGATCGAGCACGTGCTGCAAAAGGACCTTGTCATCCCGGTTGGTGATGATGGGGGCGGGAATCCTCCACATTTCGGCAAACCGGTCATTGGCGCAGAGCAGTTTGTTGCCGCTGTCGACCGCCAGAATTCCATCCGCCGTGGATTGTAGAACGGCCTGCAAGGATGACTCACTCTGGCGCAGCGCCTCCTCCGCCAACTTCCGGTCGGTGATGTCCTGGATGGTTCCGAGCATTTTGGTGGGGATGTCGCGGACATCGAATTCCAGTTTCCCCAATCCATGCACCCAGCGTTCGGTGTGGTCGTCCTGGCGGATGATGCGATACTCCTTGTCGAAGCTCCGTCCCTGTCCAAGGACTTCCTTTTCAAAGTAATCCAGCATCATGGCACGGTCTTCGGGGTGGATGATGGCGGTCCAACCCTGCACGGAGTGCTCATAGGATTGATCGATACCGAACGTCCTGTCCAGCACGGCGGAACTGGTCCAAATGCCGGTGGAAATGTCCAGCGTATAACTTCCCACCCGGGCGACCGCCTGTGATGCGCGGAGGAAGAATTCGCTTTCCATGGCCGCTTCAATCACTTCGCGATTCTGGAGACCTGCGAGGCCGTGTTCGGCCAGAACGACGGTTATTTCTCCCAGGAACGCCAGCGCGTGGTTAAGGGCTCTTTCGGTTACGATGGGAACCTGTTTGACGGCGGCGAGGTAGCCCGCGGGGTCATACCCGTAGGTTTTGGCCTGTTCCCGGAAGTAAGGCAGG
>JBIJCW010000105.1:0-7955 GCA_044344495.1 Kiritimatiellia bacterium | reverse complement strand
CGGACACACCAGATCGGCACCCGTAGCGCCCCTCATTGTCTCGGATTCGTGTCACTATGACACAACTCGCCGACACGCCGCAAGAACACTGTAGGGCTCGCCCTTTAGACACCGGTATCCAAGGGATCCCTCAACCCCGCTGATGCAAACGCCGAACAACGCTCCACGCAGGCCGGACACTCACCGCAGGGAATATCGCCCCCGCGATAGCACGTCCACGTGTGCGCATAGTCAACCCCCAACTCCACCCCCAGCGCCAACTCCTCCGCTTTGCTCATGTTGACATACGGAGCATGAATGGTGATCGCCCGGCGCCGGTTGAGCCCCAATACCCCATTGATCCGGTTCAAAAACGCCTGCGTGCAATCCCAGTACCCGTAACGGTCCTGACTCTGCGCACCGTAGAACACATCTTGAACCCCGCGTGCCTCCGCATACGCCGCCGCCAGGGAAAGCAGAATCATGTTGCGGTTCGGCACATAGGTCGGCGGTTGCGAAAGCGATTCCCCGCTCAGATCCGTCAGCCGCGGCACCTCAATGGCGGGATCCGTCAGGGCCGAGGCCCCCGCCGTCAACCCCTCATAGAACCCCATATCCACCACATCATGCGCCTTCACCCCCGCCGCCCGCGCCTGCCAGGCCGCCGCCTCCAGTTCCCGCCGGTGCTTCTGCCCGTACAGGAACGACAGCGCATATACCTCACCAACCCCCAACCGACGCACCACATGATGCAACAACGTCGAGGAATCCAGCCCGCCCGATAAGAGAACCACCGCCTTATCCATGGTATTTCCCGATCTTCGTGTATCACTCTCCATGCCTGAACCCCGAACCCTGACCTCTGCTCCCCCTACCTCACCCCCATCGCCTTGTGCAACTGCGCGTGCACCCGCACCGGCAAACGCGCCTCCAATACCCAATGCCCCAGCGACGACAACGCCAACTCCCCCTGCACCACGCCAAACAACACCGCATGACAACGCCGCGCCAGATCATGCCGGCACACCATCTCCGCCGCCCATTCAAAATCGTACCGGTCGGCAATCACAAACTTCACCTCGTCATGCGCCCGCAATCGCTGGATGTTTCCGAAATCCATCGCCGCCGAATGACCACTCCCGGGACACTTGATGTCCATGATCGCTACCACCCCGTCAGGAACCTTGGAGATATCCAAACTCCCGTTCGTCTCCACCAATACCGGCTTGTGCGTCGCCTCAAGCAACGCCTGCGCCAAATCACGAAACCCCGCCTGCAACAGCGGCTCACCGCCTGTAATTTCGGTGATCGCCGCCCCGCTCTGCCGCGCCTGCTCCACCAACCCATCCAAGTCCCGCAATTCCCCGCCCGTCTGCGCCAGGGGGGTATCACAGTACCGGCACCGCAGATTGCAACCGGCCAGCCGGATAAAGAAGCACGGAAGCCCAGACCAGGTGGATTCCCCCTGTATCGACAGGAACGTCTCGGTCACATAAAGCATGGTCTGACTGGACACATCAATCCCCATCAACCCAATAACTGGCGGTCGTACCGGGCGTTTCACCCACTGTTACCTTGTGGATCTTGAGGGCCACCCCGTTCAACACCCTGGCGAGTTGCTCATGCAGATACCGCGCCAGATTCTCCGAGGTGGGATTCTCCCTCACAAAGGCCGGCAACTGATTCAGATCGCAATGATCCACCTCGTTCATTACGGCACGCACCGCCCCCTTGATATCCTTGAAGTCCATCAGCATCCCCAACTCGTTCAGGGCCGCCCCGCGAACAAACACCTCCACCTCCCAGTTGTGCCCGTGCGGATTGGCACAGGGCCCCGCATAACCCACCAACCGGTGCGCCGCCGAAAAATGCGTTTTGATGCTCAACTCAAACATAATAGCCTCCACTTCCGTTGCATCTACACCACACCTCCTGAACCCCGAACCCTGATCCCCTCCTGTTCCTACCCCTCAAACCGATAGCACGCCCGAACCTCATTCACCGTCCGGGCCTTCAAATAGGCTGCAATGGCCGCATCATAACCCGCCGTATGCGCAAACGCCTTGCGCGCCAGGTTGAGCCGCATTTCAAACGATAACACCCCCCGCGCCCGCTCCAGCTCCGCCACAATTCCATCATAGTCCGACGGGTCGGTCACCGACGCCACCCGCAGGTAGTTCTTCGCCGAGGCCCGCACCATGCACGGACCGCCAATATCAATATTCGAACGCGCCTGCTCCGGCGTGGCCCCCGCCTTCGCCACCGTCTGGGCAAAGGGATACAGGTTCACAATCACCATATCGATGGCCACCGCGCTCGTCCGCTTGAGATCCGCCGCATGCGCCGGATTGTACGTCTCGCTGAGCAATCCAAGGTAGATCTTGAAGTCCAGCGTCTTGACCAGCCCGCCCTGCATCTCCGGTTGCCCCGTATAGTCGGAAACCTGCACCAGATGGCGCCCGACCACCACCCCCGGCATCTCCTTGATGGCCGCATAGGTTCCACCCGTGGAATAAATCCTGACATCCGGATTGATCCGGATCAGCCCCGCCACCATCCGGTCCAACCCGGCCTTGTCCGACACACTGGCCAGCACATTCCTGATCTTCACACCCTCATCAATCCGCTCAACCACATTGACCGCCATAACAAGACTCCTTTTGTAGATTCCGCCCAATCCGATAGAGACACCGTTGTGCCGCCCTGACGTCAGGAGAAGTATGCCACAAATCCAGCGCAACAAAAGCAGAATGCCACAACCCAAGGAGGATGCGCCACCTCACCGCAACGCATCCATGTAGCGACGGAAGGTTTCTTCAAAGGTATTGAACCGACCAAACTCCTCAAGTCCCGAAAGCGACTTCATCTCGCAGTCGATCCCCGCTTCCACCATCGCCGCCACCGGATTAAGGCCGCTCACCACAATGAATCCCGTGCGCCCCTCCGCCACCGGAATGTCCAATAGCGGCTGGCCGGGACGACCAATCATCAGCACCCCCCCCATCCCTGCACGCTGCAACCGGTCAAACACCCGCCGCGCGTCGTCCGCCGCCACCGACGGAATATCCCGGAAACTGGCGGTGATCACACCATTGCCACTACGCGCACATTCACGCACATCCGTCATCCCCGCGCGAATGAATACCTCCAATGGATCCACCGTCGTCGCCGAATACTCCATCAACTCGACAAACCGCACCGGCCGACCCTGCCGCATCTCCACCAGTCCGCCATACCGCGAGGACACCGGAATCCCCTCTGACATCAGAACCCCGTTGACCGTGACACTGCACACCGTTCCCAGGCCGGCATAACCGCCAGGAATGGTACGCCCGCCCAACACGTCATTGGCGCGGACCAGACAGAGCCGGTCGCCCAACCCGAGCCGTCGCGCATAGACCGGCTTGATCTCGGCGAAAACCCGCGACAGGTCACGCGAAGGAACCTGCGCCACGTTGGTAACAACCAATCCCGTCCCTGTTTCACCACGGTATGTCATCCGGTACCCCAACGTGTCGATCCGCCCCCTCACAAACCCCACCTTGGCAACCACATCCGATCGCTCCAACTCGGCACGCCCCCGCTCGGTAATCACACGCCCCTCACGCCGGCTGGTCAAGGTCGTCAACCCCTCGCGATCCAATTCCGTCAGATACAGCCGAATGCTGCGCGGCTGTAACTGGACCCCCATCCCGGGCAGCCGTTCCGCAATCCGCGCCGCCCCCGCAGGCCCATCCAACTCACTCAACGCCCTCAAAACAGCCACACGCGCTTTTTTGTTCCGGCTCTTCATCGCTTACCCCCGTCTCCTGTAAAAAAATATTCGCGCCATAACCCGCCGTATAACCTGACACCCCACCCAACACCTATTTCATCAACTCAGCAGGTTTCCCCGTCCACGTCTTAATGCATATACGGCAATAATGCCGTATATGCATATAATGTCAACAGTACATACGAAAAGTTTCCGTTGACTTAATAGGCGTTTTGGTTGAAATGACAGCATTGCTTGAATCTTTATACGACAACCTAATGCCGTATATCGTAAAACCATAAACATGAACGGGGAATAGAAAATGAGTATTATCAAGGAAGTGCTGGATATCGTCGAACGCCGCAACGCGGGTGAGCCTGAGTTTCTTCAGGCCGTGCGCGAAGTCCTCGAAACGCTTGAACCGGTAATGGATCGCCGCAAGGACTTCTGCGACGCCCGGATCCTTCACCGCATCGTCGAACCCGAGCGGCAGATCATTTTCCGCGTACCGTGGCAGGACGACAAGGGTCAGGTCCAGGTCAATCGCGGGTTCCGCTTCGAATTCAACAGCGCCATTGGCCCTTATAAAGGCGGCCTGCGCTTCCATCCCAGCGTCAACGCCAGCATCCTGAAGTTCCTCGGCTTCGAACAGATCTTCAAGAACTCCCTGACCACGCTTCCGATGGGCGGCGGCAAGGGCGGCTCGGACTTCGACCCGAAGGGCAAGTCGGATGGCGAAGTCATGCGCTTCTGCCAGTCGTTCATGACCGAACTGCAGCGCCACATCGGCCCCGATACCGACGTTCCCGCCGGTGACATCGGTGTCGGCGGACGCGAAATCGGATTCATGTTCGGCCAGTACCGCCGCATCCGCAACGAGTTCACCGGCGTCCTCACCGGCAAAGGCCTGAAGTGGGGCGGATCCCTGATCCGTCCGGAAGCCACCGGCTACGGCGCGGTCTACTTCGCCCAGGAAATGCTCAAGACGCGCAAGACCAGCATCGAAGGCCGGGTGTGCGCCGTCTCCGGGTCCGGCAATGTCGCCCAGTACACGGTTGAAAAAATCAACCAACTCGGCGGCAAGGCCGTTACCCTGTCCGACTCCGCTGGCACCATCTATGATGCCGACGGTATCACCGCCGAGAAACTGGCCTGGGTGATGGATCTCAAGAACGTTCAGCGTGGCCGCATCAGCGAGTACGCCAAACGGTTCAAGGCCCAGTACCACGAAGGCAAGCGCCCGTGGTTTGTGAAGTGCGACTGCGCCTTCCCCAGCGCCACCCAGAACGAAATCGACGGGCATGACGCCAGGACCCTCATCGACAACGGTTGCTTCCTCGTCAGCGAAGGCGCCAACATGCCGAGCACCCCGGAAGCCGTCGAACGGTTCACGGAACGGAAGATCCTGTACGGACCGGGCAAGGCGGCCAACGCTGGCGGCGTGGCCACCTCGGGCCTCGAGATGAGCCAGAACTCGATGCGCATGAGCTGGAGCCGTGAGGAAGTGGACCAGAAGCTCAACACCATCATGGTCAACATCCACAAGAACTGCTTCGAAACAGCCAACGAATACGGCTGTGCGGGCAACTATGTGGCTGGCGCCAACATCGCCGGGTTCACCAAGGTGGCAGAGGCCATGCTCGCCCAGGGCCTCATCTAACCCGCACCCTACATCGGAGATGTAAAGAGGGGGCTTCGGCCCCCTCTTTTTTTTGGTCGCTTCCGGGTTTTGTGTGGGTAGAACATACAAGAAGATTGTCAACCCCTGCCATCCCTGCCAACCCTGAGCCCGCCTAAACTGCTATTTTCTAGTTTCCACTAGAAAATAGGTATAATTTTTGATGCTGGGGGATTGTGCAACACTCAGGTGGGGTGAAGTTGACCTTGTGCGCGGCAGCGCATAGACCACCGCCGGAAAGTTTACCGCTGACAACGTTTTGCCCCGACTTGATCCGCCGGGGAAGTCATGGAAGGCAATCGACTGACTAGGGACATGCAAATAGTCATAACCCAACATCACCCCGAACCCAGTCCTCTTACCCTTTCACGTCATCCTGACACCATCAAGACAAGACTCCGCCCTTGGCGTATCACCTTTACCGGAAGTGACTGGACCCTACAGAGCCGGTTCAACCCAATAACTGGCGGTCGTTGCGTATTCCGGCGGCGGCCGGACACCCATTCCGATTTTGGCCGGACACTGATTCCGGAGTCGCCGGACACCTGTTCCGGCGCTTCCGGACACCCTGAAAAGGGGGCATGGCGACGCTGGATAACAAAGGCCATGATGCGACCCCAAAAAGGAGGCGCAGATGGCGAGGGAGAGGTTATCCATGTAAAGTGCCCTACTAACTGCCCTATGCGACCTCGGCGCGCTCGACCAGGCGTACTTCAGGAATTACAAGCGACTACTTGCCATCGTGAAGAAAATGACTATCCTGAGCATGGAATTGATCAAACACGATGCCGACCTCTGATGGCGGCCAGAGCAAGGTGAGAACTTTTGACTGTCGAGCCCTTAAGGAGGGTCCTGTGATGAAGTGGTTGAAAAACTTTGCAAAAACAGTTTGTGTCCTGATGATGGGTGCCTTTGCGGCGGGGTGTGATGACGGCGGCGGGGGGGGAGGCGGGGGGGGCGATATCGGGGATAACAACCTTGACGTTGTTGTTTGCCTGGGTGACAGCATTACGGAGGGCCAGAACAGTGAAGGAGCCCCCTTCCCCTCCCGCCTGGCCGGCATGATCGGCAAGACGGTGATCAACGCGGGGAAGGGCGGCGAGAAGTCTTCCGGCGGGGCGGCGCGTGCGGCGTCTGTTCTCCGCCAACATAAGCCGGCCGCAATGACCATTCTTTATGGCGCCAATGACCTGACCGCCGGCGCCAGCACCGAGGAAACGATCACGAGCTTGCGCAGTATCATCAATGTGTGCCGGGAAAACCAGACCGAGCCGGTATTGGCAACCTTGACGCCCATGGTTGCCGGGCATGAACTGTGGGCTGGCGGCGTGGTCATGCTTAACGAACACATCCGTGCCCTGGCCTCTTCGGCGGGAGTACGCCTTGTGGACCTCGAGCGGGAATTCGGATCGGACCCATCGATGTTGTTGCTTCCCGATGGATTACACCCCACCACCGCGGGCAACCAGGTGATCGCGGATGCGTTTGCGGGTGCGTTGTAATATGCCGTTGTTTCTTCCTCGATCAGGGATCGGCTGGCATAGGCGTCTCTGGTCGCTGGTTAAGGTGGCACTTCCCTTGCTGGCGCTGGCGGGTGTTTTTGGCCCCTCGGTAGTGGCCCATATGCGGCAATCCGTGTCGCCGGCTTCCATCAATTGGGATGCCTGCCAGCATGTGGCCCCCTATCTTAAATATTCCCGACCGCAGGTTTTTGAGGGGGATTTCATTGCCGACTACTTCGAGGCATGTCACCCGATGGGGTATCGAATGTTGATGAGAGTGGGGGCGATAGCGCTGACGCCGCAAATGTTTAGCGTTGTGATGACCTATGCCTTACTCTTGGTGTGTGTGGTTGCCGCCAGATGGGCGGCGGCCAGAATCGGGGGTGCCATGGCAGGGTGGTGCGTGGCGGCGTTTGTGCTGTCCTCGCCTTTCTTTCTTCACAACATGATTGCAGGGATGCCCCGCGGTTTCCGCCCCCCCCTGCTGGCCTTGCTTGCGGCGGGATTGGTGTCGGGTAATCCCTATAGCGTGGGCGTGGTGCTCGTGATCGCCTGCGGGTTCGATCCGACCGTGACGGTTGCCGGCGGGCTGGCGCTTGCGTGGATGTTGCTGGCGACCCCGGCCCGCTGGCGGGGGCGGGCCGCAGGGTGGTCGTTCAAACGGCGTGTGATGTTTTTGGCGGTCACCGGACTGCTGATTGGATTGGTTCATGTGCCGGTCATGATGGCAACGCGACCCTATGGCCGCCAGCTCAAGGCATCGGATTGGGTGGCGTATCCGGAGTCGGGTCCGGGCGGCAGGACGGAACTCAGCGTGCAGAAGAAGTTGGGGAAGGAGCTGCCGGATCAGATTCGTGAAGGGATCGGGGCGGGGCTGGTAAACGCAAAGCAGCCTTTTGTACACGGGGTTGGAAAACGCCTGTCGCGCGTGGTGTTGCGGACCTGGCATCTGTGGTGGGTGTCCGGGCTCCTGCTGGTGGCGCTGGTCTGGCTGGGGCGTACCAGGGCGGCCTCATGGCGTTTGCTGGGATTGATCCCCGCA
>JBIJCW010000211.1:0-3736 GCA_044344495.1 Kiritimatiellia bacterium | reverse complement strand
CCTCCAAGGTGGCGTGGATCCATTTCGGTGGCGCGGCGGTGGCTTATGCGCATGTGGGAGGGTTTGCGGACTTCACTACGGGGACCTATAGTTTCGTGGTTATGGAACGGGACTTTACCGACAATGACCACGACGGGATGGCGGATGCATGGGAGCGGATGGAAATGGGGTCCACCAATCCGCCGGCAACGGGGGTGAACGGGGATATGGATGGGGATGGGGTGGATAACCTGAGTGAATTCCTGGCGGGGACGGATCCCAGCAACCGGTTGTCGCGATTGGAGATTACGGCCATTGCGCCGGTGGGAACGGGGGCAACGGTGGTGTGGCAGAGCGCTCCCTTGAGAACCTACCGGCTGATGATGTCCACCAATCTGATGGATGCGGCGGCGTGGCGTGGCCGGGGTGGAGTGACGAACTATACGGCATTGTCGGTGAGTCTGACTGATCCCCTGGGAGGTGTGGGGACGGGTGTGATGTACCGGGTGGAGTGTGTTCCTTGATTACGGTTGAGGAGGGCGGTCCGGCCAGGGAGATGATTCTGAGCGCCTTGAACACAGGGGTGGCGGTGGAAGTCGCCGCCGAGGGGATCAGCATGGGGGGGGCATTCGGTGCGGGGGTACGGTTGGTGGTGAAATCAGCGACCTCGGTTCGCTGGGGATGTGGGGATGTGGTGGTGTATGCGCGTGAAGGCCGGTGGATTGCGCATCGCGTGGTGTGGCGGTTCCCGGCATCAACCGGCGGTGGGGCGGTGTGTATAACCAAAGGGGATGGGGTTTCCGGTTTTGACCGACCCTACGTTCGAGGCGGCGAACTGGTGGGTGTTGCGGTCGGGCTGATCCAGGGGGGGCGGACCATTGATCTTGACCGTGCCGTAAGACGTCTTCAAGGGGTGTGGATCATTGTCCGCGGCCTCATGGCGATGTGCGTGGCGAAAGGGTTTCCCGGACGAGGGTGACGGCCGAGGCGTCCGGTGTGAAGGCGAAGTCGTAGCAGGGGATTTGTTCGGCCACGACGCTCCATAGATCGAGTAGCCTTTGCACGGCATCGTTGAGGAACAGGGGGATGATGGAAAGGGTCATGAGCCGCGCGACGATTTCCGGCGGTTGCAGAGGGGTCAGGCGGTTGCGGGAACCGTGTCGGATGAAGAAGATGGCTCCGGGTGCCGCACAGAGGGGGCTGACGCGGTTGTCTTCGCCGTGCCAGGGGGAGGAGCCCGCGCAGGGTTTCCCGTTGCGAAGGACGACGATCGTGCGTTCGTCATTCATCAGGGTGGCGCCGGCATGGTGCCATAGTCGCGCCATGGTGGTCTTTCCAGTTCCGGAGGCACCGGCAAACAGCAGGGCGGTACCGTTGTCCACCACGCCGCAGGTGTGCAGGATTGCTCCGCCCAAGTGTGCCAGTCGGCCGCTTACCAGGACGCGATCATACGGGGCATGAAAGCAGTGCAGGTGTCCGGACAGTCCGGGATGCATCCGGGATCGCAGGGTGCCCTTGGCCAAGTCCGGGGATGTCTCGGCGACGGTTCGCCAGGTGCGGGACAGGACGTCGATGACATCCACTGTCAGGCGGGAATCCGCCTGTTGTCGGATCCTGATACCGGGTTCCTCCCAGAGGAGCGTTCCCTCATCAGGCGAGAGCAAGGCATCGGTGGTGCCGATGACATCGAAGGCGGCGTCGGCTGACGCGAGCGGGGTGGCGCGGATGAAAGGGGCGTAGGGGGGCGGGAGGGCAAGCGGTGATTCTAGAGGCGCGGAGAAGGTGAAGGTTACGCCGGCCAGAGAGATGGTGGTCCGGGTCACCGGAATCAGGATGGGTCCGGGGTGAATCCGGGCTGCGTATCGACGCTGCAGCAGCTCTCGGACAGTTGATCGCCCTGGGTCGCCTTCCTGCAAATGCTGAAGGAGATCAGAGCCTTGTCAGTAAAGGCGACGCGCGTGACGACTGGTTTCTTGTAGGTCTTCTTGATTTGAGTTTGCATGGGAAGCGCCCTAATCGTGGGTCCATTATCAGGCGGGGGTAATGGACTTGGCAAGGACAAACTGATGGCGGAGGCGGGCGAGGTCGCAATGGAAGGGGACGGATTTTCCGGCAGCGCCAGATTCCAGCAGGGAGATTGGGGCACAACGGCCACAGAGTCCACGATCCTGGCAAACCGAACAGTCACCCGGTGGTGCGGACAGGGCGCGGAGGTATTGGAGGTGATTGGTCCATCCCGTGTGCAGGGACTGTCGGGTCAGGTCGTAGGGGTGTTTGCGCCAGATGACGCAGGGATGGGCCTGGCCACGGGCGTCAATGTGGATGATCTGTGTTCCGGCACCGCACTCGAAGAGATGTGTTTGGGGTGGGAGGTTGGCGACGCGGGCGGCATAGTTAAGGAATTGTCGCTGATCCGCAGGGTTCGACATTTGCAGGTCAAGTACAGCCGACGGGGGGATGCGCTCGAGGATGGGGGTGGTGTCTCCGGCGAGTGAGCAATGGATGAGGGGATCATAGCGGAACTGGCAACCGAGTTCCGTCGCCCAGTCGCGCATGGCCTGTAATTCATGCTGATTCGTCTGCATGACGACGGACTTGAGTTCCACGGACAACCCGTTGTCCAGAAGCAGGGTCAGTCCCTGCTGGAACCGGTCAAATGAACCGGGGATTCCGGTGACGCGTTCATAGGTT
The DNA here is from genome assembly GCA_044344495.1 of Kiritimatiellia bacterium. Lineage (GTDB taxonomy): Bacteria > Verrucomicrobiota > Kiritimatiellia > CAIKKV01 > CAITUY01 > CAZDUS01. The sequence goes on along the minus strand of JBIJCW010000211.1, from coordinate 1,066 downwards.
TCGCGGGTGCGTCCGTAGATGGAGACTTCGATTCGTCGTGGTGGATACTGGAGCAGGGTCTGGGCGAGCGAGGGGGAGACGAGCGTGGCATTGGTGAAGATGATGACGACAAAGCCGAGTTGCCGTGCCAGGCGGTAGATTTCGGGAAAATCGGGGCGGAGCAGAGGCTCACCGCCGGTCAGCACGAGGAACAGGACTTCATGGCGGGCGAGGTCGGTGAAGATGGAGTCGATTTGCTTCAGGGACAGGTCCTGTGATCGCGTGGACCGGTCGTCGATATAGCAGTGACGGCAACGGAGATTACAGGCACAGGTGAGTTCGATACTGGCGGTCAGGGGGACGCGGGGTTGGGTTTGATCGTTCCCTCGAAGGCGACGCAGGAAGTCGGGGGCGCTGATCTCTGGAAGTTGGCACAAATTGCAGTTCATGCCGCTGGAGTGATGGCGCCGATATCAAGGAGTTCCCGGAGAACTTGTTGCACGTCGGCTAAGGCGGTAGCGGAGTCGACGTCATACACTTCGGCAAGGCGGGCGGCCATCTGAGATTCCGAGAGGTCCTCGGCAACGGCGGACCAGATCAGGGCGGCGGTTTCGTTGAGGGTGAAAAGACTGTCGAGGCGGCCCCGCTCGCCATGGAGAGGGACGAGGAGGTGTTCATCCCGGATTTGTCGTTCGACAATGGAGGGGCATTGGATGTAACGGGTATTCATGGGCGGATAGTATAGAGGGGGGCGGGTGCAGTGACAAGGGGGTTAGGGGCCTTCCATGAGGGTCAGGGCGTTGACGACGGCGACGGTCCTGTAACCGAGGGCACGGAGTGATGCGATGGCGTTCATGTCCGGGGTCGGGACTACGACAAAACGGACTTCGTGCCGGCGGATGGCGGCATCCCGTTCCCGAACCCATTCGCCATCCTTGTAGATGGTCATGGGTGGATACCAGGCGGGGTGGGCGGTTGGGGCCCGCAGGTCGGCCAGGACGTTGATATTGGGTTCGCGGTTGAGACAGGCGAGGCGATCGCCGGGGTGTGCGAGTTGGCGGACCCGGAGGGCGAGGGTTTCGGAATC
>JBIJCW010000187.1:0-4224 GCA_044344495.1 Kiritimatiellia bacterium | reverse complement strand
CTGGCATTGAATTGCCAGTTTGAGCGGAACCTGTCCAGGAATTGCGGGCGGGTGATGGTGCCGTCGGCATACCTGAGCCAGTGGCGCAAATACTGGCAATAATCGCGGTCACCGGGAACCAGGAGGGCTATGGCGGCCATCAACGGAAGCGCCACGGCGGTGACCCTGTGGCGCCAGGCGAAAAGTTGACTCACGCCCAGGGCGATGAGCGCCATGGTGAAGGGGAAAAGGATGACCCAATGGTAGCCAAAAAAACGGCCCTGGATGATGACGCAGAGGAGCGTCAGGATCAGGAGTAGCGCGGCCCCCGCGGCATAGCGCCTGCCCGCTGGATCACGTTGTTTGACCGACAGAATGATCCCCGAAAGCGATAGGATCCCGGCGACCCAGGTCCAGCAGGCGGCCCGCGTGACGAAGAAATAATGAATCCGCCACCACTGTCCTGCGCGGGTCAGGTCCTTTTCCTGAGCGTAGAGCATGGTGTAGGCGGTGAGGGTCTCCCCCATAGCCCCGAGGGCTCCATGGGCGGCGAACCAGATGAGGGTGGGCAGACCGATGGCGAGGCCGCCAAGAAGATAGATGCCGGCGGTGGTGGCGAGGAGGCGTGGGGAGCGGTCCTGTTTCCAGGCGCGCCAGCCGAGCAGGATGGCGAGGCCCAGTGCGGGGACAAGGCCGGGGGTCTTGAATCCGATGGCGGTGGCGCTGCAGACGCCAGACCAGAAGGCGGCTTGACGCAGGTTGCCGAGGCGGAGGATGCAAAGCCAGCCGAGGAACAGGAAGAGTCCCATGAACGCTTCACACTGCGCGGTGCAGACGAAGTCAAAGAGGGAGTAGTATAGGAGGGCGCCCATCAGGACGATGGCGCCGCGTTCGCCGGGACGCGGGGTGGCTCGACGCGGGACGGACCAGGCGGCCAGTGTGGCGATGCCGAGGGTGGCAAGTATGTCCAGAAGGCGGATCCACCATTGTTGCACCCCGAACAGGGCGCAGCCGATGGCGTGCAGGCCGAAGATGAAGGGCGGTTTGAGGTCGAAGGCATCGCGGTAAGGTTGGAGTCCTTCGATCCACCAGCGGCCGACATAAAAATGATGGGCCTGATCGCGGAACAGGGGGTAGGCGAGCGTGGGCAGGGTAATGGCGATGGCAATCAGGAGAAGGGTGATGTCCAGGGCATGCTTTCGGGCGGTTTTGAGGCAGGAGTTCGCCGTCCTTGCGAGCATGCTAAGTCCGGTTTGTTCCTGTTGCTGGTCGTCCATGTTGCATCCTGCTGGTTGGGCGTTACTCTGGCGAAAGGTGTTGTGTTGTGCAATCCCAATTGACTTGATTCTTTATCTCCTTGCACTCCTGAGTGGGGTTTTACCCTGTGAATGCCGAACGATGCTAAAGGAATGGCGGGGAATCGCAAAGATTTTCTTTATCCTTGTCAGCGAAAAGGGCACAAAGTGAGCAGGTTGCCGTGCAGAGTGGAAAACTTCAATGACGGGGGAGTCTTGCGATGAAGCCGATTTCGATCCAGTTGTTTACGTTACGGGAGGAGTGCCAGCGAGATTTCGGGGCGGTTCTGAAGCGGTTGGCGGCGATCGGGTACAAGGGGGTGGAGCCGGCCGGTTTCTTCAACTACACGCCGTGCGAGTTACGGAAGGTGGTGGAGGACTTGGGCATGGTGGTGTCCTCGACGCATTGTCCGTGGGCCAAGCCGGAGACCTTGCAGGCCACGATTGATGCCTGTGGGGAGATGGGGGTAATGCTGGCGTGCGGGGGGTGGGGGCCGAATTACTTCAAGGATCTTGATGCCATCCGGCGGACGGCGGATATCACCGCGGGAATGGACGCGACACTGGCGGAAGCCGGGATTACGCTGGTGATTCACAACCACGCATGGGAGTTCGAGAAAATCGACGGACGGATCAAGCACGAGATATTTGCCGAACTGTGTCCGAAAGTGAAGTTCGAGCTGGATACCTATTGGGCGGCCAATTTTGGCGAGAACAATGCGGCGGAGATGGTGCGGCGGTTTGCCGGGCGCTCGCCCCTGTTACACATCAAGGACGGCCCGTTGATCCGTCCGGTCGAGATCTATAATACGGCCACGAGTACGTTGGAAGTGAAAGCGGGGGGCCAGAATACATCCCTGTTGGCGGTTGGCAGTGGCAAGAACGACATCAAGGGTATCATTGGGGCAATGGATCCGGCGGTGACGGAGTGGCTGGTGGTGGAGCAGGACAACAGTGATACCGACATGTTTGAATGCGTTGAGAAGAGTTACCGGTATCTGATTGAGAACAAACTGGCGGTGGGAAACAGGGCGTGATGGGGACTGGTTAATGATTGATGGTTGATGGCGGAGGATGATTGTGACTATCGGAACCTGCGGGTCGGGAATATTCCTGATGTCTATGCGGGTGTGCGATTCAGGAATCAGAGCGTCCAGCCCCGGCCGTTTCCGTCGGGGTTGACCCCGCGTCTGTTGGATGAGCAGGTCTTTTGGCGGAATGGCCAAGGGTGATGTTCCTGATCTTGACCGTACCGGTGAAATGGCCACCCAGTTTCAGTTGAATCCGAATCCCGCCGGCGGGGATGACGAATTTACGCCGGGCGCGGGCCCAGCCGTCGGCGCGGGGTAGGCCAGGTTCATGGGTATAGAACTGCTGGACCACCTGTTGACGACCGCTTTCGTTCCGGGTGAGGGAGACGGTGATTCCAATGGTGCCGTTGAAGTTGGTGGATTTGGCAAAGAAGACGTCCGGATAGAACGACATACCGGGGACGACCTCGATGGGGGCAGGGAGGATGGCGAGTTCCTCGGTGGGTGAAGTGGAGGTCAGGACAAAGGTGGGAGGGGTGCGTGGATCGGATTCCAAGGTGATGTTCTGGAAGCGGGAATCTCCGAGGGCCAGGGTCCAGCCTGGCACGGGGTGACCGTGGGGAGGGATGGGCGGGGCGGGGATCAGATTCGGGCAATCCGAGTCCGGTTGAGTCAGGATGGGGGTGATGGTTTTTTCGTGGATGAGGGCCGGGCGCGGGGTGGTCTGTTGCCACCAGAAGCCCCAGGCGCCACTGGCAAGACCCAGAAGGGTTACGAGGACCGTGGTTGCCGTCTTCCAGCGACGGGCCCGGCGGTGGAGGGTTTGGATGGAGACCACGTCGATGACGTTGGTGGCGGACTTGGCGGCTGAGCGGGGCGGTGCAAAATCAAGACGTTCCCGCAGGGGGGTGGTGTTGCGGCGCGGGTCGGCACGCAACACGACGCTGGTTTCCGGATCGCGCCCGATCCGCTCGTATTCGCGGCGGTGGGCGTCCAGATCGTAGGGGATTCTGCGCCAGTACACGGCGTTGGATTTGGTGTCGTGGATGCAGTAGGAGGCGCGGGGATCGCGGTCACGGGGACTGCCGACGGAGCCGACGTTGACGAGGTAGCGTTTGGCGGGTTCCAGTTCGAAATCCTGCGGGGTGACTTGACGCGGGATCCGGCTGGCGCCCTGGAGAAACAGAGCGGGTTCGTGGGTGTGTCCGGCAAAGAGGAGTGGATGGGTGGTGTTATTCCAGCAGCTTTCGGCATCGTCGGGACCCAGGATATAGGCAAACGATTCAGGTTGAAGGAAGTGGCCATGCGTGCAGAGAAAGGCGCCGCCATCCAGCATCAGGGGGAATGATGACAGGACATTGATGGCGGTGTTGCCGAGTTGGGTTCGGGTCCACTGAAGGGTTTCCTGGGCCTGATCGCTGAACAGATCGTCATCCAGTTTTCCGCAGATAACGGCGTCGTGGTTGCCCATGACGAACGAGTGGATGTGTTCGTGGGCGGACTGGAGGACGGCGGCGGGGGAGGGGCCGTAGCCGATGAGGTCGCCCAGGCAGATGATATGGTCGACGCGGCTGCTGCGGATATCCAGCAACACGGCATTCCAGGCCTGCAGGTTGGCATGCAAATCTGACACGATGGCGTAGCGCATGGGCAGTTAACATATAGCTAATTAATTGTAATGCAAGAATGAAGTCGCTGGCGTCTTGCAGAAATCCTATCTCCGAGTTTTGGCGATTCCCGCAGTCTTGTGCCGCGGGTGAAGAAAGTTGGGGTGATGGGCGGGTTCGCTACGGACGTTCAACGTTTGCCTCCACCGGGGCTCGTCCTGCCCTTTACACACAAGTCGTCCTGGACAACAAATCCGAACGGCGAACATTCGACAATCCACCAGAAAATAGTCAACCACCCGCCTGGAGTAC
>JBIJCW010000103.1:0-8005 GCA_044344495.1 Kiritimatiellia bacterium | reverse complement strand
CGGGGACGTCCGGAAGGGCATGGAGAAGACGTACACGATGACCTATGAGGAGACGAACAAGAAACTGCACGATCTGGGGCATGCGCATCCGGTTTCCTGCGTGGACTGCCATGACCCGAAGACCATGCAGTTGCGGGTGACCCGGCCCGGGTTTCTCAAGGGCATCCAGGAGCTGGCGGCCTCCCCGGCCGATGTGCCCTTTGAGTCGGTGACGCAGTGGCGGGGTGGGGCGCGCAAGGAGCCTTACGATCCCAACAAGGACGCCACCCGGGGCGAGATGCGGGCGTTTGTCTGTGGTCAGTGCCATGTGGAATACTATTGCTCGACCAAACAGCCACTGACATTTCCGTGGGGCAAGGGGTTGAAAATGGATGACGTGGAGTCATTCTGGGACGGCAGCACGTTTCCGGATGGGCATCGGTTCTACGATTACAAGCATGGGGAAACGGGGGCGGAGATTCTCAAGGCGCAGCATCCGGAGTTCGAGTTGTGGAGCCAGGGGGTGCATGCCCGCAGTGGAGTTTCCTGTGCCGACTGCCATATGCCCTACATGCGGGATGGCGCGACGAAGGTCTCGGACCACTGGGTACGCAGTCCTCTATTGAACATCAACCGGGCCTGTCAGTCCTGTCACAAGTTTTCCGAGGAGGAGATCCGGGGCCGGGTGGAGACCATTCAGGATCGCAACCATAAACTTCTGCAGAGGGCAGCGGCGGCGCTGATGGCTCAGATGGATGCCATTCAGGTGGCCAAGGCGACGGGTGCCACCGAGGAGCAGTTGAAGCCGGTGCTGGAGTTGCAGCGGAAGGCGCAGTGGCGCATCGACTTTGTGGCCGCCGAGAACTCGATGGGTTTCCATGCGCCGCAGGAGGCTGCCCGCATTTTGGCCGAGGCGATTGACTATGCGCGGCAGGGGGAAGTGCTGGCGGCAAAACCGGTCAGGACGACCCCTTAAGGCGGGGGTTAGAGCCAGAGGGGTTGGGGGCCGGGGGAATGGGCATCGAGATGGTTGGAGGCCAACAGGGAATCCAGATGTTCCAGCAGCATGGCTTTGTCGCGCGGGAGGCGGGCTTCCAGCGGGATCACGTTTGACGAGTGGCGCGGAAGCCGGGTGGATCTACAGGCCGAGACTGATCAGCCAGAGGATCAGTTGGAGCATGTAGACAAAGTCCAGGGTGTGCTCGAAGAAGTGGGAGGCAATCAGGTATGGCAGTCCGAAGTTCCCTTGCGCCAGTCCTTGGACATCTGTGGTCATTAGCACTTTCGCGATATAGGCGGTGAGTGCGGCGAGGGCAACGGCGACGGTGATGGTTGAGGCGGACATGGCAATTGGGGAGAGAGAGTGGGTTGCCGACAGTAAGGGGATGTAGGCGGGGAGGCATCCGAGAAAGAAGAAGGTGAGGATCTCCCTTCCACCATGCATGAGCCAGCGCTTGTCTGAGACGGATTTCTTTCCGACGCGGAAGACCAGGGAAAGCAGGAGGAAGGCGGCCAGAGTCAGGACCAAGGGTTTCGGGGCGGGATATCGCGCGAGGGTTGCCGGAGCCGTTAGCATCAGCAGGATGAACGCTGTGCTCAGGAAATGCATATTCCAGTGCGAGCCGTAGGCGACCACCGTATCCAACTCCCTGTATTGGAACAGATCCAGCCATGTATTTCGGACGCCCACCTTGACGATGCTTCCTATAAAGACAACGCCCAGGAAGGCGATCAAAGCGGTGGCGATTGGTGTGGTGTGTGCCTCGGTTAACTCGTGCCATCGGCTGAGAATCCCAGGCGCAAGGGATCGGTAGGATCCGTAGATGCAAATGACGAAGAGCGTATCGATGAATAATTCCCGCAGGAAGTGATTAAAATAGAAAACGGTTTGAAGGAGGTTGTAACGGCCGCTTTCGTGAATAGTGACCTTCAAGAGGTTAAGGCGTCTGTAGTACAGGGCGAGATAGGCGTAGGAGGCAAGCCACACGGCCAGCGGGACTGAGACAACTTGGATCAAGCAGGTATTCATGGGAGGGGTTACAGCCATCGCGGCAGGGGGCCTGGGGAATGTGGGTCGAGCTGGTTGGAGGCCAACAGGGAATCCAGATGTTCCAGCAGCATGGCTTTGTCGCGCGGGAGGCGGGCTTCCAGCGGGATCACGTTTGACGAGTGATTGGCGCGGAAGACGGTATTCGACAGGTCCAGGTGCTCCACGATCAGGCGCAGTTCCCTGACGACCTCCCATTCGGTCAGTTGTTGGAAACGGCCGGAGGTGGTTTCCGCGTGGAATTCCGTGCCGGGCACGGGGATGACCCGCAGGGCGGAGAGCAGGCGCGGCTGCATGCGATTCAGGGCGTCGGCGGTGGCCAGGGCATGTTCACGGGTACGGGCGGCGCCGCCAAGTCCGAGCAGGATCATCACCGAGAGGCGCAATCCCGCGGTCTGGGCGCGACATCCGGCTTCAATCATCACGGCGGCGGTCTCGGCTTTTTTCACGCGGCGCAGGGTTTCGTCGTCGCCGCTTTCCAGGCCCAGGTAGAGGATCTGGAGTTTGAGGGCGCGGAGGGCTTCCAGTTGTTCCGGCGTCTTGGAGAGGATGGCGTTGCCGGTGGCGTAGGTGTTGATGCGGGCGAGGGAGGGGAAATGGGTGGCGAGCTGGGTAAGGATGTCGTGGAGGTCGGCGAAGGAGCGGCGCATGACATCGCCATCGGCCAGGAAGAGGCGGCGGGTATCGGGGGCATGGCGGGCTTCGCGGGCGATCAGGGAGGAGACTTCGGTGAGGGGGCGTTGGCGGTAGCGAAGGCCGCGGTACATGCCGCAGAAGGTGCAATGGTTATAGGGGCAGCCTTCATCGATTTGCAGGATGAGGCTGTCGGCTTCCGCAGGCGGCCTGAAGAGCGGGTTATTCATGGCGGGGGGAGTGTACAGGAGGAAGGGGCGGATGGGGAATGGTTAATGGTTGATGGTCATTTCATCGGGCGCATCTCCGAGTTTTGGTGCACGCCAAAGCGAAAAGAGGATCCAACACCCGCCTGGGGTACCCTCCTTCGCCAAAGGCTACGGCGGGCACGCCAGGCTCAAGTTAGGATGAGAAGGCTGGTTTCCTCCGTAAACGGGGTATAATCCCCAATAAGTAGCGCAGTCCATAATGGCTGCATAAACAGGAGGAAACCAGCAATGAAGAAGTATAGTGCAATGGGTGTGGATGTCAGCGACAAAACGATGAAAGCGGTTGGGTTGAATGAGGCCGGTGAAGTGGAGTGGCGAGAAGAGGTAGGGTGTCGGGAGAGTGCGGTGAGGAAGGTGTTTGGATTGATGGACCCTTGCGTGGTAGCGCTGGAGACGGGAACGCACACGGGGTGGTTGTCGCGGTTGTTAGGGGAGATGGGGCACGAGGTGGTGGTGGCGAACGCGCGGAAGGTGAGGGCGATCTCGGCGAATGAGCGGAAGAGCGATTGGGTGGATGCGGAGATCCTGGCGCGGTTGGTGAGGACGGATCGGAAGTTGTTGCACCCCGTCAGACCGCGGAGTGTCCAGAGCCAGGAGGTGATGACATTGTTCAAGGCGCGGGAGGCGGCGGTGCAGTCGAGGACGTCGATGGTCAACACGGTACGGGGATTGGTCAAGGGGAGCGGGGAGCGGGTGAGAGCCTGCAGTACGGAGGCGTTTACGAAGCGGTGTCGGGAGGATCTGAAAGCGGAGACGTTGAAGCCGTTGCAACCTCTGTTGGCGGGGATTGAGGCGATGACGGAGGTGATCCGTGCGTATGACTGGAAGTTGCAGGCCAAGGCGAAAAGTGAGGGGTATGCCCAGGGGGTGGAGCGGGTAAGCCAGGTGACGGGGGTGGGCAATCATATTGCGTTGGCGTATATGGTGACGATGGAAAGTCCGGAGCGGTTTCCAAAAGCAAGGGACGCAGGGGCGTTTCTGGGGATGACGCCGCGACGGGACCAATCAGGAGAGATCGACAAACAGTTGGGGATCACGCATGCGGGGAATGAGATGATGAGGAGCTTGTTGGTCCGTGCGGCGCATTACATCATGGGGCCGTTTGGGCCGGACTGCGACTTGAGGCGATGTGGAGAGCGGTTGATGGCGCGAGGGGGCAAGAATGCCAAGAAGCGGGCGATTGTGGCAGTGGCGCGGAAGTTGGCGGTGTTGATGATGCGCCTGTGGCAGACGGGGGAGCCGTATGAGCCCTTGAGGGGGAGCGCCGGTGTGAAACGGGCGGCTTGAGTGTGAAGGAAGAAGAGGCATTGAAAGGATAACCAGGAGTTTGGAGGGAATGTTGCGTTCGCAGTGAAGGAGAACCACTGATATAGATTTCGACGTCCCGTCCCGGGTGACTGCGATTCGTGTCTGGAACCGTCCTGCCAAGGACATCAAAGAGTTCGAGCTTAAGCTAGCAGCCCCGCCGACGGACCCTAAACTGCACCGGACCGATTGGCATGGTCCACAAAGAGTGCGAATGGAAGCATGACGGCGACGGGGTCGGTATCGGTTGGTGTCCGCCACGGCGGATGTGAGTAGGGCGCGGAGTGAAACCAGGCCTTGACATAGCCTTCTCATGGAAGCCACAAAGAGGAAAAGCAGAGAAGAGAATAGTAATGTGGCGTTAATTTTTCCACACGAGTACCCTTCGACGGGTTCGGCTGGCTCACCGCAGGCGGGTTCGGCTGGCTCACCGCAGGCGGGTTCGGCTGGCTCACCGCAGGCGGGTTCGGCTGGCTCACCGCAGGCGGGTTCGGGGCAGGCATGTGGAGAAAATAAACGCCACGGTTTCTGGAAGGAGTGCGTTGAGGCCCCTTCGACAATGCTCCGGGTATAGCTCCAAGAACCCGTCGCGGGATTTTTGGCTCGGGTACTCCCGAACGAAAATGCCGCGACATTCTCTTCTTGCCTGCTGGAATTCTTTGTGAACTTCGTGGCTTGAGCGTGGTACTCCAGGCGGGTGGTGATAAATCTCATTGGGTTGCGATGGGGCTGATGGCTGGGGATATACAAAAAACTCGGAGATGCGCCCCATTTCATCTTTCCCTTTTGATGGCTTTGGCGTAATTCGTAGTCCCATGAAAACGATGAAACTGACGCTGCGGAAAATTCAGACAGGGATGCGGGAGTTGGCGGACCCCAAGGATGCGGCGACGCTACAATGGTTTTTCAAGACCGGGCCGGGCGAGTATGGCGAGGGCGATGTCTTTCTCGGGATCAAGATGCCGAAACTCCGCCGGTTGGTGCGGGAGGTTGGGGGAGCGGCGGAGTCGGTGGTCTGCGGGTTGCTGGCCTCGAAGATTCATGAAGAGCGGCTGTTGGCGCTCTTGATCCTGGTGCGTCAGTTCGAGAAGGGATCAGCGGCGGATCGGAGGCGTATCTACCGGTTGTACCTGGAGAACACGGGGCGGATCAATAATTGGGATCTGGTGGATTTATCGGCGCCCAACATTCTGGGCGGGTATCTCAAGGGGCGATCCCGCCGCCCGTTGTATCGGCTGGTCCGGTCGAAATCGTTATGGGAGCGGCGGATGTCCATGTTGGCGACATTCACGTTCATCCGGGCCGGTGAGTTTGAGGATGCGCTGGCGATCGTCGATCTCTTGATGCGGGACGAGGAGGATCTGATGCATAAGGCGGCAGGGTGGATGTTGAGGGAGGTTGGGAAGCGTGACGTGGCGGTGCTGGAAGTGTTTCTCAAGCCGCGGTGTGGCGTCATGCCGCGCACGATGTTGCGGTATGCGATTGAGCGGTTCCCCGAGGCGAAGCGGCAGAGGTATTTGAAGGGGGGGTGAGTGGGGCGAGGCAGTTCCGTCGGGATTTGCCCTAATCGTAATCGTAATCCTCTCTGGCGCAGTAGATTACGATTACGATTATGATGCGCTCTATCCCAACGGAAACGCTTTGCGCCCCGGGGGGGTGAGTGGGGAGGATTGTCATTGCACGGGGAATGGGATGTGCCTACTGTGTGTTGTTCCGCCCAATATGGGCGGCAGGAGGTCTATATGGATAACAACATGGAAACAGCAGAGAAGGCGAAGGCGGTGAAGCAGGCGATTTTGGACTCGGCGTTACGGGTCATCAAGGATCCGGCTGGGTTTTTCAGGGACATGCCTAAGAGTGGCGGATTTGGCGATCCCCTGGTGTTTGCCGTGGTGATGGGCGTGATTGCCGGTTTGGTGCGGGCGCTGCTGGGGTTGTTCCATTTTGGCGGGATTGTATCCACCGGGATGGCCATTGCCGCTGTTGTTCTCACGCCGGTCATGGTGATCATTTTTGGGTTCGTCGGGGCGGCGATCCTGTTTGTCATCTGGAAACTCATGGGGTCGGGGGAGTCCTATGAGACCGCCTACCGGTGCGGGGCGTATGCGTCTGCGATCACGCCGATCACGGCTTTGGCCAATGCCATTCCCTTTGTGGGGATGTTGGTTGGGTTGGGGTGGATGCTGTACCTGCTGGTGATGGCCAGTGTGGAAGTCCACAAGATTGCCGTGGGGACGGCTTGGAAGGTGTTCGGGATTATCGCCGCCGTGTTGGCGCTGATGGGTGGTTGTTCCGAGTTGACGGCGCGCAGGATGCGCAGTCGGGCGGAAGCGTGGCAACAGGAGTTAGGGGTCAAACCGGGCAAGGACATGACGCCGGAGGAGGCAGGCAAGGCTGCGGCGGTATTCATGAAGGCCATGCAGGAGGCCGCCGCCAAAGAGGCGGCGAAGTCAAAGGAAGAGTAAACGTAAGGGACAGGCAATCTGTTTCGCACACAATCCGGTGACTATTCGGTCACCAAGCAAAACTGTCCGATGAAAGACTGCCAAAAACGAGAAACAGATTGCCTGTCCCTTGAGAAACTTGAGCCGCCGACGGTAACACCGCCTGCAGAAATTTACGCACCCAGGGTAAGTAGTACGGCAGAGTCTTTTCCGGCACCAAACCGCGTTCCTTAATAAAAGCCTCAAACGCCTGCAAATCAATCACTTCCACAATCAACCACCTTTCGTCGCTTGCTTATTAGCGGGATAGAGGACTAGTCCTCTATTATCCTAATACCTAGTATTAACGACAAGCAAGTCCCATTTATTGCGATCGGGGTTCCGGAAATCACGACTGGTCCCCTATCATCCCAATAGCGGGCTTTTAGGACAACGGAAGGAAACGGCTTCCGACTCCAAATGCGTGACTTGCCGTGATCGCCTCGCGCCAACCCGCCAAACCACCCGACTCATTTCTCAAACACATCCACCAGGAAACCCTCCGCAACCATCACACTGCCAGTGCATTACACATCCAGCACATCTCTCAACATCGTGGTTGACGCCTGAAGTCTGGCGGCGTAATTTTCAGCACGTGGGCCAGACATCCGCCCGAAGTGAGGCTTTCAAGTAGAAGCAACATTGACATGGCCCGAGTGAAACTTAGGACTCTTCCCGTGAAAAGGAACTGGTCCCTCAATATATGTTCGGTGGATGAAGATAGAATGATGAAGACACTCACAATTGCGCTTCTGTTTTTGGCGGTGTCCGCGCAAACTGGTCTCTGCGATTGGCATCATCACTACGGGTATGGCTCCGGCGGGGCTCCCGATCCCAACTTTGACGCCTTCATGTGGACTTCTATCCTCATCCTGGCTGCCAGTGCGGCCATCCTCCTCTTAGTGGGACCGGTCATTGTCATCCGCACGCGGAGAATCCGAGATCTGTTCTGGGTGGTGCCACTTGTGAATACAGTTCTCTACATCCTCTCGATCAGTCTCCGGTCCTATCCGGGCGGTTTCGTTGCCAGGTTTCAACCTCCCGGACTGGCAAACACGATTCTTGAGATACTTCTTCTTTTGGTCTCCAGTCTTTTCGTGGCTCTGATTCTGGCAATCATTCAATGGATCACCCGGACGGTGAAGAGATTCACCAAGAAGCAGGAACCAAACACCGAACAAAGCCCTCCACCGTTACCTCGTGCCCCGCAGACGGGGCACTCGGAGGGTGAGGGTTGACGTTGGGCAAAGGAGATACGAATGAAGACTATGATTGCTTTGTTGGTTCTG
>JBIJCW010000010.1:0-25269 GCA_044344495.1 Kiritimatiellia bacterium | reverse complement strand
AAACAATCGAGCATTGATCGAGAAATGACCACCGAACTGATCGTCGGCACCTTCATGTTCATGGTGCTGCTGGCGCTGGGGTATTTCACCATTGTGCTGGGGCGAGCCAGTCTTTTTGAGAAGAAGTTTCCCCTGGAGGTGGAGTTTGCCGACGTGATGGGTCTGCGAAAGGACGACAATGTGGTGTTGCGGGGAATGACGGTTGGTAAAGTCAAGTCGCTGCATTTGACGGATGGCAGGGTTCGTGTGTTGTCGACGCTGGATAGTCCGGTCAAACTGCACACCGACTACAAGATTACGATCATTTCCACCTCGATCCTTGGCGGGCGGTATCTTGAGGTGAAGGAAGGCAGTGCGGCGGCTCCCCTGTTGGCGCCGGATGTGATGCCGCAAGGGATTCCGCCGTTTGACTTGATGATGGAAGCGGCCGAGACGATCCACGAGATCCGCCATTCGTTGAATGAGGGTGGCGTACTGACCAATCTGGAGACGACCATTGCCTCGATCCGGGAAGTGTCGACCAAGATCAGCCGGGGAGAGGGGACCCTTGGAAAACTGGTGAATGACGAAGGGGTGTATAACGAGTTTCAAGCGGTGGGGAAAGATGTCCGGGCGCTCACGGCGAAACTCCAGGACATCGCCGACCGGGTGTCCAGGGGGGAGGGTACACTCGGTAAATTGCTGGCGGATGATTCGGTGTACACGAACATTCAGGCGGTGGCCGTGAGTCTCAGGGAGATCAGTGATCGTGTGAATGCGGGGGAAGGGACCCTGGGGAAACTGCTTTCCAAGGATGACAAATTGTATCGGGATGTGGCAGACACGGCGGCGTCCCTAAAGAACGTGACGGGGAAGATCGAGCGGGGCGAGGGGCTGCTGGGCAAGTTGGTCACGGATGAGACGCTCTACAATGAAACCAAGGGGGCGGTTGGGGAGTTGCGTGCCGCCGTGGAGGATTTCCGTGAGACGTCACCGGTGGTCAGCTTTACGCAGTTGCTGTTCGGGGCGTTTTAGGGGGGCAGGATCCGGACTCCTGCGAGGACGAGAAGCTGATGTCAGGCAAGGGGTTTGACGGTTGTCAGGGCGAGGATGCGGTCATAGTCCGATGGTGAGAAGGATCCGCCTGCGGCTGACAGTGCGTTGGCTGACCCGGCGGCGACGGCGCGGCGCAGGGCTTCGGGATCAGGCAGATCCTGGAGCATCGACAGGGTGAGGCCTGCGAGAAAGGAGTCGCCGCTTCCAATGGGGCTCACGATTTTCAACGGTGGAGGCGTTGCCAGCCAGCATCCGGCATGGCCTGCCAGCACGGCACCCTGTGCGCCCAAGGTGATGATGACTTTGGAGACACCATTTTGACGGATGGCTTTGGCGGCCCGCGCGGCCGAATCGGGATCGTCAAATTCGGGACAGCCAAGAAGGGCGGCGGCTTCGGTATTGTTGATTTTGACTACTTCCGGTTTGGCGGCAACGGCGATCTGTAGCAGTTTGCCGCTTTGATCCACGAACACCCGGCGCTGGGCCAGGTTCAGTGCGTGGATCAGCGTCCCCATGACTTCCGGGGGCACTCCGAGGGGGAGGCTACCGCTCAGGCATACCGCCTGTGCTTTCGCGGCCGAGGCGAGTATGTCAGTTTGCAGGCGGTTCCAGTCGCGGATGTTAACGGAGGGGCCTTCCTCGTTCAGGACGGTGGTGGTTCCCGTTTCCGGCGCGAGGATGATGACTGTGACGCGGGTCTCGCCGTCGATCCAGGTCCATTGCGCGGGGATGCGGTCGCGGGTGGCGAACTCGGCGAGCATTCTTCCGGTATGGCCGCCGAGGAATCCCGCACACATGGACTCGCCCCCGAGGCTGCGGATGGCCCGAGCCACATTGATGCCTTTGCCGGCGGCAGAGAGCGTCAGGGCGGTGCTGCGGCAGACCCGGCCGGGTTGGAAAGCGGGAACAGTTTGAACCCGGTCGAAGGCGGGATTGGGGGTAACGGTGAGGATCATGGGGCAAGGGATGGAGGAATAGGTGAGGGAAAACAGTGAATGGGGGGGCTCGCCGGGCAGATGGCGGTCAGGTTTTCGTATTTCCAGGACAGGGGAAACTCACGGCACTGTTTTGGTTTGACGGACTGGATGAGGCAGATGAAGGAGGGGGAGTCGCAGGTTTGGGGTTCCGCCTTCGTCGAGACTACCGCGGACACGTCCGGGTTCATGGAGATGGAAGCGGTGGGCGCGAGGAAGATGCAGGAACCGTCGGGGTGATCCAGCAGCGCAAGGCCACGCCGGTCTTCCCGCAATCGCGTGTAGCGGGAGGTGAACTCAGTGGGTGGCATTGCCAAGGCGGCGGCGATGCTTTCCGCCTCTTGGTCCGCGAGGCGGACTTCACCGGTGTGTCTGCAACAATTTCCGCAACGCAGGCATACGAAGGCCGGCGGAGACTTTGTCGCAAGGCTGTTCATGGTCACGTGGGGGTGCCGACGTCCACAACGCTGGGATCGTAATTCTTCGGCGGCTCAAAGCCGAGGAGTCGCAGGCAGGTGGCGGCGAGGCTGCTGATGCCGAGATCCTTCAGCGGGGTCAGCTTCAGGTTTGCCGTTCCAGACGGGTCGTAGATGAACACGGGAACGGGGTTAAGCGAATGGCTGGTCTTGACCTTGATGCGTCCGTTTTCAACCTTGGTTTTTCCTGATTTCTTGTCGTGCTCGTACATGTCGTCCGCGTTACCGTGATCGGCGGAGACGACGAGGATGCCGCCGGCGGCCTTAACGGCAGGGATGAGGCGGCCGAGACATAGGTCCACAGTTTCCACGGCGATTTCGGTGGCTTGATAGACGCCGGTATGGCCGACCATGTCGCCGTTGGGGAAGTTCAAGCGGATGAAGCGGTGCTTGTTGTCGGCGATGGCCTTGATGACGGCGTCGGTGATTTCGGCGCCCTTCATCCAAGGGCGCTGTTCGAAGGGGAGCACATCCGAGGGGATCTCGACGTAGTCCTCAAGGGCCTCGTTGAACTTGCCTGAGCGGTTTCCGTTGAAGAAGTAGGTGACGTGTCCGTACTTCTGGGTTTCGCTGATGGCGAGTTGGCGGATGCCGCTGAGGGCAAGATATTCGCCCATGGTTTCGGCAATCGCGGGGGGGTCCACCAGGAATCGTTTTGGCAATTTCAGGTCGCCATCGTACTGCATCATGCCGGCGAAGGTGACCTGCGGGCGAGGGGATCGATCGAATTCAGTCACGGAGTCATCCTCGAAGGCGCGGGTGATCTCGATGGAGCGGTCGCCGCGGAAGTTGAAGAAGATGACGCTATCGTGATCCGCAATTTTGCCGATCGGCCGGTCGTTCTCGGCAATGACGAAGGCGGGGAGGTCCTGGTCGATGACGCGGGGGATGGCCTGGCGATGGGCCTCGATGGCTAATCGGGCGGAAGCGAAGCGGGGGCCGATGCCGTGGACGTGGGTGTCCCAGCCGCGTTTGACCATATCCCAGTTGGCGTTGTAGCGGTCCATGGTGATATTCATGCGTCCGCCGCCCGAGGCAATGCGGAAATCGACGGTACCGCCGGCGTTGAGTTCAGCCAGGAACTGTTCGAAGGGGTCGACATACTCGAGGGCGGAGGTTTCTCCGACGTCGCGTCCGTCCAGCAGGATATGGATACGGGCACGCTTGACGCCGTCGGCTTTGGCGCGGGCCAGCATGGCCTTGAGGTGGTCGATATGGCTATGGACATTGCCATCGGAGAAGAGGCCGATGAAATGGAGGGTTGATTTGTGCTGGAGGCAGTTGGCGATCTGGTCCTTCCATGCCTGACCGCGGAAGATGGAGCCGCAGGCGATGGCCTCGGTGACAAGTTTGGCGCCCTGGGCGAACACCCGGCCGCAGCCGATGGCGTTATGGCCGACTTCGCTGTTACCCATATCCTCATCGCTGGGCAGGCCGACGGCGGTGCCGTGTGCCTTGAGTTGGCTATGGATGGCGTTGGCCTTGAGCCAGTCGAGATGGGGGGTAAGGGCGGAGCGCACGGCGTCACCCTCCTCATACTGGCCGATACCGATGCCATCCATGATCACGAGAACCACGGGACCCTTAGGGCCGTGATATGATGTCTTAAGCAATGCCTGCATAACCAATTCCTTGTTTTTGCTGATCAATTGAGAGGCGAGAGTGTAGTAAACGGCGCTGGTGGCGGCAAGTTTGCTGTGCGGCTGCCGAGGGGGGGCGGCGGTGTGATCGTTTTTGGGCTTGATTCCGGCGGTGGCAATCGAAATAGTACCTGCCCGATAAAACGATTGTAGATGGCGTAACCGTTCAACAGACAGGAAGAGTGCCGTATGGCTTCGGAACTTGCATTTGCATTAATCAATCCTTACACGATCGCCAAATCCAGAACGGGTGGCGTGATTGGCCGCCTGATGAGCCGGACCGGGCTTGACTTGGTGGCGGCGCGCATGTACGGGCCCAGTCAGGAACTGGTGGATCGCTATGCCGCCTCGCTTCTGGGCAGCAATCCGGGTGAGGCGGAGTTCGCCAAGCTACTCAACCAGTACGTGAAGAAGTCCTATGCCCCGGATCCGGTGACGGGCAAGCGGCGGCGTGTGATTCTGCTGCTCTTCGAAGGGGAGAATGCCATTCAGAAAGTACGTGACGCCACAGGGCACCTGCGTGCCGGGTGGGTGGGCGGCGAGACAATTCGCGACACCTATGGCGACTACGTCACGGATGCCGATGGGCGTGTGACCTATTTCGAGCCGGCGGTATTGGTGGCGCCTTCGGTGGAGCGGGCGGCGTCAGTCTTGCGGTTGTGGAGCGAATACAGCGCGAAGGATGGCGGGATTGTCGACCACGGGGCGGACGTATCGGAGAGTGAAGGGGTCCAGAGTACCCTGGTATTGATCAAGCCGGATAATTTCCGGTTCCCGAGCGGTCGACCGGGGCACATCATCGACCTCCTTTCGCGGTCAGGGTTGCGGATTGTGGGGATCCGGAAAATCTCAATGAAGGTGTCGCAGGCGGAAGAGTTCTACGGGCCGGTGCGGAGTATTCTGCGTGAGAAGTTCAAAGGGATGATGGGGCAGAAGGCTGGCGCCATTCTGGGGCGGGAATTCAAGGCGGATATTCCCGAGGAGTTGGAGTCCAGGCTCGGTGAGTTCCTGGGGCCTCTGCAGGGAGACCGGCAGTTTGAGGATATTGTCCAGTTCATGACGGGGCATCGGCCTTCGGAAGTGGCTGAAGCGGATAAGGGTACTACCGGTACGGAGAATTGCCTGGCCCTCATCTACAAAGGGATGAGTGCGGTTGAGAAGATCCGTTATCTACTGGGACCGACTGATCCGGCGAAGGCTCAGCCGGGCTCCGTGAGGCGTGAATACGGCAGTGACATCATGGTCAACGCCGCGCACGCCTCCGATTCGCCTGAGAATGCGGCGCGTGAGATGAAAATTGTGGACGTGCAGCAGGATACGATGCAGGTGTGGGTAGAGAAATACTATGGAGCTTAACCGCAAAGTGCGGCGATCGCCTCTTCGCTGACATTGGCGGTCGACGCCAAGGCCAAGGTGATGGCGGCGGCGGTGCCGGGGTTACCGTTTGGGGCGGATGAGAATATCAGGCTTTCGTATGCCTGCAGCATGGCGCCCCTCGAGAAGGGCATGTTGCGCCTGGAGCGGTGGCTCAAGGCGCTGTGAGATTTGGATCAACCGTAGGTCTTATGGAACTTGGGTTCCTTGGATTCGTCGGCGGGCGGTGTTGTGCCTGGCGGTGTGGGTTCCGCGGGGGTGGAGGGGGGCGGGGTGGCCGGCGTGGCGGTTTTCGTCTCCACGAAGTTCATGCGCAGGGTGGTCAGCGAGGTCTTGAGGAATCGCTCCTCCTCCCGATCCAGATTTCCGCGTGACTTGGCTTCGATCATTTCCAGCATATCGATGGTGGCCTGTGCGGCCTCCATGTTGACCTCGGTCTTGCCGGTCATGGGGTTGATGAGTTTACCCATCTGTTGCATGGTGGTTGCGGACAACATGGCAATCAGGTCCAGGAACATGGCCTTGTGGGTGTCGTTGGTTTGAGGGATGTTGGTCATGGTTGTCTCCTTGGAAAGAAGAAGCCGCTCCAGCCCAGTGGCGGTAAGCGGCTTCAGGTTATATCACCGGGGTGTCAATCGAGTGGCTTGCGAAGGACAAACTTACCCGGGGCCAACTTCTTGAATGTCTTGTCGGTGTACATCTTGACATTCAGGGCGTTCATCGGTTCCTTGGACCGCCACTGGTATCCGCCGCTAAGGGATGCCTCGTAGATTTCCGAGACCGTCATTGGCCCATTCGCCTTGTGAAGAATCTTGCTGATCATTTCACGAAGGCTGGGCTGGGAGTTCCGCGGGAGTCGCATGTGGCGTACGGCCACACTGATTGAGGGGGCTTTGTTTTCCGCCTGCTTCACCACCTTGGCCATTTGCTGCTCCAGAATCTCAATCTTGCGCCGCAGTTTGAGAATCTTCCCCATGTCAACCGCACTCAGTTCGCTTAGATTTACCATGCTTTATTCCTCCGCTGTTACTGTTCTAATACTATAGCTTGATAATCTACACGATGTTTGGATTTGTACAAGTTATTTAATCAGTAGGTTGTGAAGGGTCTGATCTATACATCAAAACGAGGTGTGCGCGTGGGTCAATAACCGGGGGGTGCATGCGAGAGGATTGACAGACGCAGGGCGGAAGTGAGAAACTGTAAGGACTGTATTGGCGGAGGGGAAGCGTGGAACCAGTTATTGTTCAAAGGTCGGAGCATTCGTTAAGCCGGCAGAATATCAGTCCGGAGGCGCAACGGGTGCTGTATGGGCTCAAGGAAGCGGGCTATGTCGGCTATCTGGCGGGCGGGGGTGTCCGTGATCTTCTGTTGGGGCGCAAGCCAAAGGATTTCGACGTGGTTACGGATGCCACGCCGGCCGAGTTGCGCAAGGTATTTCGCAACTGCCGCCTGATCGGGAGGCGTTTCCGGCTGGCGCATGTTTTTTTCGGGCAGGACAAGATCATCGAGGTGGCGACCTTCCGGTCCGATCAGGCGCCGCCTGAAGAGGGTGAGGAAACGACTGCGAACCCCCTGCATATCAAGCGCGACGACGGGTTGATTGTGAGGGATAATCTTTTCGGGACGCCGGAGCAGGATGCGCGGCGGCGCGATTTCACGGTTAACGCCCTTTTCTATGACATTCGGGATTACTCGATCATTGACTACGTGGGGGGGTTGGAGGATTTGAGGCGGCGTGTGTTGCGGTTCATCGGGGATCCCGGGTTGCGGTGTGTGGAGGATCCGGTGCGGATGGTGCGGGCGGTGAGGTTCGCGGCGATGTTGGGGTTCGAGCTGGAGCCTGCCACGGCGGCGGCGATCCGGGAGCATCACGGGAAACTGGCCCTGGCGAACCGGTCACGGTTGTACGAAGAAGTTCAGAAGTTGTTTTTTTGTGGTGCGGCCCGTGGGGCCTACACGTTGCTGCGAGAGTTCGGGTTGTACGAGGTCCTGTTCCCGGAAATGGGGTCATGGTTGGGGTCGCAGACGGGGACGCCTGAGTGCTGTCGGGTCAGCGAGGCGCTGACGCAGGTGGACGAGTGGCGGAAGGCGGGGCGGGAGGTGTCACCGGCGCTGCTATTTGCACTGATGTTCGGTGGCATGCATGAACGGCAGGCGGGTGAGTTATCCGAGCAAGGTCAGCATAAGGGGCTGGCGTTGCATTCGGTGACGTTGCAGCATTTTGGGGGGTTGACCGAGCGGGTGCAGGTGCCCAAGCTGGTTCGTTACCGCACGGCGGAGATCCTGGCATCGCAACCGCGGCTGGTGGATGAGAACGGGGCGCGGGCCCGGCCGTTGGCGCCGCGGGAGTTTTTTCCGGAGGCCCTGGCCTATCTTGAATTCACAGTGCGACTGACAGGGGCCCATGGGGCGGCCTTGGAGCGGGTTCGTCAGATTGCGGATGAGTGGGATGAGGGCGGCCACCAGAGGGAGGAAAGGGGTCGGCCCCGGCGGGGTCGGCGGCCGCGCCGAGCCAAGTCCTTCCAGGAGCGCCGTGGCGACCCATTGACGAATGCCAGGGCCGGCCATTCCGCGTCGTGACCCATGGAGGGATCCCCTGAAGTGCCTTGTCCGCTATGCGGGAATACCGCGTCTCCGGATGGCCAGGCCTGGGGGCGGGCCCTTTGGCGCTGCGGGGTCTGCGACTTGCGATCCGTTGCACCCGTTCACTGGTTAAGTCCGGCGCAGGAAGTGGCGCGGTATCAACTTCATCGCAACCGCCTGGATGACGTTGGGTACGTTCGTTTCCTGATGCCGGTGATCGAGTGTTTGAAGCGGCACGGGGTGCAGGGGCGAGTGCTGGATTACGGGGCCGGGCCCGAGCCAGTGCTGACAGAGCTCCTGCGGATGGCAGGGTTTGACGCCAGTGGGTATGATCCGAATTTTGCGGGGGGAGCGGAGGGGGGAGGCACGGTTCCCCTGCCGGGTCATGGCTTTGACGCTGTGGTCTCCACTGAAGTATTCGAGCATTTCCGGGAGCCGGCCAGGGAGATGGACCGTCTGGTGTCATTGATCAAGCCCGGCGGTCTTGTGGTGGTGCTGACGGCACTGGTTACGGATGAGGTGCGGATGGATACCTGGCACTATGCCAATGACGCCACGCACATTGTTTTCTACTCGGAAGCAACCTTTCGCTACATTGCCGGACGGTGGGGTTTGCGGGTGGTCGAATGCGAGGGAAATCGGCTTGTGGGGTTGCGCCGGATCGCGGGCGGGTGAGCCCTAGGTTTTCACCATGCGGGTGCGGCGGTAGCGGGCGGGGGTGATGCCGGTCAGACGTTTGAAGTGCTTGATGAAGTAACTCTGATCGTTAAAGCCGTTCTCGTAGGCGATATCGGTGCAGCTTTTGTCGGTATTCTCCAGGAGGTGGCGGGCGTTCTGGACCCTGGCATGCAGGATGATCTGCAGGACGGTTTTTCCGGTGTGAGCCTTGACCAGATGAGCGAGGCGGTAGGGGCTGAGTCCGACTTCCCGGGCGATGTCGGCCAGGGAGAGGGATTGGGTGTAGTGCCGGGTGATATAATCCAGGGCCTTGCTGACATGGCTATTTGATCGGTTGAACCCGTGCAGGTAGATGCCCTCGATAAAGTCATTCAGGGCGTTGGTCAGCACGCGGGAGAGATCCTCGAAATCACGAGCCTTGATCAGGCGGTCCATCCACTGGTGATTGCGCTCGATCATGGATTCCATGATGGGGCTATCCTCGACGGCGGCACGGGTCAGGTAACCCATCAGTTCGATGGCGCGAGCCCGGAGGACGACGAGTTTCGGGGAACTCAGATACATGGCGCCGAGCATTTCATTCAGGACGCGGCGTGCGCCGGTCTGGTCGCCCGCCCGGATGTGGGAGAGGAGGATGCGCTCCTTTTCAAAGGGGTAAGAGGTGTATTCTCCGCGGCGTTTCCGGTCATCGATGGCTTCGGCGATCTGCTGCTGCTGGCGCATGCGCAGTCGGTTCTCCTCCATCTGGATGGGTTTCCACCCGCTGACCTGGTAGAAGGTGTCACGGAGGCGTTTTGCGGCGGCGCGCGTCTGTGGCTCCGAAAAGGGCAGGCGGGTTGACAGGTAGTGGAGGGCCTCGGGACGGGAGAGCCCCATGCCGATCAGGTCCTGCACGCACTCGCCGGGATCACGGGGGGATTCGGAGGCGACCGCTTCGCCGCCGATCATGGCCCCGTGAATGATCCGCCGGTTTTCCAGGGCCACCAGCCAACTGGCGAGGCCGGGGACCAATTCGAAGAAGCAGGGCTCTCCGAGATTAACGCTTTCCTGCAAGGCGTAGTTGCGGAGCCGGCGTACCCGGGTAAGTGCGGCGAGCGGGTCATCAGCGGGATCGGTGGATCCGTTCAGGTCCATGAAAAACGGGCGCAGGCCGGTTGATTTCATCATGTCCCGGCTGATCTCCGTTAGTGTTCGTCGTGACAGTGGCGTCATCCGGTGTCTCTTTTGAAAAGGCAAGAAGTGCGTAATCGGTTGGTATCCGAGACCCGTTTGCTTTACTCCAGGTGAATAGTGCTTTGTTTGAAAATAACTGATAATTGTGGTGCAAGTCAAGGTTCGTGAACGGTTGTGAAGGAGGAAGAGCGGCGGCAAGGCGGTCACTTTAGTCGTGTTCAGCAGCAATATCGTTATAAAAAATAGCCAGAAGAATCTATTTATTCTCTGACGGCATTGATAGAGTCATGACGTTTTTCGAGGAGAGTTGTGTCGCTAACAGGCTGGAATAACAGAAAAAGGAGATTCGATGAGTGCGATTCTTGAACAAATCAAAGAGAACCTGATGAAGGGCAAAGCCAATGACGTCAAGGCGCTGGTGCAGAAGGCGCTGGACGAGAAGATCGGTGCGGCTGACATTCTGAACAAGGGGTTGCTGAGCGGCATGAGTGTAATTGGTGAGCGCTTCAAGAAGAACGAAGTGTATGTTCCCGAGGTGCTGATTGCGGCGCGGGCGATGAAATCCGGCATGGAACTGTTGAAGCCGGCGCTGGCGGCGGCGAAGGTGGAGCCCCGCGGCGTGGTGGTGATTGGTACGGTCAAGGGCGACCTGCATGACATCGGCAAGAACCTGGTGGGGATGATGCTGGAAGGGGCCGGTTTCCAGGTGGTTGACGCAGGGATCAATGTGGAACCCGCGAAGTTCGTGGAGCTGGCGAAGTTGCACAACGCAACCGTGATCGGGGCGTCGGCACTGTTGACGACGACCATGACCAACATGAAGGAGATTGTGGAAGCAGTGAAGCATTCGGATGTGGCCGGCAAGGTAAAGGTGATGATCGGTGGAGCGCCGGTGACTCAGGCATTCTGTGATGAAATCGGGGCGCAAGGCTATGCGCCGGATGCGGCATCGGCGGCGGATCTGGCCAAGGTTCTGGCGAAGTAAGCGATAGCGAGTGTGGATCAGGAGGCGGGGGCCGCGGGCATCCGCCTCCTTTTTTTATGTTTCGCAATGGGAGAGGGGTCTGAACGTGAAAACGAAGTGGATGTCGCTGGTGGTGGCGGTGATGGCAACCGTGGCGGTGGCGGATGAGAAGCAGATAGCCCTCTATACGCTGGGGACAGTGGACGCCGGGATCAGGGACCGGGTGATCACGTTGGTCAGTCAGCAATTGTTGCCGGTGACCAATGCCGGCACGTTTGTTCCGCCGGTGAAATTGACCCTGCAGGCAGTTCATGGACTGGGCAAAGAAAGAGTGGGAGGCAACACAGCGGCGGTGCTTGTTCTGGCCGAGGGATTGACGGGAATGAGGGGGCGGCGTTCGCTGGTACAAGACAAGGTGGTGGTGGTCAGCGTTGGCGTGTTGAGCGTTGCCAGCAAGGAGCGGCACGAGGACTGGATCCGGCGGGTGGAAAAGGAGAGCATGGAGGGGTTGGCGCTGATGTTGGGGATGAAGCCGTGTCCGCTGTTCACCTGCGTATTGTGTCCGTCGCCGACGATGGAAGATCTGGATGTGAAGGGCCGCGGGTTATGTCCTCCGTGCATGGGGAAGTGGGACGAAATCAGGGTGAAGTAAGGCGAGTCCCAGGGGATGAGCATGTGCTCTGTCCGGACCTCGGGGAGGCGGGGGAGAGTCTGGCGTCATCCGGGTGTATGTTCCAGGAGTACGGGCGGTGTCCAAGCTTCAAGCATCAGTGTGGACATCGGGTGCAGGAGTGGTTTATGGCGAAGGAACACTTCGTGTGGCGGTCGCCGATGCCTCACTCGCCTGAGTTTGGCTAGGGAGGAAAGAGCGGCCCCTTGGGGTGGCGGGGATTCCGAAGAAGGCGGCCAACGTCTGGGCCAGGTCGTAGAATCCATCACGGATCCCCAGATTGATGCCTGACAACCGGGGGCCGCGGACCAGCAACGGCACAAACTCACGGGTGTGGTCAGTTCCCCTGAACGTTGGGTCATTGCCATGGTCGGCGGTGATGATAAGGAGGTCCTCAGGGTCGAGGAGGGGTATCAGGTTGCCCAGGAAACGGTCGGCCTCCTGAAGGGCGTGTGCGTAGCCGATGGGGTCTCGGCGGTGTCCATATAGCATGTCGAAGTCAATGAGGTTGGTGAAGCAGAAGCAGGGGGTCGGGCGGCGGGCGATGTTCAGGACGGCATCGATGGCGGCGTGGCTGTTTTCGACATGGAATGACTCGGACATGCCGCGACCGGCAAAGATGTCGTCGAGTTTTCCAACGGTGATGACGGGGATGTTGGCAGCGAGGAGCCGGTCGAGGATGGTGGGTTCGGGAAGGGGGTAGGAGAAGTCGCGTCGGTTTTCGGTGCGTAGGAACGCGCCGGGGGTCCCCAGGTAGGGACGGGCGATGACGCGGCCGACGACGAGCGGGTTGCAGAGTTCGCGGGCCGTCCGGCAGGCGGCATAGAGTTCCTCCAGCGGGATGATTGCTTCATGAGCGGCGATCTGAAAGACGGAGTCGCCGCTGGTGTAGACGATCCATGCCCCATCCTGCATCTGGCGGGGGCCCAATTCATCAATAATCGCGAGGCCGCTGGCGGCTTTATTGCCGATGACGCGCCGTCCGGTACCGCGTTCGAATTCGGCGATGAGTCCCGCAGGGAATGAGGGAGGGCCTTTGGGGAAGAGATGGAAGCCCGGATCCATCAGGAGGCCGGCCATTTCCCAGTGGCCGGTGGTGGTATCCTTGCCTTGGGATCGTTCCTGCATGGCGCCGTAGGCGGCGACAGGGCGCGGGTGGGGAGGGACGCCGGGGATGGGGAGTCCGCCGGGAAGGAGCGGCGGGATGTTACCGAGACCGAGGGTTTGCAGGGTGGGGAGGGAGAATGAAGATGAATGGGGTTGGGCCTGGAGCTTGGAGACGGCCTGGGCAGTGTGGGCCAGGGTGTTGGCACCGGCATCGCCATAGGAGGCGGCATCGGGTGCGGCGCCGATACCGACAGAGTCGAGGACGATGAGAAAGGCTTTCATGTCGGTGGCGAGGGAGTGGTTCCGGTGACGATTTGAATGCCGGCGCTGGTGCCGAGGCGGGAGGCTCCGGCTGCAATCATGGCCAGGGCGTCACGGGTGGTGCGGATTCCTCCGCTGGCCTTGACGCCCATGGCGGATCCCACGGTGCGGCGCAGGAGTTCCACATCGTGTACGGTGGCGCCACCGGAGGAAAGGCCGGTGGAGGTTTTGACGAAGGCGGCGCCGTTATCCATGGCGAGTTTGCAGGCCAGAATCTTTTCGTCATCCGTCAGAAGGCAGGTTTCGAGGATGACTTTCACGGCGCATCCGGGGCCCGTGGCATTGACGACGCCGTGGATGTCCGTGCCGGCGAGTGTGTATTGGCCGGATTTGAGGGCCCAGAGGGCGATGACCATGTCGACTTCGCTGGCGCCGTTTGCGGCAGCGGCTTCGGCTTCGGCGGCTTTGGTTCCGGCTAGATTGGCTCCATGGGGGAATCCGACGACCGTGCAGGGGATGACCGTGGTTCCGGCGAGGTGTCTGGCCACGGCGGGGAGCAGGGCGGGGTAGACGCAGACGGAGCAGAATCCGTAGGTCAAGGCCTCCTCGCAGAGCCGCTGTGCATCGGCGGGTGTTGTGCAGGGTTGCAGGAGGGTGTGGTCGATGAGGCCGGCAAGGGAGGAGGCGGCGGTTAAAGGTGGAGGGGTAAGGGTAAGGGGTTGTGGGGTCATGGGTTGTGTGCGGTTGGTTTTGGTGGTAGCCTAATCAAGGGTAAGGGCGACGGCAAGGGAATTGCGGGGGGCGTGTAGCGGTGGTTTGGTGGACGTTGGTGGCGAAAGTGAAGCCGTGACTTGTCGTAAGAAGGAATCGGGGGTGACTGTGAAAGCGAATGAAAGGAATCTCCATCCGGCGGAGTACTGGGACAAGACGGGGGATGGGGTGGTCGTATGCGGGTTATGCCCGCATCACTGCCGGATCAAGGAGGGGCGGACGGGCCTTTGCAAAGTTCGAGGTGTCAAGGACGGGGAGTTGAGGGCGCTGGGATATGGGTTGATTTCGGCGGCGCACATTGATCCGGTCGAGAAGAAGCCGCTTTATCATTTCCATCCCGGGGCTTCCGGCTACCGCATTGGGGGGTGGGGCTGCAATTTCGGGTGCGTCTTCTGTCAAAACTGGACGATTTCGCAGCGCATGGAATTCCATGGTGTGGTGCATACGCCACGCGAGTTGATTCGGAAGGCCATTGAGGGCGGTTGCCGGTTGATCGCGTATACCTACAACGAGCCGTTGGTGGGGTTTGAATTCGTTCGTGATTGCTGTCGCATGGCCAGGGACAACGGGTTAAGGAATATCCTGGTGACGAACGGGTATATTGCGCGGGCTCCTGCGGAGGAGTTGCTGTCGATGGTGGATGCGCTTAACGTGGACATCAAGAGCATGAGCGAGGAGTTCTACCGGGCCCAGTGTCATGGCTCGCTGGCGCCGGTGCTGGAGTTTTGCGTGCTGGCCCATTCCCTCGGGCGGCATGTGGAGATCACCAATCTGGTGATTCCGGGGATGAATGATGGTGACCAGGCGTTTGAGCAGTTGGGGCAATGGATCCGTACGGCGCTGGGCGAGCGTGTTCCGCTGCATTTGAGTGCCTATCATCCGGACTACAAGGCGGAGCAGCCGGCGACGTCCGTTTCAACGTTGTTGCGGGCGGCGGGGATTTGCCGGCGATCATTGAAGTATGTGTATGTTGGCAATGTCATGGCATCTGAAGAGCAGTGTACGTCGTGTCCGGGATGCGGGGCGACGCTGATTGCCAGGGAGGGGTATCGGACCCGGTTGACGGGGTTGAAGGACGGGATGTGCGCAGAGTGCGGGCGGAAGGCGGATGTGGTGGAATGAGGGGTTACTGGGCGTCTTCGGGTTCCGGCAGCGGGATGGTGTCGGTCTTGCCGCCGGAGCGCAGCAGGTAGTTCTGGAATTCGGTGAAGATGATCCGGCCCTGGCGGCGGAAGTTACTGGTTGCCATCTGGGTGCGGACAGCGTTGATGTCGTCGACGGAACCCGGCTGGCGATCCACCACGTGAGCGATCAGATAGGCATCGTCCAGGTGGATGATATCCGCCAATTCGCCGGGGTTACGGGAGGAAAGCTCCTCGAAGACTTCCTGTGTGGAGAGCGCATCGGGGGCGCTATAGGCTGTAAAATAGCCACTGGTTGAGACATTCAGGATCTGTTGCCGTGCGAGGGTCATGAACGATTCCTTCTGCTTCAAGCCCTCGGCGAACAGGCGGTGAAGGTTGGCGGCCTTGTTTCTGAGGGCCTCGGCGGCGGCCTTGGCGTGGGCGGGAGCGACGACATCATCGCGCACGATCTCGAATGCCGGGATATACGGTTCGGTATTGGTGGCCATGGCTAGGATATAGACGTGGTTCGAGGTGGCGACCGGATCGCTGAAGTACTCATCCTGAGTGGGGCGCAGACGGAAGGCGGCGGCGACCAGGTCATGGCTGTTTTCGATACCGGGAAAGGCGGAGGTGGCGCTAAAGAGGGACGAGGTGTAGACGGTCAGATTCAGGTCCACGGCCGCTTTTTCGAAGGGGGTGGCGGTTCCATCGCGGGCGGGCGCGAGGGTGATGATCATCTCCGTTGCCTTATCGCGCGCGGCCTGGGTGGCCTCGGCCCAGAGGAGTTGATTGGAAATGACATTTCGGACGTTTTCGAGCGGAGTGACGGTGCGTGTGCCGTTGGTGTCGGTTGAGGAAAACTCATCCGTGTGAGTATCATAGTAACCATCGATGGCGTCTGAGGTCACGGTGGCTTTGGCGAGGTTGTTGGAAATCGGGAAGGAGACATAGCGGGCGGCGACCTTGGCGGGGACCTCGAACTCGTTGGTATTGGCGGTGTAGTAGGCGCGCAGGTCTTCCTCGGACACCTTGACATCGGTGTCGCTAATGGAATTTGTGTTCAGGGTGATGTACTCGATGCTGAACTTGTCGGCATACCGGGCGACCAGTCGCTGCATGGTTGAGGGAGCCACCCAGGCGGCGGAGGCGGTGAGGTTGTGGAGCTTTTGGAGGAGGATGCTTTCCTTGAGGTAGTTCTCGAACTGAGCGGCCGAGGCATCCAGATTGCCCAAGGTGCCGCGGACAAACTGCTGGTAGCGTGCCTTGCTGAAGGTTCCGTTTTCCTGGAAATCGGGATTGCGGATGATGGTGGAAAGCACTTCGTCGCGGCTGACGGTGAGGTTGAGTTTGTTGGCGGTTCGGAGCGCGGCAATACGGCGCCAGGCTTCTTCGCGCAATTCCCTGTCGATGGCGGGAGAGATGCGCAGCATGCGGCCGGTCATGAGGCAGAGTTCAAGGTAGGTGTTGAAGCGGGCCTGACGGATTTCCGCATCGGTGACGGGTTGGCCGTCAAGTTGACCGGCCTGGCCGATCTTCGTGATGTCTTCGCACCCGCCGCGCGGGCTGAAGAAGCCGACGAAGGTAACAATGACGATGCCGCCAATGAGCCACCAGACAATGCGGTTGCGAATCATCTTGTTGAATTTTGTGATCAGCATAGGTCTGCAGTCCTTTTTCGAATAGCTTGGAATTGCCCCAAAATCGCGTCATGGATACTGGGTTAAATGCGTTGTGTCAAGCTTGCAGTCGGGCGTTATGGTCTGACGTGTCGCGGGGCGGAGGGAAAGAGTTGACTTGCGTGCGCGTTCGGGGCATCGTATGCGCCCAAGCATGCGGACATGCAGTAGTCAACTGAAGTAAAGCACAGTCAGGGGAAGGTACGGATATGGCGGGAAAAGGTTATAACGTTAAGATGAAGCGGCCGGTCAAGAATGCCAGTGACAAGCGGCGTCGTGAAAAAGTACAGCGCAAGCGCCTGATCGGCCTTGGTGTCGATGAGGCGAAGGTCAAGAAGATGAATAGTTCCCAAGTGCGCCAGATGATCAAGGAGCCGAAGAAGCTGAAGAAAGGCTGATCGGTCTCGGAACCGGCTTCAGGACGTGAGCGTGGAATCCTGAGGAGGAGAGGCGGCCACAAGGGCCCTGTGTGAAGCACCTTCATCATGGAGGGGGGCGGCGCCAGGTGATTGTGGCCGCTGTTTTTTTATGCGAGTGCTCTGTGTGTTGAATCCAAGTGCCGCCGGGGGTGCCGCCGGGAAACGGTGGTGCGAGGTGGCGGATTTGATTGAGCGGCTTGGTGGACAGTATGAGTTGCTGACCACCGAGGTGGGATCGTCGATGGCGGCACAGGTCAGCCGGCACCTTGAATCCAACGATCCTGCCCGCTATGACGCCATCGCTGGCATTGGCGGGGATGGCACCCATTCGGGAATTATCAACGGGTTGATGAAGTTCCGGAACGCGCATGCGGAACGGGGATTGCCGCCCTATGCGTTTATCCCGATGGGGACGGGGAATGATGTTGCCAAATCGCTGGGGATACAGATCAGGGACGAATACTCGGTGCGGGACCTGCGGCGCGCGGTTTCGGCCATCTTCCACGGGGCGGACTACTCCCTCGACCTTGGAGTGATCGGGGGCTTGTATTTCGCCGATGCCCTGACGGTGGGGTTGGACTCGAGCATCCTGCGGGAGCGGAATGCCAAGAAGCGGATGATTGAGAAAATTCCGATCTTGCGGCATTTGGCGCAAGGGCGGTTTCTCTATACCTTCTCGCTCGGAGCGCGACTATTCCGGCATGACCGGGTTGATGCCGAGATTGTCGTGGATGGTGACGTCTGGTATTCGGGGCCGCTGATCAACCTGGTCATCAACAACACGCGCATCTATGCGGGCGATTTCGATTTCAGTTCAAACGCCTATGCGGATGATGGATTGCTGGAAGTGGTGCTGTTTACAGACCAGCCGGACTATCTGGCGCGGTATCTGATGGCCATGCGGCACAACCCGTCCCGCCTGCGCGAGTTATCCGAGGATCTTAACCGGCGTGCCCGGCACGTCCAGGGCCGGCATATCCGGATCAAGGTTGGCAGGGCGCAGCCGGCGCAGGTGGATGGGGAGGAATACCCGGAGCGCAGTGAGTTCGACGTGGGGGTGGTGCCCCGCGTGTTGCGGATCAAGACGCCGGCTGAACCGATATAGGCCGGACCAGATTCCGGCTCGACAGAGCAGGGCTGAAAACCATACTCTTCCGGCGACATGCTGCAAATACTTCGCGATATTATGAGTCGCCGTGACCTGCTGGCCATGCTGGTGGTCCGGAACATCAAGATCCGATACAAGGAGTCGGTGCTGGGGTTCCTTTGGACCCTGCTTGGGCCGGTGTTCCTTATCGCGATTTATGCTGTTTTTCTTGGGATCATGCGTTTTTCCATGTCGTTGCCATTACTGGTGACCGGTATTTTTGTCTGGCAGTATCTCGCCATGAGCCTCGGGGATTCCACCAATGCCATTGTGGGGAATTCGAACCTGGTCAAGAAAGCGGCCTTCCCGCGGGTGCTTTTGCCGTTTTCCATGGTGCTGGCGAATTTTGTGAACTTTGCGCTTTCGCTGGTGATTGTGGTGGTTTATCTCAAAATGGTTGGTGTGCCGTTCGGCCTTCTGGCGTGGCTGCCGCTGGCGATGCTGACGCAGGTGGCCTTGTGCACGGGAGTCAGTCTGGTGCTGTCATCGGTGAACGTGTTCTTTCGTGATGTCCAACACCTGGTTGGCGTGTTTACGATGGCGTGGTTCTTTCTGACGCCGGTGATTTACAGTCCCGAGATGGTGACCCGGAAATTCAGCAATCCGATGGTTCACCAGTTGTTCTACCTCAACCCGATGACCGGGTTGTTGGCGCTCTATCGCACGGCGTTGATGGGCGAGGCGTTGCCGTCGGTGGCGCTATGGGGACCTTCGCTACTGGTGTCGTGGCTGGTGTGCATAGTTGGGGTGGCGGTATTCCAGGGGTTGCAGAAGGGGTTTGCTGACGAGTTGTGAGGATGATCATGACGGATAGTGTGGCCATCAGGGTTCAAGGGGTAAGCAAGCGGTTCCGGTTGCGGCATTCGGCCACCCGGACGCTCAAGTCCGTGGTCATGGACCTGTTGCGGAAGGGTGGCCGGGGCACGCGCGAGTTGTGGGCGCTCAAGGGGCTTGATTTCGAAGTCCGGCGCGGTTCCACGCTGGGGATCATTGGTGCCAACGGGGCGGGGAAGAGCACCTTGCTGGCGTTGCTCGCGGGGACGATGAGTCCCACCGAGGGGCGGATCACAACGGCGGGGACGATTTCCTCGCTATTGGAGTTGGGGGCGGGGTTTCATCCGGACCTGACGGGCCGTGAGAATGTGTATCTGGCGGGGGCGATCATGGGGCTTTCGCGCGAGCAGATGAAGAAGCGGTTCGACGCGATCATCGAGTTCGCGGACATCGGGCCGTTCCTGGATGAACCGGTGAAGCACTATTCCTCGGGGATGTATGTGCGGCTCGGGTTTGCGGTGGCCGTCGAGGTGGACCCGGACATCCTGCTGGTGGACGAGGTGTTGGCGGTGGGCGACGCGGCCTTCCAGCGAAAGTGTCTGAAGCGGATGGAACAGTTCCGCCAGATGGGTAAGACGATGCTGATCATCTCGCATGACCTGAATACGATCCAATCAGTCAGCGACACGATCCTGTTTTTGGATCACGGCCAGATCAAGGGGCATGGGGCCCCTGGCGCGGTGATCGGACAATATGAAACGTTTTCGCGCGGACAGGTGGGGGGCGAGTTGCGGAGGGAATGGGGGACGCGGGAGGTTGTGCTGACAGGCGCGGAGTTTTTTGATGATCAGGGGCACGATTGCCGGTCATTCGGCAGTGGGAAGGCGTTGAACGCGCGGGTCCGGTATGATGCGAAGATGCCGGTTGGTCCTTCGGTGTTCGGGTTCAGCGTGTCGGATGAGCAAGGGCGATTGGTACATGGGAGCAATACCCAGATTGAAGGGGTGTCGAGTCCGGCGCTGAGCGGGACAGGCTCGGTGGTGTTGCGTCTGCCAAAGCTTGATCTGGCGGCTGGAACCTATTTGTTCTCGTTCTCGGTCCATTCGGCCGATCACCGGTCCAACTATCACCGGATTGATCATGCCTTTGCGATTGGCGTCGAGTCCGAACGCCGTTTTGAAGGGGTGTGTTACCTGCCGTCGGAGTGGAAGGTGGAGGGGTGAACCGTTTCCGCGTGAATGCAGCCGACCGCAGGTCGGTGCGACGAAGCAGGTCGGCGCTACTAAGGATGGATGTCGTTAGATTCGCGAATGCGTCATAGGGAAGTCACTACATGCAAGCAATCGTCTTGGATGAGGAAATCAGGGGTCTGATCCGCCGGGCGCTGACCGAGGATATTGGCGCTGGCGATGTCACTTCGCAGTCGGTGATTCCCGAGGGGCGGGTTGGCAAGGCGGTGATTCTTTCGCGGGGCCGGTATGTGGCGGCGGGGGTGCCGGTGGCCGAGGAGGTGTTCCGGCAGGTGGATCCGGGGTTGCGGTGCCGATGCCGGGTGACGGACGGTCAGGGATTGGAGTCGGCGGCGGTGTTGATGGAGGTGGAGGGGGCGGTCCGAAGCATCCTGACGGCGGAACGGACGGCGCTCAATTTCCTTCAGCGGATGACGGGAATTGCGAGCCGGACGCGCGAGTTTGTGGACAAGGTGGCGCCGTATGGTGTGAAGATCCTCGACACGCGCAAGACCACTCCGACGCTCAGGCGGCTTGAGAAGTACGCCGTGACGTGCGGAGGCGGGGTGAACCATCGCATGGGGTTGTACGACATGGTCCTGATCAAGGATAACCACCGTCGGTTCTGGACCGAGGCGGGTATTCGCGATTTGGCGGGGGCGGTGGCGGCGGCGCGGGCGAAATTCCCTCGTGTTCCGGTTGAAGTCGAGGTGGAATCCGAGGCGGAACTTCTGGATGCGATTCGTGGCAAGCCCGAGTGGATCATGCTGGACAACATGGCGCCGGCGTTGATGCGGCGTTGTGTGGAGTTGTGCGCGAAACGGTGCAAACTGGAGGCGTCGGGCGGGGTCACCCTGGCAACGGTGGAGGCAATCGCGGCCACGGGGGTGGACGCGATTTCGATCGGGGGGCTGACGCATTCGGCTCCGGCGGCGGATTTGTCGCTGGAGTTGGAATAGGGTCGCGGCGCGTGGCGCCCCTCCCACGGCAAGAAGAGAACTGCAATAGGGTCGCGGCGCGTGGCGCCCCTCCCACGGCAAGAAGAGAACTGCAATCGGGTCGCGGCGCGTGGCGCCCCTCCCGTTGCGTGAAGAGAACTTCAAAATGGAGTAACCCATTGTGCGAGTTTCACGGGAAAAAGTGATTGTGGTTGATATCGGGAACACGAGCACCACGGTGGGGGTGGCCGTGGGGCGGCGGATTTTGCGTACGGGGCGGTTACCGTCATCGGACGGGAGCGATCCCAAGCGAATCGAGACGTTGTTAAGGAAGCTGGCGACGCCTGGGAGTGTGAGTGATGCGGTGTTGTGCTCGGTGGTGCCGCGCCTGGATCCCTGCTGGCGTCATGTGCTCAATCGCTATACGGGCCGCGCGCCGCTGGAGGTGAGTCACCGGATCCGGCTTGGGGTGGGGGTGGACTATCCGCATCCTGAGACCATTGGGGCGGACCGGTTGGCGAATGCCGTAGCCGCATGGATCCGCTACCAGGGAGCAGTGGTGGTGGCGGACTTCGGGACAGCGTTGACTTTTGATGTAATCACCGGAGATGGCCGCTATGTGGGCGGTGTGATTGCGCCAGGGTTGCCGTTGATGACCGATTACCTTTGCGAACGGACGGCGTTGCTACCGAACATCAAGTTGACGCAGGTTCACCGGGCCATTGGGAGGAGTACGCGCGAGGCGATGCGGATTGGCGCCATGGTGGGTTATCGCGGGATGGTCCGTGAGATTTTCCATGAGGTGGTTGGGGACATGCAGGAACCGAAGGTCGTGTTTTGTGCTACGGGCGGTTATGCGGCGCAGGCGGTCAAGGGGCTGGATGTGAAGGTGGACGTGTTGCCGAACCTGACGTTGGACGGACTGGTCGCTATTCGGGAGTTGAATCGGCAAGGGGCGTGAGTCGTGTGACAGGGATAGGGGCAGGGAAGAGTTGTTCACCACGAAGGACGCTAAGGACACGAAGGAGTGGGACGTGCGGTTAAGTTTGATGCAGCGTGTGACCATAAATTCAAAGAACCCTCTGCGCCTTATGCTGGCGTTGATCCTTTTTGCTGTTCCACTCAGCCATGCGGATACGTTTCTGCGTGCTGCCGGAGCGCAAGGTGTTTTCGAGATGAAGGGTGGGCACGGCTCGCTGGTACAGGCGAGTGACGGGGGGTGGCAACTGCGATTCACCATTCCTTCGGGTGGCGGTGCGGGGGTATGGGCCAGTGCGCCGGGTGCGGCATCGCCTGCAAAGGGCGCCCATGTTCTCCGGTATGGTTTGACCCTGGAACCCGGCGTGGAGATACCGATCCTGGCGACGCTGGAAATCAAGGGGTCCGCCGGTGTTCAGTCCGTACCGCTGGTGTTAAGGGCAGGGGGGCGGCAGGGCGAAGTGATCTTGGATTGGAACCGCATCGGAGAGTGGAAGGAAGGGGTACTCGCGCTTCAACATTCCGGCGGTGGGGCCCCGGTGTCCGGAGTGCTTCGGTTGCAGGCGGACTTTGTCAGGTGGCCGGTGTGGTATGCGATGTTGGCCGGGGGCTGGGGGCGGTGGGGGGTGAGGTTGCTGGTGGCGTTGTTGGCTGCCGGGGGGGCGGGAGTACTGGCGGGGAGAAGAACGGGGATGCCGACCACGGGGGTGTGGGCGATGGGGGTAGGGTTGTCGGTTGTGTTGGGGGCAGGAGGGGTGATGGCAATGCTCAGTCCGGGGTCAACCCTGGTGGGGCAGTCGGCCTTCACGCCGCTGGTGGTGACTTTAGCGGGGGTGCTTGTTGCCTGGATATTCACATGGCTAAGGGCCGGGCGTTGTCCAACGGCAGGCGAGACGTTATGTCATGCGCTGGTTTCCGGAGTGCTGGCGACGGCGGCGAGCGACATGGCGATATGGACAGCGGCGGTGCGGGGGAGTGATCTTGTGCGGATCAGCCGCCTTGGTGCGGCCACTTTCTGGGTGAGCTACCTGGTGGGTACGGCACGGAAACTGGGTGTGGCCGGGCGGCCCCTGAGTGTTTCCGCAAGTATTCGGCTGATCGTGATTCCTTTTGTTTTCGGTTTGCTGTTGGCGTTGCCGAACCGGGAACTGATGTCGCAGATGGGTCCGGATTCCCCAGGGTTGGTTTTGCTGGGGCGGTTTGTGGTGCTGGGTGGCTTCAACGTGCTGGTGTGTTGGATTTGCCTCCGGTCCTGGGAAGACGTGAAGGGGCGCGGGGTTGACCTTTGGGTGTTGCCGTTGGCAGCCGTAGCGGTGGTGGTGTCGCCCTGGGTGGCCGATGCGGGTTCGGGGGTATGGAGTGTGCCGGGTCTGTGGCGTGTACCGGCGGCGATGATTGCCACGATGCTTTCACAGGCGGCGTTGTGGGCGGAAGCGTATCTGTTGACGGGGCTGATGCTGGATGCGGTGCGCGGGAGTGCCCATCACGGGCGGTTGGAACTGACGGGTTATGCACGGGTGGGGGCAACCAAGGGGATGTGGTTCGGCGGCTGGGTTATGGGGCTGCTGCAGGCGGGGGGCATGGTGCTGGGGGCTGAGTGGTGGAAGCAATCGGTGGCGGCGGCACCGCTGCTGACCTGGGCGGTGGCTGGCAGCGTAGTTTTTCCGCTTGCGAAAACGTTGATTGAAAGTTTCGACGGAAGTCCATCCTTTGTGCGGCGGCTGGGAGGGAACTATCGGCGTTACTCGCTGGTGTGGCGTGGGGCCGTGGTGGGGGTTATGGCGGCGTGGGGGTGGTCGCACGAGTTCATCACCTGGGCGATGCCGGTGCGGGCGGGGTGGGGCTTTGTGGCGGGCGTGGCGGCATACGCGGGGATTAGTTTCCTGCGGGATGGTGTCCTAAGCGCGACCGGGCGGGGTACAGTCGGCAGGTGGCGGCTCTACGCCGTCAAGGCACTCCTGGGCGGATTGGTGGGGGCGGCGCTGGGGTTCTATCTGGATGCGGCACAGACTCCGGTGATCACTGCAAAATTGGCGGTGTATCTGGGGTTTGGCGCAGGGCCGATGCCCTACGATGTTTACCCGTTGCTGAGTCGCTGGGGGTTCCTGCAACTAGGTGACTATGCGGGCGGGGCAAGGTTGCTATGGAACGAGGCGCTGGCGGGTGTGATTTCGTGGGGGGTAGCGGCGTGGCTGTTCGCGATCAACCGTTCGGCGTTGATGGCCGTCTTCCAGCGCGAGATGGCGCCGTTGCGCCGGTTGTTCTCGCGGGCAGGTATGACGGAGTTGGCCGAAGGGACAATCTTTGTGTTGCGGTGGGGGTTGTGGATGGCGCCGATCATCTTCACCTTTCTCCGTCAGATGCCGGTGCCGACCTGGTACAACCAGGATGGGGCCATCCGAACCCTGTGTTGCATCGGGCAGAGCCTACGGTTGGGGCAAGAAGGGTTCGAGGCGTGGAGTCTCACGGTGTTTATGTGGGTATTGGCCTACGATGCATTCCGTGTATTGATCTGGCTTGATCATATGGGACTGCGGGTGGCGACGCTGGTGAACCTCAGTTTTATTGGCATGGAGCGGCTGGATGGCCGTGTGGCGCGGTTCCTTGGCGCGGATGCCACCGCCCGGTGTTTCCCGGAGGGGATCAAGCGGTTCACCACGTGGGCGCCGTTGCTGTTGCCGTTCTACATTCCTGCCGGGGCGGCCTGGAACCGTGTCTGGGCGGAATCACAGGCGATTAAACTGGGGGCCCCATCCTGGCTTGAGCAGATGTGGGGTCAGCCCCTGGCGGAATTAATGGTGCAGGCCCTGTTGGTGATGGCAGTTGTTGCGGTGACCGCGGGCTGGTGGCGGTGGCGGGCTGCGCGGCGACTGGCGGCGCGACCGCTGCCGCTTGAACTACGCAACCGTGTGTATTCCTTCACCCTGGACCGGGATGGTGCCATGCGGGCGGAATTTCTGGAAGGGGGCTTTGATGTGCATCGCCGTTCCTACGATGGACGAGACCCGGCGGGGCGTGCCCTATTTCTGGCCGAGGCGCTCCCGGGTGATCCCGACACCTGGGCCAGTTGGCCGGTATTGGGGAATTACCCGGTTGAGGTGGGGGCATTGCCAGTCATGTCGGGGGATAGGCAGGCACTGACGGTTCGGCATTCATCGCACGGATTGGACGTGGTGGTTCGCATTGAATTACCGGAGCCGGATCAGGCGGTGGAATCCTGGACGATTACCGTGCGCAATACCGGGACGGGGCCCCGATCCGTGCGGGTGATA
>JBIJCW010000102.1:0-8133 GCA_044344495.1 Kiritimatiellia bacterium | reverse complement strand
TGACTAATCCCCGTCCATCCTACCGCG
This sequence comes from Kiritimatiellia bacterium, assembly GCA_044344495.1. Taxonomy (GTDB): domain Bacteria; phylum Verrucomicrobiota; class Kiritimatiellia; order CAIKKV01; family CAITUY01; genus CAZDUS01. Next base: position 8,106 of record JBIJCW010000102.1, on the reverse strand, counting down.
CCCTCTGGTTGCCGGACCTTCTCTGGCTGACCCTCCTCCTCTTTCTGTCGATCGTCCCCTTCCTTGATGGGGCACTCGATCTCCGCCTGCAATCCCTGTTCCATGCCAAAACCGGCGCCGCCTGGCCCTATGAGTTCTACCCGCTCTGGCGCTTTCTCTACCGGTTCGGAACCTGGCCCGCACTGGTAGTCTCCGTGGCGGCGCTCGCCGCCTTCATCCTGGGGTCCCGCCGTCCAACCCTCGCCCGCTGGCGCCGCCATTGCCTCTACCTGTTTCTCGTCCTCGCCATCGGCCCCGGCCTCTTCGTCAACACCATCTTTAAGGACCACTGGGGCCGCCCCCGCCCCAGGCAGGTGACCGAGTTCGGCGGCCACTGGGAATTCCAACCCGTCCTCGAACAGGGGGCCCCCGGCCGCGGAAAATCCTTCCCCTGCGGCCACAGCTCCACCGGCTACTATTTCGTGGCTTTCTATTTCCTGCTCCGGCGGCGCCGCAAGCTCATCGCCACCCTTGTCCTCACCGCCTCCGCCTTCTACGGAACCCTGATCGGCCTCGCCCGCATGGCCGCCGGCGCGCACTTCGCCTCCGATGTCCTCTGGTCAGCCTTCTTCCCCGCCTTCGCCGCTTTTCTCCTCTACTATGTCGTCCTCCGCCTCCCCTACCACGAGGATCACCCCTGCACGCCCAAACCTTTGCGCCATCCCGTGCTCGTCGGAATCTGCGCCTCACTCCTCGCCACCGCCGGCCTTCTGGCCTGGCTCGCAGGCACACCCGTTTTCAAGGAATGGCACGAAACCATTCTGATCCCGCCTGGCCGCACCCCGTGCCTCGCCCTCGCAATGGAACAAGGCGATGTGGAACTCGTGTTGACCGATACCCCCGGCAGGACAGTCACCCTTACGGGCGAAATGCAGGGATTCGGCTGGCCCTGGAGCAAGATCTCCAGCAACCTCTCCCTGTCCAAGCAGGCCCCTGACCTCCTGCGGGTTGAAGTAACCACCTGCGGCGGATTCACCGAACTTTCCGGCGGTATTCAGATTCAGGCCCCTGCCCGCCTGTTTTCGGAAATCACGGCCACCCTGCGCAATAACACGATGTCGCTGAAAATTCCCGAGGGTCTGCGAATACCCCCCATGTCCTTCGACCTCACCCGCTCCACCCTCACCCTGCCCCCCGCCCTCCGGTCACGACTGGTAACCGTCACCGAATCCAACGACGTCCGACACCTGCAACTCCCCTCCCCCTGATCCGCTGACGACTCAATCCACGTCGTCCCGGTTCACAATCAAATCCGCTTCCTTTAACACCGCCAGTTCCGGATAGTCATACCGCGCCGGGGAATGGTGATTCCCGATAATCTGCTTCACAATCTCAATCTTCTCCCCGGGAAACCCAATACGCTCCAGCAGTTGCGCCGCCACCGGCGGCCCGTACTCCTCCTGGGTCCGCCCGTTGTTGTATCCGTGCTTCGCCTCCGACACCTTGATCCCCACATCGTGCAGCAACGCCACGGCAATGATTATGTCCGGATCACACCCCGGACGGCCAATCATCACCATCTCGGCATGGTGCAGGACACGCAACGCATGCTCAATCCGCCGATCATCGTCGCCAAAATAATCAACCAGGTTCCGTATCAACTGTGCCCGCAGATATTTCATCGCCCACGCGCCAGGTTCTGCAGCCCGCCGGCATTGGTCACATCCTTGTAACCCGCGCCAACCAGGATCTTGGCCGCCTGCGCACTCCGCATCCCGGAGGCGCAATAGACGACGATCGCCCGGTCCTTCGCCCCCAGTTGATCCAGGCGCCCTCCCAGTTCCTGAAGGGGAATGTTTGTCGCTCCCTCATAATGCCCGCCTGCATATTCGCCCGGCGTACGCACATCAACAATCATGGCCCCCCCTTTGATCTTCTCCCTCACCACGGCCTTGCCTGCGCCCGCCCCGCCCAGCACAACCTTGGCAATCAACACCACCAAGACCGCAACCACCAACCCCATCCACAGTGAATTCATGGCATCATCCTTTTCGGTAACATTCGCGCCATACTACCCCACTCTCCGCCAAAACACATTCCCATTTTACCGTCCAACTAAGCCCATGCCACAATTGACACACCTCCGCGATCGTGGCACTATTCATCCGTCCCAACACAACAAAGGAATTCTATATGGCAGTTCTGATTGGAATGTCCAGTACCGTCAAGGGCCAGAAATTCGAGATTACCCGCGAGGAAACATTCCTTGGTCGCAACGCCCAGAATCACGTCCCCCTTGAGGACAACGCCATCTCAGGACGCCATTGCAGCATCCTCCGCGAAGACCGTAAGTATACCCTCGTCGATCTCGGCTCCACAAACGGCACCCGCCTGAACGGGGCCCCCATCCTCAAAATCCCCCTTCGCCCGAAAGACATCATCCAGGTGGGCGGCATCGAACTCATGTTCGACGGCCAAGACGTCGAAGTCCCGGAATCCACCCTCCACGATACCGCCAGAATCGAAACCACGTCGGAACCCATGACCACACCCATGTCGTTCCACACCGCCTCCCCGTTCGGCTCGCGTCGCGACAGCCGCAAACCCTGGATCATCATCACCGGGGTACTGATTCTTCTGGCACTGATCGCCCTCGTTTACTTCGTTAAGAACATCTTCAATTCATGAGCCCCGGCAGTACGCCCCCGGCCCCCCACGTCACGCCCGTCAAATCCGGAATGACCTTGATCGAGATCCTGGTCGCCCTGTCCGTCTCCACCCTCGTCCTGACCGTCGCGCTTTCCATCTATTTCACCTTCGCCGGCTCCTTCCGCCGCCTGGGCGACCCCCGCCATCGCGAGATCACCACCGCCCTCGACTCCATCCGGCATGATCTGACCTCCTCCCTCCAGGCCGCCTTTACCAATGACCCCACGTTTGACCTGGAGAGCGTCCCGGTCGGCCTCGAAGGCCGCTTCCAATCCACCCTCACCTTCCACACCGCTAATATCCCACCCGGCGACCAGAGCCTCCCCAAAATGACCATCACCCGACTGTGCTACCGCCTCCAGGACAACCCGCTTGCTCCGCCCGCCGCCACACTCTTCCGGGAATCCGTGACGCTCTGGGGCCCCGACGCCATGGCCCAACCCGTCTCGAATGCCTTGATCCATGACGTTCTGGGCTTCGAGGTCAAAGTGCTGGATTCAAATGGCTGGACGAATCGCTGGAAGTCAACCACGGCACACCTCGTTCCGCGCGCGGCCAGGGTCCGGCTGGATTGGCAGGGCGCCCGCGCCACCGAAACGGCATCCCTCATCGTTTTCATCCCCGCCGGCAACAATATCCCCGCGCCCGCCAGAACAAACCAGCCGGTCAAAGGCCGAACCACACCCGCGCCCGCCGATACCGCCGCCCCCACTCCAGCGCCTCCTCGTGCGTCCGGAAAAACAGATCCACGTGTTCGCCCTTGATATCCCCGCCGCAGTCCTCAACCCGGCCGTATCCATAACCGTCGATATACATCACGGTCCCGAATGGATACAACCGTGTGTCCGCGGCAATCGTCCCTTTCCGCGCACTGGCCCCGCTGGCCGTCACCCCCACCGCCTTGCGCCGCCCCTCCATCACGCCTGACGTATACACGGGGCGCCCAAGCCAATTACGGTGCCATCCACAACAGGTGCCGCAGGCGCAGTACCCTGTTGTCAGCAGGGTTCGCTCCACCGCCCGCGCCCCAGCCGGGGGCCGTACCGTGGCACACCCCGCCAACACCATCAGCAGTCCGGCCGGAACCAGGAACCGTAACCCATTCCTCATCCGGATTCCCGGCCTCCATACGGAACAACCGCCAGAATCGGCACTTTACCCAGCTCCCCGATCGCCCTCGCGTTGTCCTTTTCAATCCACCCCATCCGTCCCGGCACCGATTGATTGACAACAATCCCCAGCACACGCAAGCCCCGCCTGCGCACCGCTTCCAGCGTCAACAGCGTATGGTTCAATGTGCCGAGTCCCGGCCGGGCCACCACCACCACCGGATAGCCCAACGCCTGCATGATGTCCAACATCGTCCGCCCTCCCCCGATGGGCGCCATCACCCCGCCAGCCCCCTCCACGACCAACCGGTCATATTGCCGCAACAACATCCCCGCCGCCTTCCGGATATCCGGAACGCAAATGCCCCGCCGCGCCCGGGCCGCCGCCAGATGCGGCGAGCATGCCGGACGGAACCGGTAGGGCGCCATCCACTCATACTCGCGTCCCGTTACCTCCAGCCCCGCCACCCTGAGACATAAATCCAGATCCGGCGCCCTCATCGCTTTTCCCCGCCCCGTACACCCCGTCTGCACCGGCTTCATCGGCGCGGCGTTGATCCCCGCCTCCCGCCACGCCAACAACAATCCGGCCGCCACCACCGTCTTGCCCACACCCGTGTCCGTGCCTGTGACAAATACACCCTTCATGTCACCACTCCTCCCGCGCCGCCCGGACACAAGCCTCCGCCGCCCGGATTATATCCTCATCCGTATGCCGTGCCGTCACCGAGAACCGCAGGCGCGCTGTCCCCACCGGCACCGTCGGCGGACGGATCGCCACCGCCAGGATACCCTCCTCCAGCAGGCGTTGCTGCATCCGTACCGCCCGGTGGTTATCCCCCGCCATCACCGGAACAATCTGACTCGCCGATAGCCCGGTATCCAACCCGCCGGCCCGCAACAACCCCCGTAACCGTTCGGCCTTCGCCAGCACCTGCGCCCCGAGGTCCGGATGCCGCCCCAGCACATCAAGCGCCGCTGAAGCCGCACCCACCATCGCCGGCGGCACCGCCGTGGAGTAAATGAACGACCGGGCCTGATTCACCAGCCACAATCGCATCGGCCCCGAACAACACACACAACCCCCGTACCCCCCCAGCGCCTTACTCAACGTACTCATCGCCAGGTTCACCTGACCCTGAACCCCGCAAGCCGCGATCAACCCCGCCCCACCCGGCCCCAGCACCCCCGTGGCATGCGCCTCGTCCACCAGCATCATCGCCCCATACTCGCCGGCCAACGCCGCCATCGCCGCCAGCGGCGCCAGATCCCCGTCCATGCTGAACACCGACTCTGTGACAATCAGGCGACGCCCCCCCTTTGATGAACTCCGCGCCAGACATTCGCGCAGATGCTCCGTGTCATTATGACGGAACCGGTGCAGCGTCGCACGACTCAGCGTGGACGCATCCAGCAGACTGGCGTGCGCCAGCCGGTCAACATAAAGGTGATCACCCCGTCCGGCAACCGCCCCCACAATCCCCGCATTGGCACTGTAGCCGCTGCCAAACAGCAGTCCGGCCTCATACCCCTTGAATGCCGCCAACCGCCCCTCCAACCGCTCGTGACACTCCAGCGTCCCCGCAACCAGACGCGACGCCGTCGCCCCGGCCCCCCACTCCCGCAACGCCGCCATGGCTCCTTCCACCACCCGCGCATCCCCCGCCAGCCCAAGATAGTCGTTGCTTGCGAAATTCAATACGCCCGCCCCGGCGTGCCGCGCATGCGCACCCACCGCCTCAAATACCAAAGGCAGACGCTCCAGTCCCGCCACCCGGCGCCCGGCAAGCTCCTCCTCAATCCATGCTTCACTGATTGGCATGGCCCGTATCCTGCAAAGCCTCCCGCCACCTGTCAACCTGTGAGTGACACGCAACTGGACTTGAATACATGCGGATGATGGCGTACAACAGAGACAAAAGGACAGTGAGGCAACAATGAAAGAGATCAAACCCGTCTATAAGATATTACTGCTTATCGCCATCATCACCTACGTCGTCGGCGTCAGCTTCCTTCTGGCCGATCTTCAGAACAGGGTCGGGGAACTCGAGCACGCCTTGACTCATGTAAGGATGGAAAACTGCCAGCACCACGACAAGTGAGGACTGGTTAGGAGGTTTCAACAACACCCGCCTTATGCCTGTACGCCATATCATTTGGGATTGGAATGGAACCTTGCTGGACGATGTCCAGGCCTGCGTCGATGCCATTAATGTCCTGCTGGAACGCCGCCACTTGCCCACCGTCACCCGTGACCAGTACCGCGATATCTTCGATTTCCCCGTCCGCAACTACTACCTCAAACTGGGCTTCAATCTCGATATGGAAGACTGGCACGGCCTCGCCACCGAATACCACGAGGTCTACGCCATCGCTTCCGCCGACACCACCCTCCGCCCCGGCACCCTCGAGGCCCTCGACCAATGCCGCGCCGCCGGCCTCTCCCTCTCCGTCCTCTCCGCCTGCGAACTGACCCTCCTGCGCCGGATGATGGATGAACGCGGTATCCTCGGCTGCTTCGATCATGTCTACGGCCTCTCCGACCTCTACGCCCACTCCAAACTCTCCCTCGGCCATGCCATGCTCAACGACACCGCCCTGCCCCGCAACCAAACCCTCCTCATAGGCGACACCACCCACGACGCCGAAGTCGCCAATTCCCTCGGCATCGCCTGCCTGCTCATGACCGGCGGCCATCAGTCCGTCGCCAAACTCAGCCAATGCCCTTGCCCGATCATCCCCGACATGAACGCCGTCTATCGCCACCTCACCGAAGCCACGCTTCCGTTATGACCCCGCGTCTCAAACGGAACCTCCTCGTGATCGCCACGATCACCCTCTGGGCGGCCACCATGGGATGGCTCATCCTCTCCGAAGCCTATCCCGGCCTCCTCTCCTCCGCCGGCACCGGCTACCGCGCCTTCTTCTCCCGCGGCGTCATGGTCATGGACCAGTGGATGAAAATCTCCTTCCAGGGCAAACAAATCGGCTACAGCAACACCAGCGTGGACGTGAACGAAAGCAACGCGGTCCGCCTGTACCAGATCAACAACCGCACCATCCTCCAGATGAACGTCATGGGCAGCAACCAGCGCATCGCTGTCACTGCCCGCGCCACCGTGGACGCCATGTACCATCTCCAGACCTTCTCCTTCGTCCTCTCCTCCACCGGCTACTCCATCGCCGTCGAGGGCGCTCGCCTCCGGGACAACCTTTTCGACTGCAAGGTCAAGGGGCAGAACACCCTCCGCCGCCAGAAGATCACCATCCCCGACGACGCCATTCTCTACTCCCCCATGACCGAGGTCTCCCTGAAGTCACTCCCCCCAGGCCGCCACATCACCCTGCGCATGTTCAATCCCATGACCCTCTCCTCCCAGAACGTCACCATCCGCTCGTTGCGCCGCGAATCCCTCCACCACGCTCAAACCGACATAGAAGCCACCGTCCTCTCCGCCTCCCTGGAGGGTATGGAAACCCTCTCCTGGGTGGATTCGGACGGTAAACTCCTCCGCCAGGAAACCCTCTTCGGATGGGTCATGGAAGCCTGCACAGCCGATGAAGCCCTCTCCCTCGGGAAGTCCGCGATCTCCGGTGACATGCTTACCTCCCTCGCCGTTCCCGTCACCGGCCCCGCGGACCGCCTCGCTTCAGCCCATTCCGCCCTCCTGACCCTCACCGGGGCCCCACTGCAAACCGCGGGCCTCGAAACTCAACGCCAATCCATCCTCTCCGCCACCGGTGATGTCACCCGCCTGCTCGTCCGGGCCGACACTCTACCCACCACCGGCTTGCCGCCCGGCAACCTGCCCGCCGAGGTCAAACCCTTCCTTGCCGCCTCCGCCTTCATCCAGAGCGATGACCGCCGTATGCTCGACCGCGCCCATGCCATCACCGGCACCTGGACCAACAGCCTCACCGCCTCCCTCGCCCTCTATGACTGGATCTATAAGAACGTCGAGAAGATCCCCACCGTCAGCCTCCCCTCCGCCCTCGATGTCCTTCTCAGGCCCCAGGGCGACTGCAACGAGCACACCTACCTCTTCGTCGCCCTCGCGCGCGCCGCCGGGATCCCCGCCAAGATCCGGGTCGGCCTTACCCTCCACAACGGCATGTTCTATTACCACGCCTGGCCCTCCGTCTATGTCGGACGCTGGCTGGACATGGACCCCACCCTCAACCATCCCGCCGCCCCCGCAACCCATATCGCCCTTCTCGAAGGCGAACTGGCCGAACAAATGAAACTGATGGGCGTCGTAGGCCGCCTGAAAGTGGAAATCACCGACATCAACCCCGAACCCTTCCCCAT
>JBIJCW010000101.1:0-8164 GCA_044344495.1 Kiritimatiellia bacterium | reverse complement strand
GTGCGATTCAGCAGGCTGGCGGATACGACACCAGTGCTAAGGAAAATGCCATTCGCATCACCCGCAAACAGCCCGGTGGAGGCGTCAAAAAGTGGGAAGTCGATTTGCGTTCGGTTGGGGCGGAGGGCTTGATTGAGAATGATGTCCTGATGGAGCCTGATGATGTGGTTTATATACCGCAGTTGATTTTTTAAAAACTTAGGAATAAGAAAAGAAAGTGAAGAGTATGATAAAACTCATGATTAATAGCGCTATAAGTAGCACATTAATGATTTCAGTCGTATGCGCCGAACCCGGCAACGGCATTCATGCCGGCCCTTGGATGCTCAGTCCCTACGCGAATCTCCGGGAAACCTATGATTCCAATGTCGATAAAACGCCTGTTGCCAAGCGGGATGACTTTTTTCTCGATTCTGAAGCTGGTCTGAAGTTGGGTTATTCGGCCTATATGATCGATTTTTCGGGTCTGGGGTTCTTGGGCAACCGGAATTACAGTGACTTGACTGACAAGGACTTTTCCAGTGGTGGCGAAATCTTGAAGTTCAAGCAGGGAACTCATGACACGTTTGTCATTGAAGCGGATCAGTCCTTCCGGCGCGTAGAAGATGTTGATCTGCATGGCAATAAGGCCGCCGTACTGGGCGTGTCGCCCGACTCCGTTCTGGACTCAAGTTCAACGAGCCGTCGTGACATCAATAACATTGGAGTTTCAGTTGGACGCAGCCTCACCGATAAACTGACGCTGGATGTCGGCTACCGGTTTGATGACGTCAATTATTCTGATCCGACTCTTTTTGACATCCAGAATCACATTGTTCAGGCCGAGGGAGCCTTCCGCTTGACCGACAAAACGGATAGCCTCGTGACTTTGCAGGGCGGCATTCAGGATAACGGCGTCATCAGCGATCCCGCCAGCTATTATATTGGCCGGGCAGGTTTTAAAACCCGCGGTACCGATAAAATCATTTATAAGGGTGGGATGGGTGTCCAGCTATATAACCGTCCTAATGCTGACGATATCACCTCCTTCAACTATGACCTTTCCGCCTCATGGATTGCGACTGATAAAATCACTTTCCAAGCGGGTGGCCGAAACGGAACCGTCCTTTCGTCGCAATATACAGATAACGGCAGTGAATATAATACTTTATGGGCGGGGGCCTCTTGCAGGATTATTCCCACGATTTTCCTGTCTGGGAATGCCACATATCGGCAGGATGACTATTTTGATCCTGTAGCCGTATCAGGAGGGACTCAAGACCGGACCGACAGTGGGAAGGGCGTTGAAGCCCGCGTGGACTACATCACACCGGCTAAATTTATGAGAATTTACACAGAGATAGACTATTCGAGTGTGGAGTCGACGATTTCTTCGACTTACGATGTAACCCGCTTCATGGTGGGCGTGAACCTCCAGTATTAAGCAAAAAAGGACAACTCAAATGAGAAATACACTATGGGCGATTGTTGGAGTGATGATGATTACGGCCATGTCGGCACTTGCCGCCTTTAAGCCCCCCATCGAAGAGCAATTGAAAGAAGCCGCAAGTAATCCCGCCTCGATGGCGGCCTTATTAGAAGGGGCCTCATCCGAGCAGGCGGCTCAGGTCATCAAGGCGGTGGTCATTGAAATCGCGTCAATGGGATTGGACTTGGCGACGCAAGATACCCGTATCAACAGAGTCATTATGGCGGCCTTTTCGGCCGCACCGGCGGGCTCAGCCCCCATGTTGGCCTCGAGCCTCGGTACAGCCTGCGGGGCCTCGCTGGCCGTCAGCAGAAATGCGGCCGTGGTGTCTAGTATTCAGACGGCGATCGTCAAGGCGGGCGGGAGCAGCGGCGCGGTCATGGCGCAAACCTTTGCCACGGCCTATACTAAAGCCAAGGCCTCCAGCGAGGCTGGGCATAATGACGTTTTGGATAATGCTCCTCCTTTGGCAAAGGGGTATGATGGCCAGAAATAGTGGATTTTCAGGATGACGCAGAAATATCTCGTTTTCGGGTTGGCGTTGATTCTGGCCTATCTGACCTGGGTTTGGGGCGGGCTTCGCCTGGCGTGGCTGCCTCCTGCGGTTTGGGCTTCTTGGGTTCTGCTCGGTTTTCTGCTGGCGACCTCATGGGTGCCATCGCGAGTGGATGTATCGCGATCACTTCCTTGGTGGCGAGATCCTTTCTTTTACATCGGTCTTCTGTTTCTCGGCTACCTTGCGCTTCAGTGGTGGAATGCGGATAGGGTTCTTTTCTTTGATGTCGGGTTTAATGAATGGCGATATTCGCCGCCTCTTCATCCCGACTGGCCCTCTGCGTTCTCCCGGCCAGAAGCCGCTCAGATGCTGTCCTGGTTTTTTCCGGCATGGGTTCTGGGCCTGACGGTACGTTCACCCGCGGTCAGCAAAGCCGCTTTAATGGGTTTGCTGCGCGGGCTGGTATATAGTGCGGGATTGCTGGCAACATTTGGCGTAGTCCAGTTCCTGACGCGAACGCGCTTGCAGTATTGGGTTGCGTCGACGGGTGACGGATTTTTCGCCTCATTCGGTTACACCAATCATGCGGCGGCCTATTTCGTGCTGATGGGCGCCCTGGCGGCGGGATTACTGTTCAGGGAAATCTTTCGATCTGATGTATTGAATAGGGGAGGCAAGCGACCGCTGGAAATGACCGCCCTGGCCGTTTCCCTGTTACTTTGCCTCATCGGGGCTAATCTTTCTTTAAGCCGGGCAGGGGTTATTCTGGCGTGGGCGCTGGCGGGCTTTGTTGCCGCGTATGGCCTAATTCACGGGTGGGGAAAATTAAAAGGAGCGGGCCGTGTCAATCTGGCTGTAGTAACGGTAGCGGTCCTGTTTGTTTTCTATTTTGCCGTGGCGGGCTTTGGTAGCAAGGATATCTCCAGAGAGTTCGCAGTCAAAAAGCCAATACACCATTTACTGTTTCCTGTTCTGGATAATGTTGATCTGGCCCTTGGGGGGCGGGTGGAACTCGACGAAGCGGCCTGGCGAATGTGGCAGGATCACAAACTCCTCGGTATCGGAGGTTGGGGGTACCGCTACCTGCTGGCCTTCTATATGCCAAAATCGGAATGGAAGGGGTTTGTGCAGAGGTTAGGAAGCGCCAATGTGCATTGTGACCCGCTTCAATTTCTCACTGAATTCGGAATCGTCGGCTTCGGACTAATGTTAGCAACATTGGCAGTGCTGATTCTTTCCCTTCTCCCTAAAGGGGAGAGGGCTAGGGTGAGGGTGTCTGTAACTCGCCAGGACCCCCTCCGCGTCATGGGCGTCATAGGCCTTTCTCTCGTTGTCATTTTCAGTCTTATTGATCTGCCTTTCCGCTGTCCCGCCATTCTCTGTACCTGGATCGTAATCCTTGCAGCCCTGCCAATAGTGACCGAAGTTAGGATACACAATAACCCATAACAGATAAGCTAATTACCCTCTTTATGAACACACATCCACCTCCAAACCCTGACGATTCCGGGCACCCCTCATATCAAGGTGGTCCCCCGCCTTACGGGGCACCCTGTGGCACCCCCTATTACGGAGGAACTCCGGCTGAATCCTCTGGTCTGTTGGGGGCTCTCGACCCCTTCCGCCTGCTCCGCGTGATGCGCCGGAAATGGCTCACAGTCCTGCTTGTTCTGCTCTTTGCCGGAACGGCCGCCACCTATTATCTCATGACCACCGCCAAGGTGTATCAAGCCACCAGTATGGTCGAACTCAGTGTCAGGCGCCCCCGGATCATGACCCAGCAGGCCGCCGTCATTGAGGATCAGGGGGCCAGTTCGCAGTCCGAGGAAATTTTCAATACCCGTCTTGAGAAATTCAAGGGGCGGGTCATGCGGGAGGCGGCCATCGCCCGATATCGCAAGCAGCATCCGGACTGCAAACTTGCGGACGAGGCGTTCAATGGTTTGTTTAAAAACCTGAACCTCACCCTCCTGCGTCGCACACGGTTGGTCAAAATCGAGTTCAATCATACGGATCCGCAATTTGCCGCGGAGTTTTGCGCCGCCTTTGCGGAAGCGGCGGAGGCCAGTGTCTATGACGAAAACCGGGTCGCCTCCGATGCCGCCGTGATCTGGCTGGAGGCACAATGCGCGAGCCAGCGGATCGAGGTGGAAAAGGCAGATGCCTCGTTGTTGAAATACCGGCAGGAAAATAAAATTGACGTGCTTGAAAGCCAGCGGAAGACCGTGGACAACGCCCTGATGGATTTCAATCAGGTGCTGGTGGCGCTTGAGAGCGAGGAAGCCAAGGAGCGCGACCTACTCAATACGATTGCGGGTGTTGAGCTTAAACCTGAAAATGCCGGGAGACTTCCCTCCTCGATTCCCCGGGCTGACGAAATCAAGGCTGCCATGGACAAGTGGATGGTGGCCCTGGCCGAGCGGGATGCCTTGATGTCGAAATACACGGCAAAGCACCCGGAGGTACAGGCCAGGGACGGGATCGTGGCGATGTGCCGTAGCCAGGCGCTCGACGCGCTGAACCGGGCCCGGTCAACCTCCGCCTCGAACCTGGAGTTGTTGCGGAAGCAGGCGGAGAGTCTTCGCCAGAAGAAAGCGGATCAGGCCAGGCTTGCAGCGGATCTTGAACTCCAGATCGTGGAGCGGCGCACGCACCTGAGCGCCTTGGAACGTACCCGTGATGCCAGTGATGCCGCCTATCGCGGGATCCTGAACCGCATCCAGGAGGCCCGCATGGCCGCCGATGAGAACACCGCGACGGTCAAGATCGTGGAGCGCGCCGCCGTTCCGGAGATGCCGGTGAGACCCAAGCCCGCCCGGATCATCGCCCTGGCCATCCTGCTCGGCTTGATGGGTGGATTCGGGCTGGCGTTGCTGCAGGACTCGCTGGGCGACCGGCTTGAGTCCCCGCACGAGCTCGAGGTGACCGGTGAAACCAAGGTGCTGGCCGTCATCCCTCACGCCAAGACCAAGGATCGTGCCAGCATCGCGACCGCCTCCGCGACCCTTTGTCACAGCGAGCTCGCCGAGGCTTTCGCAGGCCTGCGGGCCATGCTCGACTCGTCCCAGTACAAGACTCATAACGGTGTCATCCTGCTCTCCAGCTCGATGCCCGAGGAAGGCAAGACGATTACAGCCTGTAATCTGGCCATCACCTATGCCCGGCACGGCGAAAAAACGCTGCTGATCGATTTCGATCTGCGCCGCCCGCGTCTCGCCGGGATATTCCCGCTGCCGGCGAAGCACCAGAGCCTGTCGGAGTTTCTGGCCGCAGGTGCACCGGAGGCCAGTTTCGCCACATTGGCCTATACGACGACGATAGTTCCCGGCCTCTCCGTCATGGCTGGCCGGCCGGCGCCGCACAGTCACCCCGAACTGGTGAACGAAAACAAGCTCGCGGCCTTCCTGCACTGGGCGCGAACGAATTATGACCGGGTCATCCTGGATGCCCCGCCGCTGGGCTTGGTGAATGATGCCCTCTCGCTGGCGGCCCTGGCGGATGCCGTGCTGGTGGTGGCCCGCCCCGAGGTCAGCCGCAAGCGGGCCGTCTGGCATACGCTGCACCGGTTCCGCGAGGCGGGGGTCGGCGTGCTGGTGACCATCGTCAACGACGTGGATTTCTCCAGGACGGCGTATGGGTACGGAGCGGGCTACTACCACTCCTATGCCCACTACAAGGCTTACGACGGCACAGTGGACAAGAACAAGACCGCCTGATTTCCATGACTCAATCCATCACCCATACGCTTAAGCCGCGTGACAATCCGCTGCTGCGTTCCCTGATCACCTCGATCCCTGACATCATTTTCTACAAGGATTGCGAGGGGTGCTACCTGGGTGCCAACCCGGCCTTCGAGGCCTATGCCGGGATCAAGGAGAAGGACATCATCGGGCGAACGGACCTGGATTTCCTGCCCCATGATGTTGCCGAGATCTACCGGCTCAGGGATCGTGAAGTCCTTGATAGCAACACGCCCCGGCGCAATGAGGAGTGGATCGATTACCCGGACGGTAGCCGCGCCCTGCTCGAGACGCTGAAGACGCCGATCAGGGGGCCGGAGGGCGTCGTTCTCGGAATCATCGGCATCAGCCGCGATATCACGGCCGCCAAGGAGATGGAAGTCCGCCTGCATTACCGGATGCGGTTCCAGGCCCTGCTGGCCCGCTTGTCCAGGGACCTGATCAATCCCCCGGTAAGCATCGACAGCGGCATTCACAAGGCGCTCAGGGAAACCGGGGAATTCGTACGTGCGGACCGGGTGTATGTGTTCCAGATGCGGCCGGGACGCGAGGTGATGGATAACACGTATGAATGGTGCGCCGCCGGGATTGAGCCGCAAATCGAGGTGCTTCAGGACCTGTCCACCCATGTCTTCCCCTGGTGGATGACCCTGCTCGCGAACGGCGAGACCATCCGGGTGCCCCGGGTGGCCGATATGTCGGAGATTGCCCGGGCGGAACACGACATCCTTCAGGCACAGGGCATCCTGTCGATCCTGGTGATTCCCCTTGTGCATCAGGGGAATTTGCTCGGATTCATCGGGTTCGATGCGGTGCGTGCCGAGATTCAATGGGACGATGACTCCGTTGAGCTTCTTCGGTTTGTTGGCGACATTATCGTGAACGCCATCGAACAGAAACGCACCCGGCAGACGTTGATGGAGGCCAAGGAGGAAGCGGAGAGGGCCAAGCGAACCCAGGTGATGTTCCTGGCCAATATGTCCCATGAAATCCGGACACCCCTGAATGCCATTCTGGGCTACGCCCAGATCCTCCGGCACGAGGAGACCGTGCGCGGGGCGCCGCCTACCCGCGCACTGGCCGTCATCCTGCGTAGCGGGGAACAACTCCTGGAATTGATCGACTCCCTCATCAGCTTGTCCCGGGTTCATGCTGACGGGCTCGTCCTGGTGCAGGACCCCTTCGACCTTCATGGAACCCTGGCGATGCTCCGCGACATGTTCGCGCCCCTGGCGGCTTCCCGCAACCTGGAGTTGAGCCTGGAGGTGGCCGGATCCGTTCCGCGCCTGGTGAACGGTGACGAGGCCAAGATACGCCAGGTGATCCTGAACCTGGTGAGCAATGCCCTCCGGTTTACCCAGGTGGGGCAGGTTTTCATCAAGGCCGCGCTGCTTCCTGCGTCCGGCGATTCCGCTCCGGGCTACACCCTGACGGTGTCCGTGAGGGATACAGGATGCGGCATCGACCGGGAGGAGCAGGCGCTTATTTTCGAGGAATTCAAGCAGGCGGCAGCGGGACGGCACCAGATGAGCGGCGCCGGCCTGGGGCTGGCCCTGAGCCGGCATTATGCCAGGCTGATGGGGGGGGATCTTTCCGTCGAGAGTACACCCGGGGCAGGCAGTCTCTTCACCTTCAGGTTCAAGGTTCAAGCCGCGATGGGCGAGCCCCGCGTCCAGCAGGCAGACACTCACCGGATTGCCCAGCTTGTCGGCGACACGCCGCCGCCCCGGCTGCTGGTCGTGGATGATGACGAAGCCAACCGGGATATGCTGATGGCGCTTCTGGAGCTCGCTGGTTTTGATGTGCGAGTGGCCAATGACGGGGAAGACGCCTGCTCCACGGCCCGGGCCTGGAAACCCGATGCGGTTCTATTGGATAAACGCATGCCGGGCCAGCCGTGTGTCGAGACAATTCGCCGGTTGAAGGATCTCCCGGGAGAAACGCCGCCATCCGTGCTGCTTGTGACGGCCGATGTGATGCAGGAACCGGCTGAGGAGATGGCGCTCTACAAGGCTGACGGGTTCATCGCCAAACCCATCCAGCCGGATGTTCTCTTTTCGGAGCTGCAACGCCTGTTGAAACTCACCTACACCTCCCGCGTTGAGAGAGACCCCGTGGCGGTGATCGACCCTTCCGTTGAGTCCAGTTTGGCCCGGTGGCTTCCCGGTGGTGTCCGTGGCCGGATGTGCGACGCGATTGACCGGGGCGATATCGCCGAACTCAAGCGGCATATCGACGGCTGTACGTCGGGCTTTCCCCTGCTGGCGCGCCAATTGCGATATCTTGCCGACCGGTTTGCCTATGATCGACTGCTTGAATTGTTAAACGAGAGGAAGGAAAACACACATGCCTCGACTTGACCCCCAGGCCACCATCATGATCGTGGATGACGAGCCTGAAAACCTGCACGTTCTCCATGAGATCCTGAAGTCGCGGAAACACCGGGTGGTGGCGTTTCCC
>JBIJCW010000213.1:0-3650 GCA_044344495.1 Kiritimatiellia bacterium | reverse complement strand
CTCTCGTTGGCAAGAAATGGAATGAGGAGATACTCTACACGGAACTTGGAGGGTTGAGTCCGGAATTCATCAGTAAAATGCAGGAAGACAAGGCCAAGAGATAGAACCAGCCGTACGTACTGTAAGTTCCTTTGCTCAACTTCCTTCACCCGTGACGCAAGGTCACGGGGATCGTTACCCGACCCAAATGTCACAGGGATCGCTGTCCGACTGCAAGGTCGCACATGGGTCGTTACCCGAGTCCGGATACACGACGACATAACCGTGGTGGCAAGAAAGCGGTGGCGGCTGGGGGCTGAATTTCGTACTCTCTGAGGCGTGGTCAGGACGGGGTGTCCAAGGAGGATCAGGCGATGAAGAAGCGATCGGCAGTGGTGGCGCGCAAGACGCGGGAGACGGATATTTCGGTGAAACTGGTGATTGACGGGTCGGGGCGATCAACGGTGGAGACCGGCATGCCGTTCCTGAATCACATGGTGGAGTTGATGGCCAAGCATTCCCTGATGGATGTGACGGTCAAGGCCAGCGGTGACCTTGAAGTGGACTATCATCACACAGTGGAGGATCTGGGGCTGGTGCTGGGCGAGGCGCTGGACAAGGCGCTGGGCGAGCGCAAGGGGTTGGTGCGTTACGGGTGGTCTTACATTCCGATGGATGACGCGCTGAGCCGGGCGGTGGTGGATTTGGGTGGGCGCCCGTTCCTGGTGTACGAGGTGGCGAACCGGACCCGCAAGATCCGCGATTTTGACCTGCTGTTGATCCGCGAGTTTTTCCAGGCGTTCACCATCAAGGCCCGCATGAACCTGCACATTGCGCAATTGTACGGGAAGGAGCCGCACCATGCCTATGAGGCGATATTCAAGGCGGTGGCGCGGGCGCTAGGGGCGGCTTGCCAGGTGGATCCGCGGGTCAAGGGAGTGCCGTCGAGCAAAGGGGCGATCTGAGGCGGTATGCAGATCCATGAGTCGTTCACCGAGTGGTTCCAGAAGCACCGGGGCGGTCTGGATGCGTTGATGTTCGATATCGACGGGGTGCTGACGGCTGGCGGAGTGGTGGTGCCCGGCAGTTTTGAATTGATCCGATCCCTCCGGGCGACGGGGTTTCCCTTCGCGCTCCTGACGAATGATGGCAATCATTCGGTGGCTGAAAAAACCCTATACCTGAACCGGCACGGATTCGGTTTTGGCGAGGAGGAAATCACGTCCTGCGCCGATGGGTTGGTGGAGGTGGTGGCGCAGCAGGGGTTGGCGGGGAAGTTGTTCTTTGTGTTGGGGGATACGGGGGAGCCCTGTTATGCGGCGAGAGCGGGGTTGCGGGTGACGCGTGATGCGGGGCGGGTTGGAGCGTGTGACGGGGTGTATGTCAGCGAAGAGAACTACGCCTGGGACGTCTCGATCAATGCGGCGCTGAATCATCTCCTGAAGCATCCCGGCCTGCCGTTCCTGGTGCCGAATCCCGATGAGTATTATCCCTCGAAAGGGGGGATGATTCATGTGGCGGCCGGGGGGGTGGCGCGTTTTATCCAGCGGGTGGCGGAGGTGTACGGGGTCAGGCTGAACCCGACGTATCTGGGGAAACCTTACTTGCCGATCTTTGAGCACAGTCATCGTCTGTTGGAGAGGCGACTGGGGTGCGAAGTGAAACGGGGTCGGGTGCTGATGTTGGGGGATTCGCTGGCGGCGGATATTCGCGGGGCCAACGACTTTGGCTACCGTTCAGGGTTACTGCTTACGGGGATTACGAAGGAGTCGCATTTCTCCACGGCCACGGTGCATCCCACCCATGTATTCCGGGGGTTCTGAGTTACGGTACCGGCGATGAGTGGGAGGCGAGCACGTGAAGGCTGCCCAGGGCGAGGAGGGCATAGTAGGTGTATTCGACATCCTCCACGGTATCGAAAGCGTGGCCGGTATAGCCTCCGGATGGGCCGCGACGGGCGGTGATGAAGGCTTGGCAGGCGGCGATGAGTTCAGGCGGAAGCGGGGGTTCGGTCGCGGCCAGGCAGGAGAGGGCGAAGAGGGCGGTTCCGGAGGCGAGAAGGTCGGGGATGGGGGCGTTGGGGAAGGAGAGGAAGCCGCCGGAATCGTCGAGTCGATCGAGGAGCCAGGAGGGGGAGGGAGGGGTGAAGGGTGAAGGGTGAAGGGGAGAGAGTGTGTGTGGCAAAGGGGTAAGTCCGGCTGGAACCAAAGTGGCGTTCCCGTGAGGGGCTGTTATTCCCAGCGGGGGCACACCTCCAGGCGGCTGCCATCCAAAATGGTTGAGGAGGATGAGGGAGGCGGCGGTGGACTGGGTATTGCCAGCGGGCATTCCAGGCAGATTGGAGAAGGCTCCATCCGGGGTTGCGAGGGAAGCGAGGGAGGCGCAAAGGGTGGCGGGATTGTCGGGATCAATGCCGAGGGATTCAAAGGCAATCCGTGCCATATAGGTGGCGGTGGCGGAAGAGACTGACGAGCCGGACTGGGAGGCGTAGCCGCCGTCGGCGGCGCGGAAGCGGGTGATGTGGTTGGCGATGGACTGCCGCCATTCGGGAGGGGTCTGGTCGGGCATGAGGCGTGAGCGGGCGCGGGTGAGGCTCACGAGGTCCATGAAGCCGAGGTTGTCGCCTGATCCGAAGCGGAGGAGGTAGGCGGTGAGGGGGGCGTGAATGGTGAATGGTGAATCGGGGATGGGGGCTGTGGCATGGAGGAGGTCGATGCCGAAGGCGGTGTAGTAGAGGTCGCTTTGTCCTGTGCGACCCTGAAGTCCGCCATCCGGGTTGATGCGGTTCAGGACGAAAGTCCGGGTGGCATCGGTGCTGGCGCCGAGTGAGATGGCGCCTTGGCGTAGTGTCGAAAACATGATGGCGCTGATGGGGAGCATGTGATGTCTTTTCAGTAATGGGAAAAACGGTAACATGAACGGCCGGCCAGGTCAGGATAAAATGCGCGAACGATGGTGGCAGGGCTGACGTACGGACGGTCCTTGTGAAGGGGTTGGGATGAAATTCAAAGCGATGTGGCGATTGATGACGGAGCCCGCTCCGCGGTGCGTGGCCAAGTTCTGTTGGAACTTCGGGTGGAAGGGCATGGGGGCGGTCAACCGGTTTGAGCGGCGGCGCAAGCGGGGGGTATATTTCCCCGCGTTCATGTTTGTCTCGATGACGAATGCGTGCAATTTGCAGTGCCAGGGGTGCTGGGTGACTCCGAGCCGGCCTGTGAAGGAGATGGATTTGGCGACCTTGGATCGCCTGATCGAGACCTGCAACCGGTATGGAGGTTATTTCTTCGGGTTGCTGGGGGGGGAGCCGTTGCTGCACAAGGGGTTGTTTGAGGTGATGGAGCGTCATCCGGATTGTTACTTTCTGCTGTTTACCAACGGGACGCTGCTGACCCAGGGAGTGGCGGCGCGGATGAGGGACCTGGGGAATGTGTCGCCCTTGATCAGTGTGGAGGGGTTGGAGTCGGTGAGTGATGTCCGCCGTGGCGGGGACGAGGTGTTCCGGAGGACGATGGCGGGGGTGGAGGTGTGCCGGCGCAACCGGCTGGTGACGGGGACGGCCACCAGTGTGTGCCGGTCGAACTTTGACGAGTTGGTGTCGGAGGCGTTTTTGGATGAGCTGGTGAGCCGGGGTGTGCACTATGTCTGGTACTACATCTACCGTCCTGTGGGGC
>JBIJCW010000179.1:0-4504 GCA_044344495.1 Kiritimatiellia bacterium | reverse complement strand
TTCATCGTGGAGATGCGCTGCAAGAAACCGATTGTGATTGTGGATGCGTACTGGGATCACAGAGGGCGGGCGTTGTGTCCGGCTGCGACGGGGATCGGGCATCACGTGAGTCCCGACGGGTTTGTGGAGCCGTGTCCGCCGTTGCAACTGGCGGGGGATCAGGTTGGCGATGGAAGCGGGTTCGGGCCGATGATGGAGAAATCAGAGTTCATGCGCGAGTTCCGGGGGATGGCGACGGGGGTGTCGCGTGGGTGCGTGATCATGGAGCGGCCGGACCTGGTGGCCGGTTTGGCGGTGCGGACGGGGGCGGTGGACAGCAGCGGACGCGGGACGGTGTTAAAGGAGCTTGGAGCGATGGCGCCGTGTCCGAGTCATCATACGGATGGCGAAGAGATTCCGGAGAAAAGCCTGGCGTACCGGATTTCGAAGAAGTATTGGTTTTTCGGATTTGGCGCGTACGGGTGAGCGGGGATTACCTTGCGGCCCAGAGCATGGCGCGCAAGACAATCTCGCGGGCCTCGGGAACATCTTTTTGCTAAAATACTTGTGTGTGGGCTTAATGACAATGCTTAACCCGGAGATGCGCCCGAAAACCGGCGGAGTCATCAAACGCCACCCGCCGGCACGCTGCGGTTATGAGTCCGAAAGGCCGATGCGGGGAGGGGTGCGCAAGCGCCAAAACAGGGTCAAAAGAGGCGAAAAAATGGCGAAACGGGATGTTGACAAAAAAACGATTAGCAGGCAGTATTCGCCGCCTAGTTTGACCGGCCGTCCGATGTTTGGGGGATTAGCTCAGTTTGGTAGAGCGCTTGAATGGCATTCAAGAGGTCGTCGGTTCGATCCCGATATCCTCCACCAATCATCATGGCGGGTTTCCTAAGCAATGCACTGATTTTCTGGCGTATTGCCTGCGTTCTCTCGTTTTCGGCAAGCACCTGCAAGGTGCCGAAATACCAACCCATGGTGGCTGCGGAATGGCCGTCAGATGATCACGTGGCGGGTAAGGAGTCCAACATGATTGACTTGCACATGCATTCGACGTTTTCCGACGGCAGTCTGACGCCGGCTCAGTTGGCGGCCGAGGCGGGCAAGGCAAGGCTTTCGGCGGTGGCGTTGACGGATCATGATGGGACCTCGGGGGTGCAGTCCTTTCTTGACGCCTGCAGTGCGGTGGGGGTGCGGGGGATTTCCGGGGTTGAACTCAGCGTCGACTTCAAAGGCGGGACCATGCACATGCTGGGGTACTTTATTGATCACGCCTCGGCGGGGATCGAGGCCGAACTGGTCAAACTTCGGGAGGGACGCAGGGACCGGAATCATCTCATCCTGGCGAAGTTGAATGAACTGGGGGTTTTGCTGACCTGGGATGAAGTGGCGGCGTATGCCGACGAGGACGTTGTAGGGCGTCCGCACTTTGCGCAGGCGATGAAGGCGCGCGGGTACGTGAAAAGCAAGGACGAAGCCTTCGACCGGTATCTTGGAAAGGGCAAGCCGGCTTATATGGAGCGTTATCGCCTGACGGCGGCGGAGAGCGTGAACATGATTCGCGCGGCTGGCGGGGTGCCGGTGCTGGCGCATCCCTTTACGCTGGGCCTCAACAAGCGCGCGTTGCGTGAGCAAGTGGCGGAGTTGGCGGCCATGGGGTTGCAGGGGATTGAGGCCTACTATGTGGAGCATGGTGCGGGCGACTTGCGGTTTTGCCTGGAAATGGCCCGTGAGCTGAACCTGGCGGTCAGTGGCGGGTCTGATTTTCATGGTGCGATGAACCCGGATGTAAGGATGGGGTGCGGATTCGGCAACCTGTCCGTTCCGGATGATCTGGTGGAACGTCTCTATGAACGCGCCACCCGACATTGAGGGACTGTACGTCCACGTTCCCTTCTGTGATGGCAAGTGTGCCTATTGCGCCTTCTATTCCACCCTTTACACCCCTGAGTTGGGCGATGGCTGGCTACGCGCAGTCGAGGTTGAAGTCCGGCAGCTCAGAAGCGAGTTTGGGGGCCTACGGCCGGCAACGGTTTACTTTGGGGGGGGGACGCCGAGCCTGTTGACCGAGGGGCAATTGGGGCGGCTTATCGGGTTGCTGAGCGACCAGTTGATGGCGCCGGACTGGAATCCGGGTCCGGGGGTGGAATGGAGTGTGGAGGCGAACCCGGGTTCCTTGACGGAGGGAAAGTTGGGATTGCTTCGGAGGGCTGGGGTCAATCGGATCAGCCTTGGGGTGCAATCCCTGCATGACGATGTGTTGGTATTGCTGGGGCGCCGGCACCGGGTGGCCGATGCCTTGGCGGCGGTCCGGGCGATTCGCGGGGCTGGTTTTGAGAACTGGGGAATGGACTTGATCGCCTGCATACCGGGGGTGAGCGAAGCGCGGTGGCAGGAAACCCTGGTGCAGGCAGTGAACCTGGCGCCGACCCATATTTCGGTCTATGCGTTAACCTCCGAGGAGGGGGCCCAATTGACGGAGCGACTGCGGCGCGGGGACATGGCCCTCTTGGATGATGAGCGTCAATTGGATATGTTGGCGCTGGCGGAGGCGACGTTGGCGGAGGCGGGTTACGGTCGGTACGAGATTTCAAATTACGCCAAGCCGGGGTTTGAATGCCGGCATCACCTGTCCTGCTGGCGCGGGGGGAACTATCTGGGAGTCGGGTGTGCCGCAGCCTCACGGGTGGGGTCCCGGCGCTGGACCAACCGGCCGGATCTTGAGGGGTACCGGCGGGCGGCAGGGCTTGGGGAGTTGCCTGAGCGGGATCTGGATGAGTTGACGCCGGACGTGGATGCCATCGAGCGACTGGTGTTCGGGCTGCGGATGGCGGAGGGGGTGGAGCCCGGCGGGATCATCAAGGTGACCGGTGGCGGCTCGGTGTTGCTTGGGATGTGGAGGACGCGGTTGGGGCAGTTGGCGGCGGAAGGATTGGTGGCGGAGGCGGCGGGGGTGTGGCGTCTGACGCGGCGGGGCCGGGAAATGGCGGACCACGTGGCTGTTGAACTCATGCCGTGAATATGATAAACGGCGGGTTGCAATATGAAGAACCACTCCCAATGGGAATCAAGCCTGTTTGAACTGATTCGGCGCACTTCGGTGGATCTACCCTCGGACGTGGAGCAGTCCCTCAAGCGGGCCTATGTGACCGAACCCAAAGGCAGTCGGGCCCGGTGGGCGCTGGAGATGATTCTTGCCAACATTCAGCGGGCCCGCGAACAGGATGCGCCCCTTTGCCAGGATACGGGAACGTTGCGATTCACCTTTCAGGTCCCGGTTGGATTTGACACGAATGCGCTTGTGGCGGTGACGCGTGTGGCGGTGGCCCGGGCAACCCGGATGGGGTATCTGCGGCAGAATACGATTGATTCGGTCTCCGGGAGTTCCTATGAGACCAATGTGGCGCATGGGTCGCCGGTGTTCCGGTTTGAACAGTGTGCGCGGAGTACGGTGGATGTGCGGCTGTTGATGAAGGGTGGCGGTTCGGAGAATGTGGGGCGGCAATACAGCCTGCCGGATGAACGGATCGGAGCCGGACGGGACCTGGACGGGGTGCGGCGCTGCCTGCTGGACGCGATCGTGGCGGCACAGGGGAACGGGTGTGCACCGGGGGTTCTGGGGGTTTGCATCGGGGGAGACCGGAGTTCGAGTTACGAGCATTCCAAGCATCAGTTTCTGCGGCGGTTGGACGATCGCTCCGAGGTCACGGTGCTGGCGAAATTGGAGGAACGGGTCCTGAAGGAAAGCCGGTTGCTGGAAGTGGGGCCGATGGGTTTTGGAGGGGCGACCTCGCTGCTGGGGGTCAAGATTGGCGCGTTAAGCAGGGTGCCGGCCTCGTTCTTTGTGACGGTGTCCTACATGTGTTGGGCGTTCCGGCGTCGGGGTGTGCTGTTGAGTGCGGGGGGAGGGTTGAAACGGTGGCTGTATTGAATCCACGACGACTGACCTATCCCTTCACCGCAGAACAGGTGTCCGCCCTGAGGGTCGGGCAGTTTGTGCTGGTGAGTGGCCTGGTGTTCACGGGGCGTGACCGGCTTCACAAGTATCTTTTTGAAGGTGGAAAGAGTCCGGTGGATTTGCACAACGGGGCGATCTATCATTGTGGCCCGGTGGTGGTGCGGCATGAGCAGGCCTGGGTGGTACGCGCGGCGGGGCCCACGACTTCGACGCGCGAGGAGTCGTATCTGCCGCGCATTATCAAGGACCACGGGGTACGGTTGATTATCGGGAAGGGCAGTCTGGGTCGGCCGATGGAGAAGGCATGTGTGAGCGGCGGATGTGCCTACCTGCACGCGGTCGGAGGGGCGGCACAGATGCTTGCGGACAAGGTGACGGAGGTAAAGGGGGTTCATTTCGGGAAGGAATTCGGTTTGACCGAAGCCCTATGGGTGCTGGAACTCAAGGAGTTTCCGGCGATTGTTGCCATCGATTCCCGAGGGAAGAACCTGCTGCAGAAGGTGCAGAATCAATCGCGGCGCCTGCTGCAGAAAGTATTGGACTCCTCGGACCCGTTTTCAG
>JBIJCW010000099.1:0-8246 GCA_044344495.1 Kiritimatiellia bacterium | reverse complement strand
AATACAATGGCAAAACCAAGAAAGGACCCTCCCGGCGCATGCGGATCAGGAAACACTTCCAAAACATATCCGGACATCACCAGGGCCACCAGGCTTGCCGTCGACACAAAACTATGTCGCGTGGCCCAGAAACGGGCCCGCCGTTCCACAGGCACCAAATCAGCCATCCAACTCCACCACGCCGGGGCACTCAGTTGCGCCAGAATGGAACTGACCGCCACCGCCGCCACCACCGCCACCACCAAATGTTGATCGCCGCTTCCAAACACAAACGGAAGCGTCGCCGGCACTAACCAGAGAGCCCGATGCCCAAGGGCATAAACCCCCCAAAACACTTTTCGCCTCACCATTCGCTCTGCCAGTAGCGCCGCTGGAATCTGCAGCGCCATGCTGAGTTGCTGGACGGTAACCGTCATCCCAATGGCTACGCCGCTTGCTCCGATCGCGTTCATGAACATGGTCAGCGGCATCCCGCCAACAATGACCCCCCACATCGTCCCCAGACTGCCCGCTATGATGTTAAGGCGCAACCCGCGCTCAACCGCTTTGTCCGTCAAAGGCTTTCCGCTCGCCGTTAGTCGCTCAACCATCGCTGTCTCCCTCTCTGTCTCCTGATATGCCAACTATAATACGTACATGATTCGGGCGACAACATGATAACTAATGTTGATTCCCTCCCAACTCCTATGCAATTATGCTCCCGTTTGCTTATCACGGTGACGGGGCAATCTGCCAGACCGGTTTTGACGTCGAGAGGAGTCTGTTGTTCTATGGACCAGGGGAAACAGTCGACAATCAATTTTGGCCACAGAATTGACGCCTTCAGGATGGCCCTCCAGGCCCTCAACTCCGATCCGGAATCCGCGACAACCATCCGTCGAATGGCCGCAACGCTGTGCGCCTCGTGCAAACTGAACAATCTGGAGGAACTCGCCATCTTCACGAATGAAGTTCAGAACGCGAGTCCCGAGAATCTGCCCGGGCATACCCGAACACTCATTACCCGCATGCGGGTGGAACTTGCCAAACAGGAACCCCGCCACTTGGCGGTGCTCCTCGTATCCTGCGATCCTGTCTTGCGGGAGTCGCTTAATAACGCCTTCCAAGCGAATGGCCACCATGTTTTCATCTGCGAATCCACCAGTGCTGCGCGCCAACAATTGCGGCAGAACTCTCCTTCCCTTCTGGTCGTCGATTCTGTTCTCGCGGGAGAAGAAGGTCTGGTCCTGATTCACGAATTGCGATCCAACCCGTCAACCGCTGCCATGCCCATCATTGCGATTCTCCCCCAGGGTGCCACCCTCAATGCCACCCCTTCCCTGGTTCATGACGCTGATGCCTATTTCAACAAGCCCGTCGACTCCACCGAGGTGGCCGATTTCATCGCCACCCACCTCAAGCGACGATTCGAGCTTGGGCGCCCTTCCAGGCGTGATCCCTTGAGCGGCTTGATGAACCGGGCCGCCTTTATCGAAACGTGCGAATCCCTCCAGGCTTCCGCAACGCAAAAGGACGAACCGCTCTCCGTCGCTCTGATTGGATTATGCGGGTTCAACCTTATCAGCCAGAGCTCCGACCAGGAAACCATCGACGATCTTATCCGCCACATCGGATCCATCCTCTCTTCTTCGTTCCGCGCCACCGATGTTGTCGCGCGATGGGGAGTTGCCGAGTTTGCAGTCAATTTGCCCGGTGAAGATTACTTCGGCATCACCAGTGCACTGGAAAAAGTCCTGCACCAGATCAACCGACAACAGGTAACCCAGCCATCCGGCAAACCCCTACCCCTTAAAGCCTGCGCAGGATTCGCTATGCTGCAACCCAGCGACAGTTTCGCCGACGTTGCCGCCAAGGTCGAAGGGTATCTTTTCCAGGCAAGCTTTAGAACCTCTGGCAACTCATCCGCGATCAGTATTGTTTCCGATGCCGTTCCATCCATCCATCAATCCGGGCGGATCGCCCTCTGCGTCGGCGATGCAACCCTCGAACGCGTCATCACTCAGATGATCGAAAAAGACCGGATTGAAGTCGTGGCGTTACCGGCCGTGGAAGACGCCGTGGAGCGATTGACCCAGTCTCCCTTTAACATGCTTATCGTCGATGACAGTCTGCCGGATGATGGCGCGGTGCGCCTCGTCAAGGCCGTCAGAGAGTGTTCGAAACTCAGCCGGTTTCACATCCTGATTCTTGCATCCAGTGAGGAGTCCGTCACGCGCACACTCGAACTTGGCGTCAGCGATTACGCGCTCAAACCGATTTCAGCCGCCACGTTCATGGCCCGCCTGCGCAGGGGGCTTTCCCAGCACGATCAATCACGGGTTTCAAACAGCTTTAACGTCATGATCGTGGACCAAAGCATCCCGCAACTCCTTATTGCCGGCACCGTGCTTTTCCAACAAACAGGCTGCAGCGTCGTCCTGGCTCATGGCTTTCAGGACGCCCTCACCCGTTACCGTGATCGCCCGCCGAATTGCATGATCCTGGATTGCGATATTCCGGAGGTTGCCCTGAAGGATTTCTCGGATCGTCTGGCGGTATTGCCTGACTTCGCCAACGTGCAAGTGATTGCCGCCTGCGAACACCCCGGTGGATCGACTCCTTCTTCACTCAATATCAAAGGGCATGTTTCGCGGCCCTACAAACCCAGCGCCTTCCTGGCTCAAATCAAAGGCATCATCACACTGCCGGCGCCGGAGGCGTCCGCAATCGATCGCCCTCCCATCGACGGCGAAATCCAACGTGTGCTTTCACGCACTCGCTAACCTCGTCCCGTTCTCTTTGTTAACGCACGGAACCACACAGCCTATGGACAAGCGTGAATCGGTAGAACTGAGGGTTCTGTATCATATTTCGCAGGCCATGGCACATCGCCGCGAAATTTCATCGCTCCTGCAGGACGTTTTCGACATCCTGGAAAAAGAAATGGGGATGTCCTACGGGACCCTTACCCTCCGGCGTCCTGATACAGAAGTGTTTGTCATTGAGGCTTCACGGGGACTGACCCCCGAAGAGCGCGATCGCGGTCAATACAGGCTCGGCGAAGGCATCACCGGATCGGTCGCCAAACGCGGAAAACCAGAAATCGTTCCCGATATTCGAAATGACCCTCGATTCCTGAACCGTACACGGGCCCGCAAGGATGTCTGCACGGCCTTCATCTGCGTGCCAATCTTGCACCATCGGCAGGTCATTGGAACCATCAGCATCAATCGTCCGGCCGCCCCGGATTCCGCCCTGGCTAAGGACCTGGACTTCCTGGTCATTGTGGCCAATCTCCTTGCGGAAGCCGTCGCCAGCATTCGCGAGCAGATTCACGAGCAGGAAAGCCTGAAAGCCGAAAACGAACGCCTCCGTCGCCAGTTGGGCGACCGCTATCAGCCGCACAACCTGGTCGGCAACTCCAAGGAAATGCGCGCCATTTATGACCAGGTCGCCCAGGTTGCCGACAGCACCGCCACTGTCCTTATCCGCGGGGAATCCGGAACAGGCAAGGAACTTGTCGCACGGGCCATCCACTTCGGCAGTTCGCGCCGCAACAACCCGTTCATCAGTATCAACTGCGCCGCCCTTCCCGAAAACCTTATTGAAAGCGAACTCTTCGGTCATGAGAAGGGCGCATTTACCGGCGCCGCCCAACAGCGACGCGGGCGCTTTGAACTTGCCAGTGGAGGGTCCATCTTTCTTGATGAGATCGGCGATATCACGCCCGCCGTTCAAGTTCGTCTCTTGCGCGTCCTGCAGGAACGATCCTTCGAGCGCGTCGGCGGCGATAAAACCCTGTCTGTCAACGTCCGGGTGATCGCCGCCACAAGTCGCAATCTCGAGGAGGCAATCCGTTCGGGTCGTTTCCGGGAGGACCTCTACTACCGCTTGAATGTCTTCCCCATTCTACTCCCGCCGTTGAGGGAACGGCGCTCGGATATCCTCCTGTTGGCCGACTTTTTCCTGCAAAAGTATAACACGGCCTACGGAAAGAAGATTAGACGTATCTCGACCACTGCCATCAATATGATGATGGCCTATCACTGGCCCGGAAATGTGCGTGAACTTGAAAACTGCGTCGAACGGGCGGTCCTGACCTCAACGGATGAGGTGGTCCACGGCTATGCGTTGCCCCCTTCCCTTCAAACCAGCGAGGCCACCAATACCTCGTTGTTGCCGGAGGCTGGCGCCTCACTACAAACCATGGTGGAATCCTTCGAACGCGAGATCATTGTCGATGCGCTGAAGCGGCATCGCGGGATTGCCGCTGCCGCCGCACGCCATCTGCAAACGACCCAGCGCATTATCAACTACCACATTAAGAATCTAGGCATCGATCCCGCCGCCTATCGTCAATAAGGCTCGTCTTGCGGAACCCTGCGGCGCTCCGCCGCACCGTCAGCCCGATCAACAGGCTACTACCCCTGCAATAGCGCGTTAATGGAAGCTGCCGCCCGGCGCCCCTCACCCATCGCCAGGATAACCGTCGCCGCACCCAGCACGATATCGCCACCCGCATACACGCGGTCAAGCGAGGTTTTGCCGGTATCGTCCACGATGATGTTGCCCCACTTTGTGACTTTAAGCCCATCCGTGGTCGTCGGTATCAGCGGATTGGAATCGTTGCCGATGGCGACAATCACCGTATCGACATCCATGATGAATTCACTGCCCACAACCTCAATCGGGCGCCGTCGACCTGATGCATCCGGCTCTCCAAGGTCGTAACGCAGACATTCCATCCCCGTCACGCACCCCTTCTCGTTGCCGATGATCCGCTTGGCATTCTGCAACAGGTGGAAGATCACACCCTCCTCCTTGGCATGTTCGAGTTCCTCAACCCGCGCGGGCATTTCCACTTCGGTGCGCCGGTACACAATGCGAACCTCTTCGGCTCCCAGACGCACCGCCGTTCGCGCCGCATCCATCGCTACATTCCCACCGCCGAGAACCGCCACTTTGCGTGACGGATAGATGGGCGTGTCCGCCCGTTCCCGGTCGTAGGCACGCATCAGGTTGGATCGCGTCAGGTACTCGTTAGCCGAGAAAACCCCCACCAGGTTCTCACCCTCAATCCCCATGAATTTTGGAAGACCGGCGCCAGTCCCGACGAACACAGCGTCAAATCCGTCAACCGCCAGAAGATCCTTGATCTTGCGCGTACGCCCCACCACATAGTTGGTGTGCAGTTGAACTCCCATGGCCAGCAAGGCGTCCACTTCCTTCTGCACAATGCTCTTGGGCAGCCGGAACTCCGGAATCCCATACACCATAACCCCGCCCGGCTTATGAAAGGCCTCGAACATCACCACCGTGTGTCCCTCGCGCCGCACATCCGCCGCCACCGTAATACTCGCTGGCCCGGTGCCGATGACCGCCACCTTCCGCCCCGTCTCCGGCTTAACGCTTGGCGCTTCTGTCCTGCCCGATTCCCGCTCCAGATCCGCAACAAAACGCTCCACGCGGCCGATCGACACCGCCTTCTCCTTGCCTTTAAGCGCCTTGCCCGTGGTGCAATTCTCCTGACATTGCGTCTCCTGCGGACAAACTCGCCCGCACACCGCTGGCAGCAGACTGCTGTTCTTGATCACTTGGATGGATTTCTGGAAGTCACCCTCCGCCGCCGCCTTCAGAAATCCAGGAATGTCAATCCGGACCGGACATCCTTCGATGCATGGCGCATTCCGGCACTGTAGGCAACGCATCGACTCCAAGCGCGCCTGCTCCGCCGTGTAACCCAGCGCCACTTCAGACATGTTGGTGCGGCGGATCAGCGGATCCTGTGAAGGCATGTCCTGCATCGGCACAGCCAGACGTTCTTTCGGGGTCAATGCGGTGGATCGCTGCAACACCCCTTCCAATTGTTCGCGGGCCGCTCTCGCCAGCATTTCAGGCGTGCTGTGACTCATGATCCCTTCCGCTCCTTTTGCTGCGCTTCGATTTCCATCTTGCATCGGGCATGCGCCTTTTCCTCGATCGGTTTGTAGGCCCGCAATCGCTGCATCATATTGTCAAAATCAACAAGATGTCCGTCAAATTCCGGACCATCCACACAGACAAACCGGGTCTTCCCTCCCACGGTCACCCGGCACCCGCCACACATGCCTGTGCCGTCGATCATGATGGTGTTCAGCGAAACCACGGTCGGCACGCCGAATGGACGGGTCGCCTCGGCGCAAAACTTCATCATGATTGGCGGCCCGATGGCCACCGAGAGGTCGGGCTTCGGCGTGCGCCCGCAAACCTCCTTCAACGGGTCGGTGACCAATCCCTTCCGCCCATAGGAACCGTCATCGGTACAGACAATGAATTCATCAGCCAGCTCACGCATCTCAGCTTCGAGAATGATCAGGTTCCTCGTCCTCGCTCCGACAATGATGACCAGCCGGTTCCCCGCCGCTTTCATCCCCTTGGCGATCGGATGTAGCGGTGCGACGCCAATGCCGCCCCCCACGCAGACCACCGTCCCGAACTTCTCGATATGCGTCGGACGGCCCAACGGTCCGACCACACTCTCAATCCCTTCCCCAGGCTGCTTCTCGGCCAGTTTCCTGGTCGTCTTCCCCACAGCCTGAAAAATCAAGGTGACCGACCCGGCGGTCATGTCGGCATCCGCTATGGTCAGGGGAATTCGTTCACCATAGTCATTGTCGATCTGCACGATCACAAACTGACCCGGAAGCCGTTCCCGCGCAATCAGGGGCGCGTCCACCCGCATCAGGAATACATCGTCCGATAACTGTTTCTTTTCAAGAATCCTGTTCATCCGCTGCTCCCATCCACTTAGAACGCGAAAGACTATGACAGGATTCCTTGCCTTACAAGCCCAATCCCGATTGCCATTCGGTCTTCCAATGGTATAATCGCCGCGTTTGGAAAAGCACCGCCATGAGACATCATTGTTATAAAGTTTCCATTCCGGTTCTGGGCATTTCCCTTTTGCTTTCAGCCGGGTGTCGTCGCGCTCCAGTCGACCGCGCCATGCAGGCCATTGAGCGGAATAACCCCGCTGTGGCCGAATCCCTGTTGTCGGAACTGGCGGAAACTTCGCCAGAGGACTCTTCCATCCACGCGAATCTGGCCATCGCCCGCATGAAACTCGGCCAGACCGACGCGGCCTTGGCTGGATTCCGCCGCGCCGCCGACCTGGCGACAGAGGATCCGCGCCCGCTTGAGTTTATGGCTGCCATGGCGGCCAACGACGGACGCTCACGCATGACGCTGGAACTGCTCCTCGAGGCGGAGCATCGCGACGCCCGCTCCCCCCGGCTACAGACCGCCCTTGCCATCGCCGAATTGAAGCTCTCCGGACCTCAAGCCGCAAGAACCCGTCTCCAGCAAGTCCTGGGATTCGCACCCAATTACTCCCCCGCCCTGTTCAACTTGGCCCTTGTGCTCAGGGATCACCTGAACAACCCTTCGGAGGCGGCCCAATGCTTTGAGCGCTATCTGGCCGTTGCCGGCGACACCGAACACAAGGATTATGCCCGTCAGGCACTCACCCAACTTCGGACCGTTCAACCTGCCACCCCGCCGACGACTGCCGCACCACGCTTGCCGGCGGCGCGCGTGAGTAACACGCCTACCCCCGCCAAAACCCAACCCCCATCCGCAACGGTGACTCTGCCCCCCCGCCATTCGGCTGCCGCCGCAGAAGCCTACAACAGCGGCGTCCGTAATCATACCAGCGGAAATCTCGACCGAGCCATCGAAGACTATGGACGCGCCCTTCGCGCCGCCCCCGCCATGGCCACGGCTCATTACAATCTCGGCCTGATCTTCCGCCAGAAAAAGAAGCCCGCCGAAGCCCAACAGGCTTTCCAACAGGCGCTGGCCCTTGATCCCGGACTGGCGGATGCCCAGTACATGCTTGCCCTTGGCCTGCGCGAACAGGGACAAGTCGACGCGGCTATCGAACACCTGAGATCCTTACTCACCCGGTCACCCACCTACGCCCAGGCACACCATGCCCTTGGACTCATCTTCTCCGAAAACCCCGCCACGGCCAATCTGGCGCGTCAGGAGTTCAAAACCTATGTTGAACTGGCCCCTAAAGGACCCTATTCCCAGCTTGCGCAGGATTGGCTGAAATACCACAACTGACCTGCAAAACGGATTGCGACCTGGCATGAATGATGCTGAATTAGTGTCCTGATAAGGGGATATCCTATGAATGAAATCATGGAACACATCAACTACGTGGACATGATCGCTGTTGCGGTCGTGCTGTTCTGGACCCTGTTGGGCCTGAAACAGGGCCTGAG
>JBIJCW010000097.1:0-8291 GCA_044344495.1 Kiritimatiellia bacterium | reverse complement strand
AGGGTTTCGCCTTCGATCAGCGTCACGACGGCCTCGGAGGAGAAAAGGATGCGCCAGGTGCCGGCGGCGATGATGGCGATCAAGCCGAGGTGAAGGATCATGGATCCGGCCCGTCGGGCCGTGATGCCGCCGCGGAGCAGCCCGCGTCCCTGATCCCAGACGGCGATAAGCAGGGAGAGGGTTGAAATTCCGACTATGGCGAGGAACCAGGGGGATTGGAAGACGGCAAGAGTCGGCCGCAGTACTCCCAGGGAACCAGCCAGGGCCAGGGCGGCAATTTCAGCAATCACGACCCTCGGTGAGCGAAGCAGACGCTGGAGGGCGAACGTCACCAGGTTTCGGCTCCTGAAATGGAGGGGTGTTTTTCGGTGCTGCTGCAGGTGGCCGAGCAGTTCCCGCTGGATCCCTCGGAGTAGTTGTTGGCGGTGGTCTTCTTGAAGGCGGTGACTTGCATATTGCTGAGTGTACTGTTCCAGGCGTAACGGGCCGGCATTGTGTTGCGGTTGCCGATGAGGCGGGAGACCTTGCCGCCGTGAGGTATGACGATGTGGCATCCGTAGCAGTTCGCGGCGGTGTGTTCACTGCGGGTGTGCATTTCGTTGCCGACGTTGTCGATGTGGCAATTGGCGCACCAACTGGAGGAGAAGGAGGTGACATTCGGCCAGTTGTTGCCGTTGGGGCCGCGCAGGATGTATTGGTTGGCGGAACCGTGGGGGCCTTGTGCGGCACCGGCGACGTAGTTGGTGGTTGTGGAGTCGTGGCAATCCGCGCACATCATGGTTTGGTTGCCCACGTTGACGTTCCATGGCGGGCGGAGGGCGGCCGCGAGGAGTCCGCGCGGGGCGAGGGTGTTGACGTAGTTGCTCAGGCCCGTGTAGATGGGGTGTCCCGACATGTTCATCGGGCTGAATTCCTGGGCGAGGTCGGTACCGCCGGTTATTTGGTAGCGTTGACCGGTAATGTTAGCGCCGGCATAGGCGGGGTAGATGGTCAGGGTTGTTGTGTTGAGGACCGCCGTGATCCGGTACACGACGGAAGGCGTGGCGGTGGGGGCGATCCACAGGCCGAGCATTCCGGATCCCCATGTGGTACTGGTCCCCTTGACGGTGGTGCTGTTGTTGGTAAAGGCGGCCGTGCCGTTTGTGTAGACAGGCGAGAGGCCCGGCGGCAGGCCCATGACGGTGAAGGACTGGTTGGCGGCAGTTGCGCCGGAATAGGGCGGGGTGATGGTCAGGTTGGTTGCACTGGCGACATTGGTGATGACATAAATCGTCGGGCCATTGGCGCGAAAGAGCACTTGTCCCATCAGGTTGCTGGACCACTGGGTGCCGCTGCCGCTTACCTCCGAGGTATTCGTGGTAAATGAGGCGGTTCCAGCAGTATTCACGGGGTAGCCATACCCTGAATGGCACTTCATGCAGATCTGGTACTCATTGGTTGACTGGGGAATGGCGGTATACAGGTTTGTGGTCACGCCGGAGAAATTGGTCAGTGATGAGTAAGTAATGGCAACACCGGGGACACCCTTGAGCGGGTTGGTGACGAGGTTGCGGGTGGAGGTTGCCGAATTGGTGTAAACATGGCCGT
Source organism: Kiritimatiellia bacterium (assembly GCA_044344495.1). GTDB lineage: Bacteria > Verrucomicrobiota > Kiritimatiellia > CAIKKV01 > CAITUY01 > CAZDUS01. The sequence goes on along the minus strand of JBIJCW010000097.1, from coordinate 6,704 downwards.
TGGAAATGGACTGATGGACGTTATGGCAGTCCAGGCACTCCACAGTGCGGCCCGACCGCTGTTCGGCATCGATGACCGTATGGTGATAGACGTTGGTGAAGGCGGTGTAGACATCCTTGGTGGCGGGGCCGTTGCCGTCGTGGCAGGTGAAGCAGAGGTTTTCCTCGCGGTCGGCGAGGAGGCGGGGGTAGTCATTGGTGGGATTGGCGGCATCGGGCCAGCCATGCACCATGTGGCAGTTCAGGCAGGATCCCTGAAGGGCGGTATCGGTGCGATTGGTCAGGAGGGATCCGTATTGGCCGCCCGGCCAGAGCGTGGCGTTATTGGTGGTGATGAAGTGGCAGCCGGGGGTGTTGGTGTTGGCCAGCTGATGGCAATCCACGCAGAGCGCGAGCGTATTGGTCATGCGCAAGAGCATGCCGTTGTTGGCGGGAGCGTAGTGGGGGGTGTGGCAGGTCAGGCAGCCGATGTGGTTGATGGTCTTTTCGAGCGGCAGGGAGGAGGGGAGTTTATGGAGGGCGTTGGAGAGGGTGGCAATGCCCACGGGGTGAGATCCGAAGATGGAATTGGTGACATTTCGGGTGGTGTGGCAGTCCGTGCACATCTGGTTCGCGTTGTTGTCCACGCGCATGAAATGGCGGCCGGCGGAGGTGGTATTCGTCGGTGCCGCCGGGTCGAAGGGCGTCTTGACCTGGCGATGCTGGTCGTGGCAGGTGGAGCAAACGACGGATCCATTGACGAGGGTGTTTAGCATGATCGTATTGGTGGGAGCTCGGAGGTCGGGACGGACGGGGATGATCCAGCGGTCGTTGACATGGAAGGAGACGCCGGTTCCGTTGGCAAAGGTGACGAGAATACCCTGGTCGAGGGGTGTATTGGTGGCGGCGAGGATGTTGGTGCCGGCGCCGCCACCGGGGAGGGAGGCGCTCCAGTTAAAACGGGCGACCCCGGCGCTGCCCGCATTGGTGATGATCAGGGTATAGGTCTTCGGGTAGGCGCCAGTGTAGACGCCGCCGGGGAAGATGGTTCCTGTAGAGGAGGTCACGGCGCCGCCCTGGAAGACGACATGGCCTGCCGCACCGGCATCCCAGCGGTGCGAGGTGCCTGTGGCGTTCGTGGCGGCGGGTAGGCCCGGCCAGGGCCATGCCTGGTTGGCGGAGGCAAATGGTTTGGCGGAGGCCTCGCCGCCGGCGGAGTGGCAGGTCAGGCACAGGTTGGCAACGCCGTTCGTCAGGAGGAGTGGGCCAAACGCATTATGGGTCAGGTGGCAGGTGGCGCAGGCATTGGCATTGGTATGGGGTGGGTCGCTGGCAAGTGCGGATGCAGGGGCAAAGAAAATACTGCCCATGAGACAGACGGCGAGGTAAAGCAGATGGCGCACCGCGTTCTTTCCCAGTGATTGACCTGTAGATGTTTCCATAGGGGGCGCCTCCAGAAGTATAGCATTCGTCTATCGTCGTCGTTTCGTGCTGGTGGAGGGGGCGGGAAAGAGAGCCCCGTAGGTCTGATTGTCATGGGTTGTGCCGTGGCAGTTGAGAGAACAACTTCCCTGGAACCGGCCTGTATGCTGGAATGAGATGCCGCTGTTTCCTGAAGAAACGTATTCCGTGTTGAAGTTGATGAGGGCGGTGGATCCGTTGACGCCATGCGAGTCATGGCAGGTGGTGCAGGCGGTTTTTTCATCCACGATATGGCGGCTATGTTCGGGGAAGCTCTCGTTGTTCAGAATGCTTTGCCGGTTATGGCACTTGTAGCACAGCGCGTAAGCCGCAGGACTTTCCAAGCCGAAGTCGGTGGTGACCAATTTTCGTTCAAGGAGCGGAGGATACGTTGAACCATGCGGGCCCCTTGCGCCTTGTCCGCCCGCGGCGGGACCTTGATCGCTATTGTGGCAATCGGTGCATTTGATGATGCTGGAGACGTTGTACGAGGAAAGTAGACTTGGCACATCGGGATTGTGTCCGGCCATCACGACGGGATGATAGGAGGCGTTGCCTGCCGCGAACTTCAGTCGCAGACTGGATGGATTGGATTTGCGCGACACGGTGGTTGCCAGGCCCGCCGTCTGGGTTTCGTGGCAGCGGAAGCAGATCTCGTACTCATGAGTGGCGGTCTTCAGGGGGCTTCCAGCGGCGCTGACGCCAGCCACGCCGAGGAGGGTGCTGTCGAGACCGGGGGTGGATGCTTTGCTGGAGAGGGCTGTGGCACCTCCGCGAGCGGCGTGCGGATTATGGCAATCCACGCACTCCACATGGCGCGCGGAGGCGGCGGGACTCTTGGTGGGGTCGTGGACCCCTGTCGTGGCGGCCACGTCATGCCGACTGCGTTTGGCCAAGTCCGCCTGGATATTCTTTGAGGCGACATTCCCATTGTGGCAGGGCAGGCAATTCTGTTCCTCGCCGGCAAAGTTCATCAGGTGGGTGGCGGTTCCGGCCTGGTGGGGGGAATGGCAGTTCTCGCACCCGTTGTCGGCAACGGTTTTCCCCTCGGTATGCGGCCACGGGTTCTGTCCCTGACCGTTCCACTGTTTTGAAGAGGTGCGATGGTCGGAGGTGGTCCAGTAAGTCATGTCGTGACAGGACACGCACAAGGCTGACTGCGCGTTGTTCATGGTGAGGAATTTACCGTACTGATTGTTGTGCGGATCGTGGCAGGAGGTGCACTGAACCTGACCGGACTTGTCGGGGCGCGCGGCGGTCTTCAATGACGTCGGGTTCTTTAACTCCGTGTTCTTGGCGAGCAAGGCGGCGTCATACGTGAATGAGATGGGGTGATCGTCGGAAAGATCGGTTCCTATCTTGGCGCGGCCTGTCTGCATTTTGCTATGTCCGCCAGAAAGCGGGATTGGTTTCGAGCGGTTACGCACCATGCCAAGGGCAACCGTGCCGTCGTGGCAACTCAGGCAGAGTTTGGATGCGCCGGTTGGCTGGCCGATGGTCGCCTTGAGCGTCGGGCTGGAATAGGGGGTGTAGAATGTCTTTTGTGCGTAGCGATTCCAGAGGGGGGCTTCGCTGGACCCATTGTGGGGGGCATGGCAGAAGATACACACGTCGCCTTCGGTGGAAGCCTTGATGGAACTGCCGCCGGAGGCGGAGAGGTCGTGTTTGGAGCCGCTGATACCAGCCGCCCGGACGCCGGTGACTGTCAGGAGGATCCAAACGCAAAAGGTTAGTCCCATGGGGCTCACCGGGGCGGTTCGCGCTACCTCTCGGGATTGGTTTGGCAAAATGCGGATCGTTATCATTCCTTCCCCACGTATTGAAAGACCTGAATGCGGCGATTGTACGAGTCGGCCACAAAGATCTCATTCTTCGAACTGATGGCAATGCCTGTCGGCATCCAGAATTCACCGGGTCCGGACCCTGATTCTCCCCAATTCAGGAGAAAACGACCAGCCTCATCAAACACCTGAATGTTGTCATGCAGGGCATCAGCGACGTAGATGTGCCCAAAACTATCCACTGCCACCCCCTTCGGGCGGATGAACTCTCCTCCACCGCTGCCGACTCGTCCAATGGTACCAAGATGCCGCCCTTCCATGTCAAAAATCTGGATGCGTTCGTTGAGCGAGTCGGTGACAAAAAGGCGATGGTTTCCGTCGCTGGCAATATGGGTTGGCGCATTGAACTGGTCCGGTCCGGTGCCGCGTGAGCCGAAGCGGTGGAGCGGGTTCCCCTTGAGATCGAAGACGGCAATGCAATGGGCGCCAGCATCCGCCACGAATAACCTGCCGTCACACAGGGTCAGCCCCGTGGGGCGTATTAGGTTCTGGATTTCGAATTGCAGATGCCCATCGAGGTCCGCGACCAGCACCTTTGCCAGGGCGGAGTCGGCGACAAACAGTTGGCCGTTGTGGACGATGGCGGCGACCGGGGAGGGGAGGGCGGTGCCGCTGATCGAGTTCCATCGATGGAAACGGTGTTCGGCGCGATTGAGCAGAAGGATGGCGCCGGCGGCAGTATCCGTGACGCAGAGGTTGCCCTGCTGATCGATCGAAATTCCGAAGGGTTTGCTCATGGCGATCCGGTCCGATGGCATGCCGGTGATGAGGCCCTTGAGCCGGCCCAAAACGGAAACGCGTGCGCCAATGTCGGCAGGGGTCGAAATGCTTTGTACAAAACGGATGCGTTCCTCGGCCGGGGGTGGTGGCCATGAGGGAGCGGGAGACGGGGAGGCGGCATAGACGCTGCCGATGTCAGTCATGAAGGAGGCTAGGCCAATCGCCACAAGGGATGCCTTGGCGGTATTGGTGAACAAGGGCATCAGAAGATCCTCTTCGCAGTGAAGTGGATGATGCGGCGGTTCCGCTCCTCATCACGATAGGTTTCGTCCTGGACGTCGTAGCGGGCCGAGAAAGTCAGGCGGCCGATGGCGTAGTCCGCGCCAGCGCGCCAGGTGGTGATATCACGGTCGCCGCCGAACCCGCGATCGAACTGTTGGCCTCCCTCCGCGGAGAGGGACAAGGTCGAGGTAACCCTGACTTGGTACTGGCCGATGAACTGGTAGATATCCTGATCTTCCGCCTGGTCCGGGAACTGCAGTTTGGATTGCCGGAAGTCGAACATGAGCATGGAGTAGGTGTTGGGGGTGAAGGTGAAGGTCTCGAACAGGCGGGTAGCGGTATAGGGGGACTGTTCGGAATCATAAATCTCGTGCTCGGCGCCGCCACGGAAGAACTCCCAGTGGATGTCCATGCCGAGCAGGGCGCTGTCGTACTCCTGGTACAAGGGAGCGCCGTCACCGGAATAACGTTGTCGGCCATACCGTGCATAAAGGCCGATCAAATCCCCGAAGAGATCCAATCGGAGCGATGCCATGTCACCGAAGGAGCGGAAGTTGGAGGAGTTGGCCTTGGTGGCATCGTAGTCCACAAGAACAGATCCGCCATTTGGAATGACGCCGGTCACGCCGCGCCTGATTTCCACGCGGTTGCCATGGGGGATGACGGTGTAGTCCACGCCCGGCAGGTAGAGGCGAGTGGCGGTGAGGTCCATGATCCGGATGCCTTGGATATTTGCCACCGGGTAGTTCAGTAACGTCACGATGCCGTCGGCAAGGGTGTGGAGTTCGCCAATGACAGGGAAACCTCCGGTGCCGGTGGCGTTCCATTGTTCCTGATCGACCCGGACATGGTAGCCGGCGCTCAGGCGCCCCCAGATGCCGAGGCGTTTGGTGTAATCCTCGCCGAGGTTGATACCATAGAGGTCCTTTTCCAGACGGTCATCGGCGCTGTCGACAACCGAGCGTTCGCCGTGGAGTTCTCCGGAAGAAACCAGGCTTTGGTAAAGTCTGTGGCGGAGGCCCGCGCTGGCTTCATGCGTATGGTTCCTGCTGGTGTCGCGCGCGTTCTGGCTGAAGTTGTACCGGTAGATGCTCTCAAGATTCGGGCGATGCCTGTTGACCAAGGATTCGCGGAGCGACAATGAGTTGTAGGATCCATCGTCGCTCTCAAGATCGAAGGCGGACAGGTTCGAGTCGAGTCTAAACTGATCGCGTTGGCCAAAGCGTTCGACATCGCCAACCTGCACGGAGTTTTCGATGCCGGACTGGGTGAACTCGTCGTTTTCCGTCCGTTCGTAGTTCCGGTACTGGTAGTTGAAATCCGTGCTGTTGTCGTTGCCGCGCTGGCTTCGGAGGGTGACGCCTGCCACATCCTCGGTGAGGGTGGAAGGGCGGGACTGGTCATCCACGGTTTCATCCAGATGAGAAACGCTGACCGAGGTCGGCAGTCTGGTGTTGTTGATGCCGCTGCTCATTCCGTATCGTTGTGAATCCACTTCGACGGTCGAGAAGAAGTCGTACTCGCGACGAGAAGTGTTCTTTTCGGCGAAGACTTGGAACGTCACCGGCTTCTCCCTGAACAACAAGGCGTTGGCGTTGTAATTATGGAACCAACTTTGGCTACTGGTGTTGTACTCATCGGCGAGGGTGGTTTTAGTCTCCTCGGAGTCCAGCCCCTCCATGCCGTGGAAGTAGAATTCAAGGAAGTTCGGGTGGTAGACCGACCCCCTGAGGGTAAAGTCCAATGAGGGTTTCAGGCGGACGGTTTCCTGTTCGTAGGAGTTGAGGGGGTCGGGGCTCTTGCGAGTTTCAGTTTTTTTCTCGGCATCGAAGACGATGGATGGGCTTTCGAGCCACAGCGTAAGCAGTTGGGGTTCCTCGGTGGATGGTTGCGCGAAGACCAGCACTGGAAAGGCGCAAAGGGTTGCCAGCAGGATCCGTTGCACGTTTTGCCGTGTCGTCGTCATGGGGTTGCGGGAGTGGCGGCGGCAGGGATGCTGTTGGTGGCCTTGAGCATAAACTTATGATTCGAACCGTGGGGGTCGTGGCATTTGGTGCAGGCGGCATCCCCGATATCGGCATGGGGGGCTTTGCCCTTCACTTCATCCTGGTCATGGCAATCGAAGCACAGTGTCTTGATGGCTTTCTTGGCCAGTGCCGGCTCTGAAGATACGTGGGGACGGTGGCATTCGAGGCATTCGCCGCCCTCGGCCGGAGCGTGCATGAACTTGGCGGTGAATTTGTCATGACAGGAGAAGCAAAGGTCTCCACCCTTTTTGGCCAACATATGGGGAAGATCGGAGCCATGTGGTTTATGGCAGGCGGTGCACTCACCGCCTGCAGCGGGGGCGTGGGGATATTTACCTTTAGTCATGTCCGTATGACATTTTCCGCAAAGTGTTTCAGGTTTGCTGGAAAGCAGA
>JBIJCW010000096.1:0-8392 GCA_044344495.1 Kiritimatiellia bacterium | reverse complement strand
AACCGCCGTTTCAAGATGCACACCCCGTGACGCCTTGAAGAGCACGGCATCCCCCGGCCGGACCTGGCCACTCAGGACACCCGCAACCAACTCGGCCGTTTCGCAACGGACAATGCGTGCCGGGTCCAATCCGGCCGCCATAGCCCCGTCGGCAAAATGTCCACCCAGGCGCCCAACCGCCACCAATCCACGCCAGTCGCCGGAACCTATCAACTGCCCGACGGCTTCATGCTCGGTCACTTCTCCCGCCCCCAGTTCACGCATGTCCCCCAATACCAGCCAGCGCCCCCCCTGCACCGCTGTCTCCGCAAAGGTCCGGATCGCCGCCCTCATGCTCAGGGGATTGGCATTGTAGGCGTCATTGATCAGAACAACACCGCCCGCCTCCAATCGCTGCCACCGCATCGGGGGCGCCTGATATTGCGCAAGCCCCGCGGCAACGGACTCCCACTTCACGCCGCATCCGCGCGCCACTGCCATCGCTAATAACGCATTATGCAGATGATGGCGACCCGGCACCGGCATACAAAACTCGAATACCTCTCCCGACGCCTGCTCCAACACCCGGTTCGTCCCGTGCGATTCGTCCGACGCCATCAATACATAATCCGCTCCGCCCTTCAATGAAACACTCAGCACGCGACAGGGCGCCAGGCTCCGCAGCAATTCGTAATGAGGGTCGTCAATACCAAGCACCGCTGTTCCTGCTGGCGGCAGACTGGAGAACAGAATCCCCTTCTCCCGTGCAATCGCCTCAACCGAACTGAAAAATTCCAGATGCACCGGCCCCACATTGGAAATCACCCCCCAGTCGGGACCCGCAATGTCACACAGCGGCTCCATCTCCCCCGGATGACTGATCCCGAGTTCAAGCACCGCCATCCTGGCCTCCTCGGGCACCTGCAACAGGCTCAACGGAAGCCCGATGTCGTTGTTCCAATTCCCCTGGGTGCGTGCCGTCGGGAAGGTGGTGGCCAGCATCCCGGCAATCATCTCCTTGACCGTGGTCTTCCCCACACTGCCGGTCACCCCCACCACCCGCAGCCCCAATCGCCGCCGGTATCCCGCCGCCACCCCCCCCAACGCCTTCACTGTGTTATCCACCACAAGGCACGGCAAGTGCCGTCCGACCCGGGCCAGCCGCTCCCGCGTAACCAGGGCCGCCACCGCCCCCCGTGCCGCCGCCTCACCCACCAGATCATGCCCATCCACCCGGCTGCCCGGAATCGCGACAAACAGGAACCCCGGCTGCACCTGCCGCGTGTCATGCACGATCCCGCGGATGACCTCCGGATTACCCATAACCCACTCACCGGCGCACCAGGCCGCCAACTCGGATGAAATAAAGGTCGGCATGCTGCTTATCCCGCGCTACGCTTCAGCAACCCGCGCGTGACCTGCCGGTCATCGAACGGCACAATGGTATTGGCAAATTCCTGGGAACTCTCATGTCCCTTGCCCGCAATCAGCACCACATCGCCATCACGGGCAAGCGACAGCCCCGTCCCGATGGCCGCCGCACGGTCCTCGACCACCTCGTATTGTCCGCTCGCGCCAAACCCCTGCCGGATTTCATCGATGATGGTCCGGGGATCCTCGCGCCGCGGATTGTCAGACGTCAGCACACAAAAGTCGGCCAGACGGGACGCCACCGAGCCCATCAGGGAACGCTTGCTGTGGTCCCGGTTCCCTCCGCAGCCGAAAACAACAATCAACCGTCCCTTCGTGAACGGCCTCAGGGTTTCCAGTACATTCGCCAATGCGTCATCGGTGTGGGCATAGTCCACGAATACCCGGAAACCGCGCCCCGTGGCAACCTCCTCCAACCGCCCCGGCACCGCCTGCCGCCCAGCCAGAGCCTTCAATACCGTCGCCTCGTCGAGCCCAAGCACGCGGCCCGCTGTATAAGCCGCCAACGCATTCTGTACATTGAAACGACCCAACAGATTGACGCGGGCATCGCAATTCCCCCACGGCCCCCGGATGCGAAAGGCGCTGCCCTTGCCGTCAAAGATAACATCCTCAGCCTTCACGGCTGCCCCGTCTTTCAACCCGAAGGTGACCACCTCGGCATGTTGCGCCGCTTCCCGGCTCAACTCCCTCCCCCTCGGATCATCGGCATTGATCACCGCCACCCCGCGTTTGCCATGCCCGAGCATTTGAAAAAGTTTCTGCTTGGCGACAAAATAGGCGTCCATCGTCTTGTGATAGTCCAGATGATCCCGCGTCAGGTTCGTGAATACCGCCACATCAAAGTCCACCCTGTGGACGCGTTCCTGATCCAGCGCATGCGACGACACTTCCATCACCACACTCTGACAACCCGCTTTGAGCATCTGATCCAGAAGCCCCTGGAGATCACTGGATTCGGGCGTCGTACGTCCCGCCGGGATCACCCGTCCACCCACCTCGTACTGCACCGTTCCAATCAGCCCCGGTTTCTTCCCGGCGGCCTCCAACATGTCCTTGATCATGAACGTCGTCGTGGTTTTTCCGTTGGTCCCGGTAACCCCCGCCACCGCCATCTGCGCACTGGGATGCCCGAAAAAGGCGTCGGCCGCCTCCGCCAGCGCCCGCCGCGCATTCTCCACCTGAACATGCGTGGCCTCGCGGATCGCAAACCGGCCATGCTGCGAAATCACCACACCGGCACCACGCCGCAAGGCGTCCTCGACAAAACCCACCCCGTCCCGATGCTCCCCCGCAATGGCCACAAACAGGTAGTCCGGCCTCACCTGGCGTGAATCATACGCAACCCCCGCCACCGGCCGGTCCGAAATCCCGCGCACCCCTGTGTGCGTCACGCGTTTGAGCAATGTCTCCAGATTCATGGCAAGTGCGCCCCACCGGCGTAATACAACCCGTCCGCCCGGGGTGAGCCGGGCTGAATGCCAAGATATCGAACCGCCTGCTCGGCCACTTCCCCGAATACCGGCGCCGACACCACCCCGCCCGTATGTAGCGGCTGCGGCTCATCCACCACCACAATCATCCCGATCTCAGGATTCTCCGCCGGCAGAAACCCCACAAACGAGGCCATATAGTCCGACTCCGAGTAATGCCCGCCCACCGGCTTCTGCGCCGTCCCTGTCTTGCCGGCCACCGTGATCCCCTCCACACACGCCTTGACCCCCGTGCCACCCTCCTCGGTCACCCGCGCCAGTAACCTGCACATCAACGCCGCCGTTTCAGGACGGATGGGCCGGCTGAGAACCTGCGGCGACTGGCGCATCAGCACGGCGCCACTGCTGGAAACCACTTCCTTGACCACGTAGGGCCGCATGATGCGCCCTTCGTTGGCGATGCCGCATAATACCGCCAGCATCTGCAACGGCGTCACCGCCACACCCTGGCCAATGGCAATCCGACTGGAACTGATGGCCGACCAACTTGACACGGATCGGAAAATTCCGCCCTCCTCACCCGGCAGGTCAATGCCCAGCCGGCTGCCAATCATGAACGCACGCAGACTCTTGTCGAGCCGCTCGTCTCCCATCATGATGGCAATCTTGGCCGCGCCAATGTTGCTGGACTTCTTCAGGACATCCGCCACGTTCAACAACCCGTAGGAATGATAGTCTTTCAGGATCTTGTTCTGGTAGAGCCAGCGCCCATTCTCACAGTCAAAAACCGTCTCCGGCGTCACGATCCCCTGGTCCAGCGCCGCGGCAATGACCGCCACCTTGAATGTCGACCCCGGCTCATACACGTACCCGATGGTCCGGTTCAGTTTCTGCGCATCCACGGTCTCCCGGAACCGGTTCGGATCGAATCCGGGCCTGCTCACCATCGCCAGGATTTCGCCGGTCTTCACGCGCTGAATGATCGCCATCGCCGCCTTGGCCCGGTGCCGCTCCATGGCACCGTCCATCCCCTTTTCCAGCATGTATTGGAGGTTCTGATCGATCGTCAGGACCACATCCGACCCCTCGCGCGGCGCCACCTCCTTCACCCGCCGGTCATACATCTCACGCCGCCGCCCGTCCAACCGGCTCTCCAAAAGCCCGGGAACCCCCTTCAGGTAATTCTCCATGCACTGCTCGATGCCGCTTGAACCAACGCCATCAAGGTTCACGAAACCGAGCACATGACACAACATCGCCCCCTGGGGATAGGACCGCGCCGTCGCGGGACTCTGGTACACCCCGGGCAGTTTCATCCGGGCCACCGCCGCCGCGCGGTCATCCGGCACATACCGGGACACGTACGCAAACCGACGCCCGGGCTTGTTCAGATCCGCCACGATCTCCGTGGGATTCAAACCCAACACCCGCGCCAGTTTAGCACTGACCTCGCCAAGGCGATTGCTGGCCATCAGGGAAACGGGATCCACCCAGATGTCCTTGACACTCACATTCGCCGCCATGATGTTGGCCGATTGGCTGCCGTCGAGAATCCGCCCGCGCGGGACCGTCAGGGTCTCCCGGTAGGTGCGGGTCTTGGCAGCACGCGACCGCGACTGGTCGCGAACGGACACGTGCAGAAACACCAGGCGCACCACCAGCCCCGCCATCGCCGCAAAAAGGCCGGCGGCTACGGCAACGAACCTGATTGTTCTGCGAAACTCAATCATTCATCACTATCCTGTCAACCCGCGCAAGACGCGTGGGAGGCCGGCTATCCGGATACCCCGCATTATCCAGGGTCCCGTCCGCCCGAACCCGCACAATCTGATCCCGGTTCGGCCAGGTCATTACCAACCCGTGCATCTTCAACGACTGTTCAATGCTGGCCGGCGAAAGCATTCTGGCCCACTCGCATTGCTCCTTGACCACTTCCTGCCGCAACTGGTCCCTGCACACTTCCAGATTCTTGATTTCCTGGCCCAGTCCCTCGGTTTTCGACTTGAGACACACAAAGAACAGCGCCAACCCCGCCACCACCACCAACAGCATTGCCAGCGGAACAGGGAATACAAAACCTGACTGTGACTTCTTCCGATTGCGTCGTGCCATGATCTTACCGCTTCCTTTCAACCGCCCGCAGTTTTGCTGAACGTGCGCGCGGGTTTTGCTCACTCTCATACACCGAAGCCATGACCGGCTTCCGGGTCAACACATCCACCTGGGGCTGAACCCCGCTCCACCGGCGCCCCCCCTCGGGCAGCGATTCCCATCGCCCCTGGTGATCCGCAAAAAAGTGCTTCACAATCCGATCCTCAAGACTATGGAATGAAATCACCACCAACCGCCCGCCGGGCGCCAACAGGTTCAATCCCGCCCTCAATCCATCCTCCAACGCCTTCAACTCCCCATTCACCGCAATCCGCAACGCCTGGAACGTCTGCGTTGCCGGATGAATCCGTCCGCGCCGGCCGCCATACACCTTCATCACCAGATCCGCCAACTCCCCCGTCCTCGAAAACATCCGGAGCTCCCGGTTCTGCACAATCCTCCGTGCAATGGCCCTCGCCCTCGGCTCCTCCCCGTACCGCCTCAATACATCCGCCAACTCATGCTCCGACAACCCGTTCACCAGATCCGCCGCCGTCCGGGCCCCCTCCCGATCCATCCGCATGTCCAACGGCCCATCCTTCATAAAACTGAACCCGCGCTCCGCATTGTCCAACTGGTCGGACGAAATCCCGATGTCGAGCAACACCCCGTCGGCCCAGGCCACCCCATGGGTAGCCGCCACCTGATCCAAATCGGCAAAGGAGGCATGGACATACGTGCAACGATCCGCACACCCGCCCATCGCGACCCGCGCCCGGTCGAGCGCCGTGGAATCCCGGTCCAACGCCAGCAGTCTCCCCGTGGGACCCGCGACCTCCAAAATCGCCCGGGCATGCCCCCCGCCTCCTACGGTGCCATCGATATAGACACCGCCGGCGCGGGGCGCCAGCCACTGCATCACCTCAGCCAGCAAGACCGCCTGATGCATGTGAGCTCTCCGGCTTTCGCCCTGTGTTGCCACGAACCGCCGTGCTGGCAATCCGTAACCCCCCGCGGTTTAGGTGCCGGCCCCCGGGCGACATCCCCAGAGTCTCCGGCCGCTTCCGCGGCAGCCTCAGCCACCGGAACCCCTCACGTCGTCCCGTGATGGATCCGCTCATCTGCATGTAGAGTGCTATCGTCGACATTCTCATCCTTGGATCACCTGAATCTTTCAAAACCCTCTAAAATCCAACATACCGCGCCGCCTCGCTCAACCCGGCGGCATCCGAGGAACTGGCCTGCTTCCACAAGACCGGATTCCATAGTTCAAACCGTTCGATCGCACCCACCAGGATCACCTGATCCCCCAGTTGCGCATACTCCAGCAGGGCGTCCTTGATCCGGATGCGCCCGGCCGAGTCCCACGGCGCCAATTGCGATTGTGAACCCAGGACCCGGGCAAACTGCCGCGCTTTGGCATCGCCAATCGAAAGACTCCGGATCCGCTGCAACCGCTGCACCATCTCGCGAGCCGGATACACACTCAGACACCGGACGCCCTCCTCAATGCTGGGCAACACATAGAGACTCGCAGGAATACCGGCATACTCCCTCCATTCCGAGGGAATCGTCAGCCGCTTCTTGGGATCCAGCGAGTGCTCGAACTGGCCGACAAAAATGCCGCTCGCCTCTCCCAATCCGCCTGTTCCTATGTCTTTTGACTCCACAGTCGTTACCTTTGCCCCACAATGGTGCACTTATGTGACACAATACAACACCTCGCCCCACCATTCGTCAATGAATTACTGAACTTTTTTATACTTTTTATTTCACCCGGGAATGCGCCTGTCCGGCGGCACTATGCGATAAATCGACGATCAGTCTGGATCATGGCGGCCGTCAAACATCCTCGGACGGGGAATCCGGACCGCAGGCGGCAGGTCATTCAGATCCGTTCGGAATTCATGTCGTTGACCAGCACCACCGTTCTATACAGTGGCCAGACAAGAACCAGTACGCCAGCCAGATAGACGCCAATGCCCGGACGCATCCGCAACCAGCCCTGAACGGCAAAACACGCTTCCACCGCCCAGATGAAGATGATGGGCGCCACGGGAATCATGTACCGAATCGCATCAGGAAATGCTTTGGCGGAAATTAACTCGGCAGAAAGATAGGGAAAGATGAAACGATGATACTTATATACTTCGTTTGCCGATTGCGGTATCATCCCAAAAATCTGGTTGTCGAAGAAGTCGGATGGCGGTGTGACGGAAGTCACGCACCTAACCCTGCCTTTTCGGTCTTCCTAACTCGGAGGCGAACGTTGTTCGGGCGCTGATGGGTCGCCCAGAGGTGCCGCGCCGTAGGCGGGGTGCCATCGGGGCGTAGGGTTCGAGTTGAACCCCTTTCCACAGGAACCGGAAAGAAAAAGAAGAGGTCCAAAGGTAAGGTAAGAAAGGAATAGAGATATGGGTAAGAAATTGTATGTCGGCAACATGAGTTACAGCGTCACGAGTGAAACCCTCCAACAGTTATTTGGCGCTCATGGCAAGGTCATGACCGCGGACGTGATCATGGATCGCGAGACGGGGCGCAGTAAAGGTTTCGGCTTTGTCGAGATGTCAACTGACGCTGAGGCGGCGGCGGCCATTGCGGCCACGAATGGCAAGGACGTGGACGGACGTGCGCTGACCGTGAACGAGGCGAAACCCCAGGCTCCGCGCACTGGCGGTGGCGGGTTCGGCGGCGGCGGCGGATTCGGTGGCGGTGGAGATCGCGACCGTCGCGGTGGCGGCGGGTTCGGCGGACGCCGATAGTCCGTTGCGCTAATCAGAGCACAATAGATGATTGCGCGGGAACAGGTGGAAAGCCCTGTTTCCGCGTTTTGCTTTTAGGCTATCGTCTATAACCCCGCGCCCCCTTCCCTTCGCGGGCTTCGCGACTTCTGTTCAAACTCTTTTTTTTGCCATGCACCCACTTCCCCATTGACTCCCTGTCACCGTAACTATATTTTGTACGTTAACAGTTTTGTAAACGCATCAAATGAACTCGGCCACCACCATCACGGACATCCGCAAGCACCTGACCGAAGTCGGCGGACGCACCGCCCAGGACCTCGGCCTCGGACGCATTGTCGGCCAGATCCTGGTCCACCTCTACCTGGCGCAGGAGGAACAGTCCCTGGATGACATTGCCGCCGACCTTGGCCTGAGTAAGGCCGCCGTGAGCATCGCCGCACGCCAGCTCGAAAGCCTCGGTCTCGTCCGCCGCTCCTGGAAACAGGGCGACCGCAAGGCCTACTACCGCACCGCCCCCGATATTGCCACCGCCCTGCACCAGGGACTCCTCATGCTGGTCCGCAACAAGATGAGCCTGCTGGCCAACGAATTGCAGCAAGCCGAACGCCAACTGGCGGGCACCACAGGCACCGAAGCCGCTTTTGTGTTGAGTCGCGTGAAACGGGCCAGGAAATTACGCGACACCGCCATGACCGTCCTGGAAAATCCCGTGGT
>JBIJCW010000095.1:0-8420 GCA_044344495.1 Kiritimatiellia bacterium | reverse complement strand
CGAGTCGCCGGTGATCCGGGAGAACATGAACCGCGACCATGTGAACACCCTGATTGCCGAGCATCTGGCGATGAAGCAAAACCACAATCATGTGCTCTGGGCGCTGATGAACGTGGCCATCTGGCACAACAAGTTCATGAAAGGGTGAGGTAGTTATTGAAATTTGCTGACGGCCCCCCATAATGGGGCCGTCTGTGCGTGACACAACGGAGGCCCTCATGTCTGATGATTCAAAAACGGTTGAAGCCGAACTTATGGACAAGGAGCAAGGGGCCAAGGCTTCGGAAAACAAGACGGTCATTCCTGCCCGGTATGTCTATCCGGATGTTTTACCCCTGCTTCCGTTGTTAAGCCGTCCGCTTTTCCCGCGGATGATGGTGCCCCTGAGTATTGACGACGGGGCGCTTAAGGAAATGCTGGCTACGACCGTGAAGTCCTCGACCAAGTTTGTCGGGCTGGTGCTGGCCAGGGAGGTGCCGGGCACCGAGGAACGGCAGATTCCCCGCAAGGGGGAGGAACTCCACAAGGTGGGCGTCATCGCCGAGATTATCCAGGTGTCGCAGGCGGCGGCCGACGGGGCGATCCAGGTCATGCTGGGTATTCTCGAGCGGTTCCGGATTCTCGATGTCGTTTCGGAGACCCCTTACATTACCGTCCGGGTGCACTATGTGATTGAGACGGAGATGGCCGACAACGACGAATTGAAGGCCTATTCCCTGTCGATCGTCACGGCGATGAAGGATTTGCTGCAGCTCAATCCCCTGTTCAAGGAGGAGTTGAACCTCTTTCTGAACCGGTCCAACATTCGTGAGCCGGGCCGTCTGGCTGATTTTGCGGCGGCGATGACGACGGCCAGCGGCAAGGATTTGCAGGACGTTCTGGAGTCCTTCAGCATCCGTTCCCGTATCGAGAAGGTGCTGCTTTTGTTGAAGCGGGAGATCGATATTTCCCGGTTGCAGGCCAAGATCAGCAAGCAGATTGAGGACAAGGTCTCCAAGCAGCAGCGGGATTTCTTTCTGCGCGAGCAACTCAAGGCGATCAAAAAGGAACTCGGACTGGTCAAGGAGGGCAAGGAGACGGAACTGGATGAGTTCAAGGAGCGGCTCTGCAAGTTAACACTGCCCCCGGAGACCAAGGAGCGTCTTGACGAGGAGATGAACAAACTGGGCATCATGGACCCGCACTCGCCCGAGTTTGCCGTGAGCCGCAATTACGTGGACTGGTTGACGTCGCTGCCCTGGGGTGTGTTCAGCAAGGACAGTTATGACATCAAGAAGGCATCGGCCCTGCTCAATACCGACCATTACGGGTTGGAGGATGTCAAGGATCGCATTCTGGAGTTCCTGTCGGTCGGCATCTTGAAAGGCAACATTTCAGGGTCCATCATTTGTTTTGTGGGGCCGCCGGGGGTGGGCAAGACGTCCATCGGCCAGTCCATTGCGCGGAGTGTGGGGCGCAAGTTCTACCGGTTTTCGCTGGGGGGGATGAGGGATGAGGCGGAGATCAAGGGGCACCGGCGCACCTACATCGGGGCCATGCCGGGGAAATTCCTGCAGGCCATCAAGGTCTGCAAGACCCAGAACCCGGTGATCATGCTCGACGAGGTGGACAAGATCGGGGCCAGTTACCATGGCGATCCCGCGTCGGCGTTGCTGGAGGTGCTGGATCCGGAGCAGAACAGGGATTTTCTCGATCACTATCTGGATGTGCGGTTTGATCTGTCCAATGTGATGTTCATCTGCACGGCCAACCAGACGGATACGATTCCGGCGCCGTTGCTGGACCGGATGGAGGTCATCAAGTTGGCGGGTTACATCCTGGAGGAGAAGGTTCAGATTGCGACGCGGTTCCTGATACCCAAGCAGATGAAGGAGCACGGGATCGAGGCGCGCCGTCTGGAGATCACCGATGCGGCACTCAAGCAGATTGTTGACGGTTACGCCCGGGAGCCGGGGGTGCGCGGGCTGGAAAACCAGATCAAGAAGATCTGCCGCAAAGCGGCGAAGCGGATGGTGGAGGGCAAGGCCGACCGGGTATCGGTGGGGATCAAGAACATCCATGCGTTCCTGGGCAAGCGGTTGTACTCGGATAGCGATCCCTTCAGGAAGCCGCGGACCGGGGTGGTGATGGGGTTGGCGTGGACCAGTCTGGGCGGGTCCACGTTGTATGTGGAGGCCACGCGGGTCGAATCGAAGAGCCCGGGGTTTAAACAGACGGGGCAGTTGGGGAGCGTGATGGTGGAGTCTTCGGAGATTGCCTACACGTATGTGCGGGCGTTCCTGAACGACGATCCCAAGGCCAGGGAATTCTTTGAGAAACACTTTGTGCATCTGCATGTACCGGCGGGGGCAACGCCCAAGGACGGGCCGTCGGCGGGGATCACGATGGCCACGGCGTTGTATTCGCTGGCGAGGAACAAGCCGGTGCGGGCGCATTACGCCATGACGGGTGAACTCTCGCTGACCGGGTTTGTGTTGCCCATTGGCGGATTGAAGGAGAAGACCATTGCGGCCAAGCGGGCCAAGGTGGTTGATTTGATCTTCCCGAAAGAGAATGAGAAGGACTTCCAGGAGTTGCCGGCGCATATCCGGAAGGGGTTGCGGCCGCACTTTGTACAGACCTTCCAGGATGTGGTGGACTTGTGTTTTGCGCCCAGGAAGCGGTAGCCGGAGGGGCTACTTATTCTTTGGGAGGAGATTGGTCTTCTGACTCCTGCGCTGGATGAGTGCTTTTGCGGGGACCGGCAGGTGTTTCCAGATCAGGCTCTTGATGGAGAAATCTTCAGGAAGGTGGCGTTTCCATGGTGTCATGGCCCGGTAATGCCAGTACAGGTGCTTGTAGGGGTGTTCGTTCAGGTAGTGCCAAGGTTTCGAGGCGCCGGTGAAATGAATAATTGCCGGGTGCGCGAGGGTTTCGGCCATCTCTGAGGCGTCGCATTCACTTGCTTTGCCTGCGATGATTTCGCCAAAGACGTTGTATCGGGGGTGGATCCGATGCCATGCATTTTGGAAGAGGATGTTCACGACATCCTGATCATGGGCGGGCAACATGCCGTTCCGGTCAATGGCCAGTTGGATGGCTTTACGACCAATTCCTTCCTGGCGCCAGAGTTTGAGGTTTACCACGAGAACGCCGGAATTGAAATAGCGTGTGCCTGGCAGCATATTCAATCGAACCCGGCGCCGTTCAAATTTGTGTCCGTACCAGTGATCCGCCGCACCAACGTAATATTCTGTGCCGCCATGCAAGTCAGTTGAGGATGCATTGAAATCCAGCCCGATCAGTTCGGTGAGGCGGTCGAGGACGATGCAATCCGCATCCAGATAGAGAACCCGGTCGAGTGAGGAAGGCAGGAGTTCATCCATGAGGAGGCGGAGGTATGCCGCATGGGTGAAGTGCTCGGCGAGTTTCAAGTCCTTGAATCGTTGATGGTCTCCCTGCAGAAACACCACCGGAGTCTGGTAACGGGTTTTAGCGAAGGACGCCAGTAGGCGCTGGCTATCAGGGTCAATGCCGTCGTGAATTACATAGACGGAGTCCATGATCCCGCGATTGTTGTGGAGCAGCGAGGTGAGGGCGGTCGCCAAATGCGGCATGTAGTTCTGAGTGGCGGTAAACACCGCCGCGCAAGAGGAAGGCGCTGCTTTCGGCCCGGCGACCCAGGGGGATGAACCAGCGGGTATGAGCTGATCGCAAGTGTCTTCAGATGCGGGATTCATTGCCGAGGCTATACCATAGGGATTCAGGTGGGGCAAGGCCAAGGGGCGCATTGCCGATCTTTTGCGCCGCCGGGACAAGCCCTGTGGGTGGCGCGGACAACTGTTACCGGCGCTTGATTCATGGGAGACAGATCAATATGATGGCCTCCTTATCAAGTTGGCGCTGCGGCGCCGTATGAATGGAGGCTACTGATGAAAAAAGTGCTGATACCGACGAAGTTGGACAAGATTGCCGCTGACCTTCTCAAGGCGAACGGGAATTACGAGGTGGTCCAGGACGATGGCGGTGATGCGGCGGCACTTTGCGCCAAGCATCCCGACGCCTATGCCCTGATTGTCCGCAGCGAGGCGGTCACATCCCAGGTCATCGACATGCTTCCGAAATTAAAGACGGTGATCCGTGCCGGAGCGGGATACAACACGATCGACACAAAACATGCCCGGAAGAAAGGGGTTGACGTGATGAACACCCCGGGGGCCAATTCCAACGGCGTTGCCGAGGAAGTGGTGGCGTTGATGTTGGCGGATGCGCGGCATCTGATCAAGGCGGATGCCTCCTGTCGCGCCGGTGATTGGGAGAAGAAGGCATTCATGGGGCGGGAAGTGGCGGGGAAGACCGTGGGCATCGTGGGGTTGGGGAATATCGGGCGCCTGCTGGCCAAGCGTTTGTCGGGGTTCGAGTGCAAACTGCTGGGGTATGATCCGATGGTATCCGCCGAGCGTGCTTCGGAAGCGGACGTGGAGCTGACGGACCTGGAGACACTTTTCGCCAAGTCGGATTACGTCAGTCTGCACATTCCCGAGACGGCGGAAACCAAGAAGTTGATCGGGGTCAAGTTGCTGGGGCTCATGAAGAAAGGGGCAACGATCGTCAACTGTGCCCGGGCCGGGGTGCTGGATGAGGAGGCTTTCCGCAAGATCAAGGCGGAGAAGGGGTTGCGGCTGCTCAACGATGTGTATCCCAAGGATGAGCCAGGGCCCAAGACGGTGGCGGATATTGCCGACATCATGGTGCCGCATCTGGGGGCGAGTACCAAGGAGGCGAATGCGAATGCCGCCCGCCGGTCGGCGGAGCAGTTGATCGAGTACGATGAAAAGGGCGTGACGTCCTACATTGTCAATCGGGATGTTCCGGAGGGGTTGGATGAGACCTACTGTGTGCTGGCCAATACGCTGGGTCGCGTGTGCCGGCTGGTGTTGGGACGGGAGGCCAACCTGAAGGAAATCGAGATGAGTTGTTACGGGACGCTCAAGCCTTACAGTGACTGGCTGTTGGTGCCGGCGGTGGCGGCGTTGTGGAAGGACTACGATCGTTCGCTGGATGCCAAGGCGGCGGTCAAATACCTGCAGGAGCGCGGGATCACCTTTACCAACCGGCAGACCGACGAACACAAGGTGTTCGCCAATTCCATCACCCTCGACCTGGTCGGCAATGTGGATGCGACGACGATGAAGCAGGCCAGTGTGCGGGGAACCGTGACCGAGGGGACGGTGATGATTTCGCGCATTAATGATTTCGACAAGTTGTACTTTGAGCCGACGGGTCATGTGGTGTGTTTCCAGTACAAGGATCGCCCGGGTGTGGTCGGGCATGTGGGGGCGGCGTTGGGCGAGGCGCGGTTGAACATCGAGGATGTTCGCCATTCCCACCACATTCCCAGCGACCAGTCGTTGGCGATCTTCAGGGTGAATCAACCTGTCGATGAAGCGTTACTGGCGAACATTTCCGATCAGATTGGCGCCTCGATCGCCTTTGCCGCCTCGTTCTGAACGGTTAGTCCTGTGGCGCTGGCAAATTCATGGGGATAAAGGGGTTATGAAGATCTTTGTCGCCGAAAATGAGCTGGACGTGGAGTGCGGGTTGGGTTTGTTGGCTCTGAAGGCGCGTGTCAAGCCGGATGCCGACGTGGTGGTATGCAACGGGGCGCCGGTGGTGGTGGACCGGGAGTTGCGGGAGGGGGATCGGGTGGTGTTCATCCGGCGCGGGGAGGTGCCGTCCGCCGCCGAACTGGAGGCGTTGATGATGGCGCGGCACACGCCGGGGGTTCATGCCAAAGTGAAGGCGGCCACGGTGGGGATTGCCGGGTTGGGTGGGCTGGGGTCGGCCATTGCGGTGGCGTTGGCCCGGACGGGGGTTGGTTGTCTGGTGCTGGCGGATTTTGACGTGGTGGAGCCCTCCAATCTTAACCGCCAGCAGTACTTTGTGGACCAGATCGGGATGCACAAGACGGAGGCGCTGGGGGAAAACCTGGCGCGGATCAATCCGCATGTACGGGTGGTTGCCCATGCCGTGAAGTTGTCGCCAGCGAACATCCCCGGGCTGTTCGGCGGTGTCGACGTCATGGTGGAGGCGTTTGATGCGGCCGAGATGAAAGCGATGTTGCTGGGGAGTTTTGGCAGTGCGTTTCCCGACAAACCGATCGTCATGGCCTCGGGGTTGGCGGGATATGGGCCGGGAGTGACGGTTGGGATCCGGAAACTCGGGGCGCGGGTTTATGTGGTGGGTGATCTGGAGAGTGACGCGCGGCCGGGTCGCGGATTGATGGCGCCGCGGGTGGGCATTGCGGCGCACCTGCAGGCCAATGCAGTGCTGCGATTGTTGTTGGGTGAAGCGCCGTAATTTCCGGCGGGTGTGGTTAATCGGCTACTGGCGGCCGCCCAAGGCCGCCGGTGCGTGTTTCCAGCGGTAAAGGATTTCGCCGGCGCGCCGGACGCACAGGATGCCTTCCGTCTCGCGGTTCTCATAGTCGGCGATGCGGACGGATCGTGGATCCAGATAGCCCAGGTTGGCCTTACGGCAGACGGCCTCCGGGATTCCCGTGGCCAGAACGACGTCGACGCGTGGTTGCTCGATACCGTTCTCGTAGGTGCCGATACCTTTGACGTGGGTGGAATGCGCCACCACGCCCCAGGGGTACCGGCTGTACTTGTCCCACTGCTTGAGGAAGAAGTCCCGGGTGTGGTAACCGATTTCCCCGAGGATGGCGCCATGGACGGAGGAGATTTCGGTGATATGCGGAGCATAGATGATCACCTTGCCGCCGTCGGCGACCACCGGTTCGATCTTGTACATGCATTTTCCGCCGGTCCAGAGGTCGTCGTACATTTCCGGGGCGCAGGAGAGGACGGTATGGAAGGGTTTTTCCTCGTAGCGGGTATGCAGGTCGCGCGAGAGGTCGGCGGCGGCGGACCAGGCGTCCTCGGGGGTTCCCGCGTAGAGGCCGGCGAGGTCATGGTTCCTGACCACCATGCAGAAGGCGCGGCGTTGGGTGGGGATCATGGTGGCGGCGCGGTCCACGACGCGACGGACGGGTGTCCACTTGTTGCCGATGATGACGGGGTTGGTGATCACGGCGCCAAGCCAGTGGAAGAAATCGATGATGTCCTGGCCGGCGATGCCGGGGAAGAGGTATTTGTTGCCGCCGGAGAAGCCGACGACCTCATGCGGGAAAACCGGGCCGATGATCACCAGGAGGTCGTAATCGTACACCATGCGGTTGCAGGTGACATTCACGTCCATCTCGAAGCGGCCTTCGGTGATGTCGCGGATATCCTCGCGGGTGAGGCGTCCGACGCTGGTGATCTGCTCCGGATTTTTCCACTCATGGTTGAAGAAGCGTGCCCTGGGGTAGCGGGAGGTGTGTTCGGCGGCGGTGATGCCCATGCGTTTATAGATTTGATCCTGGGGCATGGGCGGGTGGGTGCCGAGGGCAATCAGGAAATCGAAGGCCTTGACGCGGGAAGCCAACCGTTCATACAGCAGGCGGAACATCATATCCAGGGGGCAGGTCCGGGAATGATCGGGGACGATGAACAGGATGCGTTGGCCATCGGGTTTCCAGTCGGCCAGGGCGCGGTCGCAGATTTCCGCGACATCCTGTTCGGAAAGAAGACCTTCGTGCCGGCCCATGCCGATGGTGGTGCTATTTGTCATTTTCGTTTTCCAGGGGTTCTGGTAACTTGGTTGACATTGAAGGCGGGGTACGCGAGGGTGTCGGTGTGTGGGGGTGTAGCAGGCGCCACAGGGTGAATTTGATGCGGGCGAGCAATGGGACCGGCGTGGGGGGTGGTCCTGGCCGATGGGTGTGTCCTTCGCGCATGTAGTCCCGTTCGTTCAGAGTCATGGGCGGGAAGCATAGCGGGGTGTGTGGTTGGCCGCAAGTGTTGTGTGTGAAAGGGTTGGGTTAATGGCGGGGGCGTATCCGGGCAAGTTACCCGGGGAGATCCGGGCGGAACACAATGGCAATGATTGTGAAAAGTTCGAAAATCGGGGATATCCTGGTCCGGCGCGGGTTCATCGGGCAGGAAGCGCTTTTCGGGGCACAGGAAAAGGCGGAAGCGATGGGGGTCCGCCTTGAGAAGTATCTGGTTGAGCATCAAGTGGTTTCGCCGACGGACTTGGCGCTGGGATTTGCCGACTATTTACGGATGCCACCGATCACGCTGGCGCGGTTCTCGCCGAATCCCCAACTCGTCGAATCCATTTCCGCCGAGGTATTACGCAAGCATCAGGCGGTGCCGCTGGTCAAGATTGGCGGGGTGTTGGTGGTGGCCCTGGGGGACCCCTTCAACATTATGGCGGTGGATGAGCTGCATGTGTTGACCGGATTGGACGTGATGCCCCTGGTGGCCAGTGAGAAGGAAATCCAGGACACGTTGAGCCGGGTCACAGCCGCTGCTGAGCCGAACCAGGGCATGGAC
>JBIJCW010000094.1:0-8495 GCA_044344495.1 Kiritimatiellia bacterium | reverse complement strand
ACAAGATCCTAAGTCTTGCGTGTCTGCCAATTTCACCACTCGCCCGCGCAAATGGCGTAGATAGCATACCCGGGGTGGCGGCTCAAGATTGGATTTGACGGAGATGTGTCTACTTGGCAATATTGCCAAGTAACAATGATTAGGGAGGAATGACCCATGGGCAGTCGGCGGCAGGAGTTATACCTTGAGAGAGCCAGGATCATGAAGGCGTTGGCGCATCCCGCCCGCCTGAGGATTGTGGATGAGTTAAAGGCGGGGCCGCGGTGTGTGTGTGAGATCCGGGAGTGGGTGGGATCGGATCTTTCCACGGTCTCCAAACATCTTTCGGTTCTCAAGAATGCGGGGATTCTCGCGGATGAAAAGCGCGGGGTTCAGGTCTTCTATCGCCTGAAGTGTGCCTGTGTTACCGAATTCTTCTCGTGCGCGGAGGCGGTCATGCGGTCGACCGCGGAATCGCATCGCCGGTTGCTCGGAGAGACGGCAGCGGACGCCAGGGGGGGGCCACGGTGAAGCGGGAAGTCCAGTATTTGGCATGGCTGGTGGCGGCCTTTCTGACCCTGTATTTTTTGCCTGCGGATGCACCACGGTTTCAAGGAGCGTTGGTTGAGGCGTTCCGGTTGGTCAAGTGGTATACGCGGGAGCATGTTCTGCTGTGTCTGGTACCGGCGTTTTTCATCGCCGGGGCGATCTCGGTTTTTGTGAGCCAGAATGCGGTCATGAGGTATTTCGGGCCCAAGGCGAACAAGGTGCTGGCCTATGGGGTGGCATCGGTTTCGGGGACAATCCTGGCGGTGTGTTCGTGTACCGTGTTGCCGCTGTTCGGCAGCATCTACATGCGCGGGGCGGGGTTGGGGCCTGCCATTGCGTTTCTCTATTCCGGTCCGGCCATCAATGTGCTGGCCATTCTGATGACGGCGCGGGTGCTGGGGATGCCGCTGGGGATCGCGCGGACGGTGGGAGCGGTGGTGTTCAGCGTGGTCATCGGGGCGTTGATGCATCTCTTCTTCCTGAAGGAAGAACGAGCCAAGGCGGCGCAGGCGTCGGAGGTTTATCTGGAACCTGACGGCAAACCGGCGCGGCCGCTCTGGCAGACGGCGCTCATGTTCCTGGGGATGGTGGGGATACTCGTCTTTGCCAATTGGGCGCGTAGCGGGGATGTGCGTGCGGTCTTCCTGTGCTGTCCGAACGGGCTGACGGTCTACAGTGTGGAAGGACAGGTTCTGGAGAAGACCCCGGAGCATATCCGTATGCTTACCGGGGAAGGTGTCGTGCGGACCTTACCCGTGGCCGAGGTACAGCAGGTCACGCAGGCGCATCCGGAAAGTCCGGCCAATCGCATACATCAGGGGCGGTGGTTCCTGGTGGCCGGTCTATTGCTGGCGCTGGTGTGGATGGTGCGGCGATGGGTGGACCGGCAGGAACGTTTGGAGTGGGTGAAGGTGAGTTGGGGGTTTGCCAAGCAGATCATGCCGCTCCTGTTCATAGGTGTACTGGCCGCCGGTTTCTTCCTGGGGAGCGCCGAAGCCAAGGATGCCGGGCTTGTCCCGAATCGGTGGATCCAGGCCCTGGTGGGTGACGATCCAACGGTGTTTTGGGGCTATATGCATCGTGAGGGCGGACTTGTGCCGCATTGGCTTTTCGTTGTGTGGCCGATTTGGACCAATTTCTTCGCTTCGTTCGCCGGGGCGTTGATGTATTTCGCCACGCTGACCGAAGTGCCGATTCTGCGCGGGTTGATGGACAGCGGGATGGGGCAGGGACCGGCCTTGGCGCTTCTGCTGGCGGGGCCAGCCCTGTCGTTGCCAAGCATGTTGGTGATCAACTCGATACTCGGCCCGAAGAAGACGCTTGCCTATGTCGGCTTAGTGGTGGTGATGGCGACGATTACTGGAATGGTTTGGGGGGTGGTTAGTGGTTGATGAGTGAATGGTGGAGGTGATGGAGTTATGAAGCGAATACAGATACTGGGGACGGGATGCCCGAAGTGCAAATTGTTGATGGCCAACACGGCGGAGGCGGTGAGGGCGCTGGGCATTGACGCGACGGTGGAGAAAGTTGAGAAGATCGCGGACATCATGAAGTTCAACGTCATGTTGACGCCCGCGTTAGTCGTGGATGGGCAGGTCAAGAGTGCCGGCAAGGCGCTTGGGGTGGATGAGATCAGGAAACTGCTGGAGTGAAATGGAATGAGCAAGAAAAGCGAATCCGCATGTGATGCACGTTGTTGCAGCGCCTCCCGGAAATGGGTTTGGATGCTTCTGGCTCTGGCCATCCTCGGGGTGGTGGTTGCCAAGCGGCAGGAGGGGGCGAAGAAATCTACGCGGGAGGCTGTACCTGTGGTTAACCTGGCCCAGTGTACGAATTCGCCGGGATCGGTCATTTCCAATGCATTGCCGCGCCTGGTTGATTTAGGCGCCGGGAAGTGCATCCCGTGCAAGCTGATGGCGCCGATCCTGGAGGACCTCAAGAAGACCTGTGCCGGGAAACTGACGATCCAGTTCATTGATGTTTGGGAAAATCCCAAGGCGGGGGAGGAGTATGGGGTCAAGTTGATACCGACGCAGATCTTCTATGACGCGGCAGGGAAGGAGCTGTTCAGGCACGAGGGGTTTTACAGTCAGGAAGACATTCTGGCGAAGTGGAAGGAGTTCGGAGTGGAGTTGGAGCAGGCGTCAGGAGTCAGGAGCCGGAAGGCAGAATGATGGAATGGATCTTTACTGTTGTGTCGCATGCGGTCGAGGGACCGGCGGGCATTGCGTTAGGTGCTGCCTTTCTTTGGGGTGTGCTCAGCCTCTTGTTGAGTCCCTGCCATTTGGCGAGTATTCCTTTGATCGTGGGTTTTATTGATCAGCAGGGGCGGATGAGCATGCGGCGGGCGTTCACCCTCTCCCTGCTCTTCGCAATGGGGATCCTGGTCACGATTGGCGTGATCGGGGCTATTACGGCGGCGGCGGGTCGGATGATGGGCGATGTGGGGCGCTGGGGAAATTACGCAGAGGCCGTCATCTTTTTCGTGGTCGGTCTCTACCTGCTGGACGCGATCCGGTTGCCCATGCCTGGTGCGGCCCAGCCGGGGATGAAACGCAAGGGGATGCTGGCGGCATTGATTCTGGGGCTTGTGTTCGGGATGGCACTGGGCCCCTGCACCTTTGCCTATATGGCGCCGATGTTGGCGGTGTCGTTCAAGGTGGCGGCAACGGACCTTGCCTACGGGGTCCTCCTGCTCCTGTGCTATGGAGTGGGGCACTGTGCGGTGATTGTGCTGGCAGGGACATTCACCGGGTTGGTCCAGTATTACCTGGATTGGAATGAGAAGTCCAGGGGTGCGGTAATTCTCAGGAAAGTGTGCGGGGGTCTGGTGCTTCTCGGGGGTCTTTACCTGATCTACACCGCACGCTGAATGGTGGCCAGCATCCTTCAAGATAAAGCGAGAAAACGAAAGGTGATGACATGAATGGCACGGTAAAAGAAAAAGGTAAAAAGAAAGGCGTTTGGGCGTTATTGAAAGAGTCGATCGCCAAAAGCAATGACGGCTGCGGTCCCGGTTGCGGCTGCCACGCGGCAGACGAGAAGAAGGACAAGGGTGGCGAGGTTGCGGGGAAGGGAAGGAAGAGATAAGCCGGCCGATTCCCGCTACGGGAGTGTTGTGCCGTACGGTGGGCCGTTGTCCCTTTGGCTGGTGCCGAGCGGAGGATTCTGATGTCTGATCCTGATCGTGTTTGTTCCGAGAGGCGCCGGGAGATACTGGTGCTGGCGTTTGCGCCTGCTCTGATCCTGGTTCTGATCCTGGCGAGTTGGGGGTTCGCCCGCTGGCATATCGGCCCCGCGTACCTGAATGCGTTCTTGGCGCTGGCGGCCGTGCTACTGGGAGGAACCCCGCGTTTTATGGCGGGTTTCAAGGATGCCGCCCGCGGCCGGATCACGGTCAACCTGTTCGTGCTTGTGGCGCTGGGTGCGACCATTGCAATCGGAGAGTTCCGTCCGGCGGCAATCATCATCCTCATCATGTCGGTGGTTGGGGCGTTGGAGAGTTACGCGCTGGATAAGACGCGTCGTAGCATTCGAGACCTACTGGATCTGGAGCCTCAGACGGCAACGCTACGCCGCAACGGTGATGAAGTCACCGTGCCGGTTGCGGACATCCAGTTGGGTGACAGCGTTGTGGTTCGTCCTGGTGAGAGGATTCCGGTGGATGGCACGGTGGTGGCCGGTGCGAGCAGTGTCAATCAGGCCCCCATCACAGGCGAATCCATGCCGGTGGAGAAGCTGCCCGGAAGCGCCGTGTTCAGCGGAACGCTCAATGAATCGGGGCGGCTGGAGATCAGGACGGAAAAGGTAGGTGAAGGCACCACGCTGGCGCAGATTGTCCATTTGGTGCAGGAGGCCCAGGGTTCACGTGCGCCAATTCAGAATCTGGCCGACCGTTTCACCACATGGTTTCTGCCCACGGTTGTTGTGTTGGCTGTGGTGGCCTTCTTCGTTACCGGCGATGTCAAGGCGGCGGTTTCGGTTCTACTGGTGGCCTGTCCCTGCGCCTTTGCCATTGCCACCCCGACCGCAGTGACGGCAGGCATCTCGAACATGGCCAAGCGGGCGATCCTGATCAAGGGGGGTATGTTCCTGGAACTGGGGCACAAGGTGGACCACCTGTTGGTCGACAAGACGGGGACGTTCACCTTCGGTCGGCCGAAGGTGATGGATATCATCAGCTTCACTGGTCGAAGCGTGAATGATGTTCTCCGCCTGGCCTGCATCGCCGAGAAGTACTCCGAACATCCTTTGGGCCGCGCCATCCTGGCGGCCGGTAAGGACACGGGCCTGTCTATTCCCGAGCCGGACCATTTCAACAGCGCTGCGGCCATGGGCGTTGAGGCCGAATGGGAAGGCCGTAGGATACGAGTCGGGAAACCGTCATATCTTCGAGATGCCGGAATGAACATCACGCCCGCCATCGAGCAGGCGCTCGCGATGCAATCGGAGCAGGGGCGCACGGCGGTGCTGGTTGCCCATGATGATGAGCCGGTGGGCCTGCTGGCGATTGCCGACGAGATTCGCCCGGAAATACCCGCCGCCATCCGTGCCCTCAAGGCGATGGGTGTCCAACGGATCACGATGCTGACTGGCGACCATCCGACGGTGGCCGCCGCTGTAGCCAGAGTGATCGGCGTGGACGACTTCCAAGCCGAACTGCTCCCTGCGCAGAAGCAGGCGTTCGTTAAGCAATGTCAGGCGGAAGGGCAGGTTGTCGGGATGATCGGTGATGGTGTCAATGATGCGCCAGCGCTTGCTCAAGCCGATGTGGGTATTGCCATGGGTGCCGCCGGCACGGATGTGGCCATCGAGACGGCTGACGTGACGTTGATGAACGACGATATTTCGGGTGTTGCGGACTTCATGTGGATGTCGGCGAAAGTGCTGCGACGCATCAAGCTGAACATTTTCTTTTCAATGATCTACAACGTGATCGGCCTGACGTTGAGTGTCATGGGTTTGATGACGCCCATTGTCGCGGTGATCTTCCAGGAAGCGGGTTGCGTCACGGTCGTGGTCAGTTCAACGTTGTTGCTCTGGTCGAAGGGGCGGCCGGTGGCGGCTTGAAGCGAGAATAAGGAGTAGTTGCGATGAACGACAAGTTAAAGGTTTTGTTCCTCTGCACGGGAAATTCCTGCCGTAGCCAGATGGCTGAGGGCTGGGCACGGCATCTCAAAGGGGATGTGATCGAGGCGTATTCTGCTGGAATTGAAACCCACGGGCTAAACCCCAATGCAGTCAAGGTCATGGCAGAGGCAGGGGTTGATATTACCGGGCACCACTCGAAGCATGTGGATGAGTTGAAGGATGTGCAGTTTGATTATGTGGTGACGGTTTGCGACAACGCGCACGAGTCCTGCCCGCTCTTCCCGGGCAAGACCAAAGTTGTTCATGTGGGATTTCAGGATCCGCCCCGTCTGGCTCGGGAGGTGAAGACGGATGAAGAAAAGCTGGATTGTTACAGGCGGGTAAGGAATGAGATCAGGAACTTTGTGGATCAGTGCCCGGAATTGTTGACTAAGAGGGAGAATTAAGCATGACAGAGAAAGTCTCAAAACGGCTGTCCTTCTTGGATCGATATCTGACGCTCTGGATCTTTCTGGCGATGGGGGTTGGCGTTGCGTTGGGCTATGTCGTGCCTGCCTTTGGAAGCTGGATTGGCGCGTTGAGACCGGAAGGAACTCAAACCAGCATCCCGATTGCGGTTGGGTTGATCTTGATGATGTATCCGCCCTTGGCCAAGGTGAAGTATGAAGAACTCGGGGATGTCTTCCGGGACTACAGGATTCTTGGATTGAGCCTTGTGCAGAACTGGATCGTTGGGCCAATCCTCATGACGGCACTGGCCATTGTCTTTCTGCGGGGTCAGCCGGAATTCATGATCGGGTTGATCATGATCGGTCTGGCGCGTTGCATTGCCATGGTGATCGTGTGGAACGATCTGGCGAAGGGTGAAACGGAGTATTGTGCCGGGTTGGTGGCGTTCAACTCGATCTTTCAAGTCCTGTTTTACAGCCTTTTTGCCTGGCTGTTTGTAACGAAACTCCTGCCTTTGCTCGGGCTTTCGGGCGTGGTGGTGAACGTGACGATGAAACAGATTGCGGAAAGTGTGCTCATCTATCTGGGTATTCCGTTCATCGCCGGCATGCTAACCCGCCTCCTTTTGGTTAAGGCGAAGGGCAAGGAATGGTATCACTCGGAATTTATCCCGCGCATTTCGCCCATGACGCTGATCGCCTTGTTGTTCACCATCGTGGTGATGTTCTCCATGCAAGGACGGGCGATGATCGCAAAACCCGGTGACGTGGTTCTGATTGCCGTGCCGCTGTTGATTTACTTTGTGACAATGTTTCTGGTGAGTTTCTGGATGAGTGCCAAGGCGGGCGCCAGCTACGCCAAGTCGGCAACTCTCTCCTTCACGGCGGCCAGTAACAACTTCGAACTGGCCATCGCTGTTGCCGTGGGCGTGTTTGGAATCAACCATGGCGCTGCGTTCGCGGCTGTTATCGGGCCGCTGGTGGAAGTGCCGGTGTTAATCGGGCTGGTGAACGTGTCGCTTTATTTCCGTCGGCGATATTGGGGTGAGGACCCACAATGATGATTAAGGCCATTCCCCATCCAAACTATCCGGCCGAACCGGGACGCTACATCCGTGGTAATGATGCCTCCCCGGTGGCTTTGGCTATTGTCCTCAATACCGACGAGGACAAAATTCTCCTCGATTTGGAGAAACTAGTGCGTGCGGGGGTGGAAAGCGGGGCGGCCTTGGCCGGCACCGTCCAGACTCCCAACATTGGTTTTGAGAAGATGATCTGCAACCTCGTGGGCAATCCGAACATCCGGTACCTTATCCTGGGCGGCCCGGAGTCTCCCGGTCATCATACGGGGGAATCACTGAAGGCGCTTTTCGCCAACGGGGTGGATGAGCGGAAACGCATTGTGGGGACTGATGCGGCGCATGCGGTGCTTCACAACATTCCCGCGGAATTCATCCTGCGTCTCCTGCAGCAGGTGACGCTGATTGACCTGCAGTTTGAGCCGGAGCAGCAGATTCGCCTGGCGGTTCGAGCCTGCTATCAGGAACAGCCGACGCCGTTCAGAGGTTACTCGTTGTGGGATGCCGGGCCGTTTTCCGGTGTGCCATTGGACGGGCGGATTATCTGGCGTGTGACGCAACCGTGGTTTGAACCTGACAACGCTGCCGAGCGTGCGGCTCTTGACCGTGCCAAGGCGTTGATGGAAAAGCTAAAAGCGAAAGCGCGCAGGTCATAAAGGGGGACGACCAGGACGCGGCAGTTTTCGATCATGGTATTTCCGAGGTCGGGCGGTGAGGGATTGGCATTGCGATCCCTAACAACGCGAGCCCCAGCCTGCTGGAGGCCAGGGCAGGGGAGGGAGCGCCGAAGGGGGAGTCTTCTCCCCGTCCCTCCAACAGTATTTTACCTCAGAACGCCTACTTGAGGAAGTAATTACGTTCGATGATGACTTCCCCGATTTGGATCGCGTTCTGGGCGGCGCCCTTCCAGATGTTATCGCCGGCGCACCACAGGATCAGCCCGTTATCGGTGCTGAGATCCTTGCGAATGCGACCGACCAGGACATCGTAGTTGCCTGAAGCGTCGATCGGCATCGGGTAGACGGCGTGTTTGGGGTCGTCGACGACGCGGACGCCTGCGGTCTTGGAGAGCAGGTTCTTGGCGGTCTCGGGTGACAATGGTTTCTCGAATTCGGCATGGATGGCGATGCTGTGACCGTTGAAGACCGGCACGCGCACGCAGGTGGTAGCCACCCGGATGGTGTCGTCGCCGAGGATCTTGTGGGTTTCCTTGCGCATCTTGATCTCCTCGGTGCTTTCGCCCGAGTCGTCCTTGAACGAGCCAACGGAGGGCAGCACATTGAAGACGATCTGGTGGGGGTAGACTTCGTGGACCAAGGGCTGTCCAGCGGCCCAGGCCCGGGCCT
This sequence comes from Kiritimatiellia bacterium, assembly GCA_044344495.1. Taxonomy (GTDB): domain Bacteria; phylum Verrucomicrobiota; class Kiritimatiellia; order CAIKKV01; family CAITUY01; genus CAZDUS01. The sequence continues at coordinate 2 of JBIJCW010000094.1, read as the reverse complement.
GG
>JBIJCW010000130.1:0-6552 GCA_044344495.1 Kiritimatiellia bacterium | reverse complement strand
CGGATGTGCTGGGCGAATTGGGGGTGAATCTGGACGCCACACCGGACGTCATGGAGGAGTGTATTCATGAGGTCGGGATCGGGTTCCTATTCGCCCCGAGACTGCATCCGGCGATGAAGCACGCGATGGGGCCCCGGCGGGAACTGGGGTTCCGGACGATTTTTAACCTGTTGGGGCCGTTGACCAATCCGGCGGGGGCCAAGGGGCAGGTGCTGGGGGTATTCGCCCCGGAACTGACGGAGGTTTTTGCCGAGGTCTTGCGCCGACTGGGCAGCACACGGGTGTTCGTGGTGCATGGGCACGATGGTATGGATGAGATCACGGTGACGACCACCACGCGGGTCAGCGAGTTGCGCGACGGGACCATCCGGACCTACAATCTCGATCCGTTGCAGTTTCTGGAGGAGTATGCGAGTCCCGCGTCGCTGTTGGGTGGCGATGTGGCGGAGAATGCGGCGATTACCCGGGCGATTCTTGGGGGGGAGAAGGGGCCCCGGCGTGATATTGTCTGTTTGAATGCGGCGGCGGGGATTGTGGCGGGAGGGAAAGCGAAGGATCTGAAGGAGGGGTTCCGGCTGGCGGGCGAGGCGATTGATAACGGGCGGGCGCTGAAGGCGCTGGAGGGGCTGGTGGCGAAGAGTCGGGGTGGGTGAGGAGAGACTACAGACTACGGACTACGGACTTATGGATGTGTTGAAACAGATTATGCGGGAACGGCGGGCGGCGGTGGCGCTGGCGAAGAGCCAGGTGTCCCTGAACGATTTGCTGTGGGAGGCGGAGAAACGGATACACCATAGCCTGGCGGATCGGTTGCGGCAGACTGCGACGCCCCGGATCGTGGCAGAGGTTAAGAAGGCCAGTCCGTCCGCCGGGTTGCTCCGGGCCACGTATGCTCCGGCGCGGATTGCCAAGGGCTATGAGAAGGCGGGTGCCGTGGGGATCTCCGTGCTGACGGAGCCGAATCATTTCCAGGGCAGCGCGGCGGATTTGCGGGCGGTGCGGAAGGCGGTTTCGCTTCCGGTGTTGCGCAAGGATTTTGTGGGCGATCCCTACCAGTTGGCGGAGGCGGCGGCGTGGGGTGCGGATGTGGTGTTGTTGATCGTGGCCGCGCTGGAGCCGGGACGGTGCGAGGTGCTGTACCGGGAGAGTTTGGAACTGGGGTTGGAGGCGATTGTCGAAGTCCACACGCGAACGGAGTTGGAAGTGGCGCTGTCGTGCAAGGGGGCCATCATTGGGGTCAACAGCCGCAACCTCAAGACGCTCAAGACGGATCTGGCCATAGCCCATGAACTGGTGGCGGCCATACCGGAGGACCGGATCTGCATCGCGGAAAGCGGGATCAAGACGGGCGCTGATATCGTGTTGTTGCAGCGGGCGGGATATGATGGGTTCCTTATCGGGGAGTCGCTGTTGCGGCAGAGGTCGCCGGGAATGGCGCTCAAGAGAATGGTTGATGGGTAATGGTTGATGGGTAATGTGTGATGGTGGAATGTGAATATGGGTGTGATCAAGATATGCGGGTTGACGACGCTGGCGGATGCCCGGTGGGCATTGGAGCAGGGGGCGGACTGTCTTGGGTTTGTCCTGTACCGTCAATCGCCGCGGGGCATCACGGTGTCGCAGTTGCGTGAGATTTTGCAGGGGTTGCCGGGTGAGGTTGCCGCGGTGGCGGTGGTGGTCAACGAGACGTCTGCATTTCTGGAGGCACTGGTGCGGGAGTGCAGGTTGCGGGCGGTGCAGTTTCATGGCGACGAGGCGGCGGGAACCGTGGCGCCGGGGGGTGTGGCCAGTTGGCGGGCGGCGCGCTGGCAGGGCGGGCGGTGGATGCCGGATCCGGCGGTGTGGCAGGCGGAGCGCTATGTGATGGACGCCGCGGCGCCGGGTTATGGTGGCAGTGGCATGAAGATTGACTGGGAGGCGGCGGGGGCGTTGGCGCGGCGGTATCCCGCCCTGTTGGCGGGCGGGTGGGGGCCGGATAATGTGGCTGAGGCGATTTCAAAGGTGCGACCACTGGGGGTTGATGTGGCCAGTGGCGTGGAGCAGGCGCCCGGGCGCAAGGATCCGGTCAAGGTGGCGGAGTTTATCCGGGCAGCGCGGGTGGCATTCGGGGGGAGTGAAGGAAAAATGGTTAATGGTTGATGGGAAGATTGACAGGCAGGCAGGATGGATAGGATCCAGAGGAGAGGTTGAGATGACGAAGCGACAGGTGATGAAAACGGTGCCGGATGCCTTAGGGCATTTCGACGGGTTTGGCGGGCGATATGTGGCCGAGACGCTGATGCCGGCATTGATCGAGGTTGAGAAAGCCTATACGGCAGCCAAAGCGGATCCGGCCTTCGATGCCGAATTCCGTGGCATGCTCAGGCACTATGTGGGGCGGCCTTCGCCGTTGTACTTCGCGCCACGACTGACGGAAGCGTTTGGCGGGGCGAGGATCTATCTCAAGCGCGAGGACCTGAATCATACCGGGGCGCACAAGATCAACAACACACTGGGTCAGGCGATTCTGGCGCGCCGGATGGGTAAGCGCAAGTTGATGGCCGAGACGGGGGCGGGTCAGCACGGGGTGGCGACGGCGACGGTGGCGGCGCGTTTTGGGATGGAATGCGACGTGTACATGGGCGAGGAGGATATTCACCGGCAGGCGCCGAATGTCAAACGCATGAAGTTGCTGGGGGCGCGGGTGGTGCCGGTGTCGAGCGGCACGAAGACGCTGAAGGACGCGATGAGTGAGGCGTTGCGGGCGTGGGTGGCGGCCGTGGATACCACGTTCTATGTGATTGGCACGGTGGCGGGGCCTCATCCGTATCCGGTGATGGTCCGGGATTTCCAGAGTGTGATCGGGGTGGAAGCCCGCGAGCAGATTCTTGAGCAGGAAAAGCGGCTGCCGGACATGGTGATCGCCTGTGTTGGCGGCGGGAGCAATGCGGCGGGGATCTTCTATCCGTTCCTGGAGGATACGGGGGTCAGATTGGTTGGGGTTGAGGCGGCGGGGCTTGGGGTGACGACGGGGATGCATGCGGCCAGTATCGGCGCAGGGCGGGTTGGTATCCTGCATGGCAGCAAGTCGTATGTCCTGCAGGATGACGAAGGGCAGATTTTGAACGCCCATTCCATCAGTGCCGGGTTGGACTATCCGGGCGTGGGGCCGGAGCATGCGTACTGGGCGGATTTGAAGCGGGCGAGTTACGCGTCGATCACGGATGAGGAAGCGGTGGCGGCGTTCCATGAGCTGGCCTTGCTGGAGGGGATCATTCCGGCGCTGGAGTCGAGTCATGCGCTGGCGGAGGCACGCAAGCGGGCGGTGGAGGTTGGGAAGGGCGGGGTTGTTGTGGTGTGTCTGTCGGGGCGGGGCGACAAGGATCTGGAGAGCGTGCTGGAGTATGATGCAAAGAGTAGTCGGGAATAAGGGTTCAGGGTTCAGTAGCGGGAATAGGAGAGAGACGATGAGCAGGATTGAGAAGAGATTTCAACGGGTGAAGGCGGAAGGGCGGAAGGCGCTGGTTGGATTTCTGGTGGGGGGTGACCCCACATTGGATGCCTCCGAGGCGATCTGTCGGGAGGCGCTGGATAACGGCGTGGATATTCTTGAGTTGGGGGTGCCCTTCTCGGATCCGACGGCCGACGGGCCGGTGATTCAGGCGGCGGGGCGCCGGGCCTTGGCAGCCGGGATGACCCTGGGGAAGAGTCTTGAGTTGGTGCGGCGGTTGCGCAAGGACTATGACGCGCCGATCGTCCTGTTCGGGTATGTGAACCCGCTGTTCGTGCACGGATATGAACGCGTGGCACGGGAGGCGTCGGAGGCGGGGGTGGATGCTTTGCTGGTGGTGGATCTTCCGTTTGAGGAATCAGGGGAATTGCGGGGGCATCTGGATCGGTACGGGTTGGATTTTATTCCCCTGATTGCGCCGACGACGGATGCGGCGCGGATGGCCAAGGTGCTCAAGGGGGCGCGCGGGTTTGTGTATTACATTATGGTCAAGGGAGTGACAGGGGCACGGGCGGCGGTGGCGACGGGAGTGACCGAGCATCTGGCATTGCTCCGCAAGGCCACGGCGCTGCCGTTGGTGGCTGGGTTTGGGGTGAGCAACGGGAGTCAGGCCAAGGTGGCGGCCGAGGATGCGGATGGCGTCGTGGTTGGGAGCGCCATGGTGGCCGCGGCGGCCGAGGGGCGGCTGGTGCCGCTGGTCAGGGAGTTAAGCGCGGCGCTGGGGGGAAGCGTCAAAGGTTGACGGTTATGGCGCAACCAGTTCTGTCAGGGATTCGAAGTGGGGGGTGCGGGGGAACATGTCGAAGACTTGGGATTGGCGGAGGGAGTAGCCGGATTCGAGGAGCCAGGCGGCATCACGGGCCATGGTGTCGGCGGCGCAGGAGATGTAGAGGATGCGTTGCGGAGCCAGTTTGATCAGTTCCTGAACCATGGCACGACCCAGGCCAGTGCGCGGGGGGTCGACAATGACGGTGGTGCCCGGTGTTTTGCCGAGATTGACCAGGGAGGTTTTACTGGCACTGCCGGCGATCCATTGGATGTTCGAGAACCCAAGTTTCCTGCCATTATGGTCGGCGGCCTTGAGGGCTGGGCCATCTACATCCAGACCGAAGACTTTCGGCACTCCCTGTTGGGCGGCGACAAGGGCGAAGATGCCGACGCCGCAGTAGAGATCCACGACCCGTTCGGGACGGTCGTTGGCAAGGAGGCGGCTGACTTCCTTGACGAGCAGGCCGGCGACGGCAGGATTGGTCTGGTAGAAACTGTTGCGCGGCACACTCAAGGGACCGATCGGGGAGGATTCCATCATCCAGACATCATTTTCGGCCGCGCGGCCACGCCACCAGACGGCACCATCGCGTTCGGTCCAGCGGAAGGTGATGGTCATGCCATCGCGCAGTCCATGCATGAATGAGGTGGAGGCGCGGCGTTCGGCGAGGCAGTTGTTCAGGGGGTGCATGGCCAACGGGCAGGCTGGGATATCCACGATGGTTGTGTTGTCATCCATGAAATAGCCCAATCGCGTTTCCTGGGGGTCCTTGGTGACGTGGAGGGCCATCTTGTTGCGGTAGCCGAGGGTGAGTGGCGAGGCGACGGCGGGATTGCAGCGAGCGGAGGCGCCGGGGGATTGGCGCTCCAACAGGGAGCAGAGGTGGCTGTGTTTGATGCGCAGTTCTTCGTCGTAGGTCATGTGCTGGTAGCAGCAGCCCGGGCAGGTTGGAGTACTGGCGGTGGGATGGCGGCGGTTGCCGGCAGGAACGGCCAGGGCGAGAGGGCAGGCGGTGTGGATTCGGGCGGGGGACGGTTCAAGGACGGATAGCGCGCGGGCTTCACAGAAGTCACCGCGGTCCTTGGTGATTTCCGCCTCGATGGTTTCGCCGGGCAAAACGCCGGGAATGAAACAGACTTTGCCTTCATGGCGGGCAATGCCGCGGCCGCCGTAGGCGATTTGGTCGATATGAAGAGGGAGCATGGGAGGGTTCAGGGTTCGGGGTTCAGGTGGGGTGGAGTCGTAGTGTCTGAACCCTGAATTCCGAACTCTGGCTCCCCCTCCCTTGGTTGTTTGGATTGGCGTTTGGAGCCGGCGTAGAGTTTAAAGCCGAGGAGGCGGCATTCGATGTTGCCGCTGAAGAAGAGGAATTTTCGTGACGAGCGCAGGCCGGTCATTTTTCCCAGATCCAGATTGCCGGTGAACACGTAGCCGCGGTAACCCTGGCATCGTTGTTTAAAGAAGTCGCCGATGCGGCGGTAGAGGGGTTCCAGCGCGGCGACATCGCCCATGCGTTCGCCGTAGGGGGGGTTGAGGATGATGACGCCGGGAGGACAAAGTTCCTCGTCCCGATCCTCTTCCCGGAGGGGAGCGGAAGTTGTGGAGGAAAGCGGAGGGATGGGGGTATCGGCGAAGTCGCAGACCTGGAATTCGATCAGTTGCTCGACGCCGGCGGTGCGTGCATTCTGGCGGGCGGCTTCGATGGCTTCCGGGCGGTTATCGGAGGCGATGATGCGTCCCTCCAGTTTCTGTTTAGGCAGGGCGCGGGTTTCCGAGCGGATGCGCTGCCACAAGGTGTTGTCGGCATCCTTGAGATGGAGGAATCCGTACTGGCTACGGAGAAGACCCGGGGCGCGGCCCTGGGCCTGGAGGGCGGCTTCGATGGCCAGGGTTCCGCTGCCGCACATGGGGTTGATGAAATGACCGCTTCCCCGCCATCCGGTGGCCATAATCACGGCGGCGGCGAGGGATTCCTGCATGGGGGCCTCCAAGGGGATCTTGCGGTAACCGCGCCGGGAGAGGGACTCGCCGGAGGTGTCGAGGTAGATGGTGGCCTGATCGCCGACCCAATGCAGGAAAACCACGGCGCCGGACCGTTCATTGCCCGAGTCCGGGCGGCGGCCGAGTTTCTCGCGGAACCGGTCGGCAATGGCGTCCTTGCATTTGACGTTGGCGAACCGGCTGTCGCGGATGGCGGGGGTGTCCACGTGGGAGGCTACGGTGAAGTAACCGTCCACAGGGATCAGGGTTTCCCAGGGAAGTTCGTGGAGGAGACGGTAGAGTTCATTGGCAT
>JBIJCW010000152.1:0-5635 GCA_044344495.1 Kiritimatiellia bacterium | reverse complement strand
GATCTGGGTGGGATTACGGGCTGTCTGGACTGGGTGGGGTTGAAGATTGTGGGGATGGGAGCGTCGGCGTATGCGCCGACGGTACCGCATACCGCGTTCGTGGTTTTCCAGATGATGTTTGCGGTGATTACGCCGGCGTTAATTATTGGCGCTTTTGCGGAACGCATGCGGTTTGCCGCCTTTGTCGTCTTCAGCTTGTTATGGACGACGCTGGTGTATGATCCGGTGACGCACTGGATGTGGGGGCAGGGGGGGTATCTTGGGACGCAGGGGGGGATGGGGGCGGTGGATTTTGCCGGCGGGATCGTGGTGCACATCAATGCGGGCATGGCGGCGTTGGCGGCGGTCATTGTGTTGGGCAAGCGCAAGGGGTTTCCGGATGCGATTTCGCCGCCGCACAATTTGCCGGTGGCGGTTCTGGGGGCCGGTTTGTTGTGGTTTGGCTGGTTTGGATTCAATGCGGGCAGTGCGCTGGCGGCCAACAGTGTGGCGGTGAGCGCGTTCCTGTGCACGCACATTGCCGGAGCGGCGGCGGGGTTGGTCTGGTCGATTTTGGACTGGGTGAAGTTCGGCAAGCCGACGACGCTGGGAATGATTACGGGGGCGGTGGCGGGGCTGGCTGCGGTGACGCCCGGAGCGGGTTATGTGGCGGTATCGGGTGCGATATGGATCGGGCTACTGTCGGGGGTCATTTGCTGGCTGGCGGTAACGGCGTTGAAGGCCAAGTACCAGTATGACGATTCGCTGGATGCTTTTGGTGTGCATGGGGTTGGGGGAATCTGGGGGACCGTGGCGGTGGGTGTCTGGGCTACCCGGAGCGTCAACGCGGCGGGTGTCAACGGGTTGTTCTATGGGAACCCGGTGCAGCTCTGGCTTCAACTCAAGGCGGTGGGAATCACGATGGTCTATTCCTTTGTGATGTCGCTGGTGTTGTTCAAGGTGATTGATTTTGTTATTGGGCTTCGTGTGGATGAGCATGAGGAAGCCATTGGGCTTGACCTGACGCAGCATCGTGAGGCGGGATACACCGTTCTGGACTAAGGAGAAGACCGTATGAAATACATTATTGCAGTTATTCAACCTGACCGGTTGGACGAGGTGTTGAACCGGTTGCTGGCGAAGGACATTCAACTGGTGACGGTCTCCAATGTGGTGGGGCGGGGGCGGCAGAAAGGGATCGCCGAGGTCTATCGGAGTCACAAGGAGGCCGGGACGCTGCTCAAGAAGGTTAAGCTGGAAATTGCCGTGAACGATGAGTATGTGAAGCCTGCCATGGACGCGATTGTGGAGGGGGCTCGGACCGGGCAGACGGGGGACGGGAAGATATTCCTTCTGGATCTGCAGGATTGTCTGAGGATCCGGACAGGCGAAACCGGTTCCGTGGCGATTGGCTGACGGGGTCTATTCGCGGATGCTGCGTTCCATGTGCTTGCGGATGGCGTCCCTGGATGCGGGCAGGACGGCGCAACGGGTGGGGAGATCGGCCAGTGCATCCAGAATCGGGTGATGCGCGAGGTCGTGTCCGGTGGCGTCTTGAATGGCATGGCTGAACTTGGCGGGGTGTGCCGTGGCGAGGCAGATCATGGGTTCGCCCGTGTGGCGATGTTGCTCCGCCACATGGACGCCGACCGCGGTGTGTGGATCGAGCAGGTAGCCGTGGTCCTGATGAAATTTACGGATGGTGGCCAGGGTTTCCGCGGTGTTGGCTGAGCCGGCCGAGATCAGGTCGTCGATTCGGCCATCGGGCAGCGGGGCGACGGTCAGGCGGCCGGACTTGCCAAAGCCCGCCATGAGGTCGCGGAGCACGAGGGCGTCCTCGCCGGTCCGGTAAAAGAGGTAGCGTTCGAAGTTGCTGGCCACCTGGATATCCATGGACGGGCTGATGGTGGAATGCACGTCGCCCTGCCTGTATTCGCCCGTGTTGAAAAAGCGGGAAAGGATGTCGTTCTCGTTGGTGGCCAGGATCAGGCGGCTGATGGGCAGGCCCATGCGTTGGGCGATGTAGCCGGCGAAGATATCGCCGAAATTTCCGGTGGGGATGGAGAAGCGGATGCGGTGGGCGCCGGTGAGGCGCATGACGCGGAAGGCGGCGAAGAAATAGTAGACCACCTGGGCCAGGACGCGCGCCCAGTTGATGGAGTTGACGGTGCCGAGTGAATAGTGATCCTTGAAGGCCAGGTCGCTGAAGAGTTCCTTCATGATTCGCTGGCAGTCGTCAAAGGTACCTTCGACAGCGATGTTGAAGACGTTGTCATCGAGGACGCTGGTCATCTGGCGTTCCTGGGTGGGGCTGACGCGGCCCCGCGGGTGCATGACGAAGATGCGGATATGTTCGCGGCCGCGGACGCCGCAGATGGCGGCGCTACCGGTATCGCCGGAGGTGGCGGCCAGGATGTTCAGTTCCCGGTTATCCTGATCCAGGATGTATTCGAAGACGTTGCCCAGGAACTGCAGGGCCACATCCTTAAAGGCGAGGGTTGGGCCGTGGAACAGTTCGAGGACGTGGATGTCGTCGACGCTGACGACGGGGGTGATGTCCGGGTGGCGGAATGTGCTGTAACTGCGTCGGATGATGGACTGGAGATCGGGGGCGGGGATATCGCAGAAGAGCTGCATGATCTCGAAGGCGAGATCGGGGTAGGATAGGGTTTGCCACGCGGGGAGGCGTGAGGCCACATAGGGGATTTCGGCGGGGAGGAGGAGTCCTCCGTCCCTGGCAAGACCGGTCATGACCGCCGCTTTGAAGCCCAAGGGTTCCTGGGCGCCTCTGGTACTGATGTAACGCATGGGCAAGACAATAAAAGCCGGCAGGCCGACAGGCAAGCAGAAGTTGGGGCGGGGGATGGGAGGGGGGGGATGGTTGATGGGTAATGGTTGATGGGTAATGGTTGATGGTTAATGGTTGATGGTTGCTGGGGATGGTTGATGGGGATGTGGGGTGGGAACTCAGAACACTGAAAGGGCGATGTGTCAATTTGCCAACGGGGATGGAATATGGTACTGATTCACGAGTTTTGAGTGGCGGCGATTGCTTAGTGGGGAATTGGATACAGGAAAGGAATTTATCATGGAAACGAGTGAAGGTCGGAAGATCCGTTGGTTTGAAGTGGTCTATGTGCTGGTGTTGCTGGGTTTGCTGATCTTGAGTGTGTTTATTATGAACCCGCACCGGGTGGCCGTGGTGGATGGGGACCGGCTGTTCAAGGAGGTGGGGGTGGCCCAGAAGGTTGAGAAGGCCCGGCAGGAGTTGGATGTGTTCAAGAAGGGTTCCTCGATGCTGCAGGCGTACAATACCAGGATCAAGACGCTGAAAGCTAAACTGGAGGAGGCCAAGACTTCGGCTGAAAAGGAAAAGATTGAGTCGCAGATCAAGACCGCCAGCGAGACGCTACAGCAGACGGTGGGTCCGATGCAGGCGCAACTCCAGCAGTTTGATGCGGCGGCGGTCGGCACATTTCGGCGCCGGATTCAGCCGTTTGTGGTCAAGGTTGCCCAGAAGCGGCGCCTGGATCTGGTGATCTATGCGGGGCCCAGCGTGTTGTACTACCGGAACAAGGCGGACATCACGGATGAAGTTGTGGATGCCAGCAAGAGTTATTTCGCCGGGAAACTGCCCTTGATTGATCCTGCCCTGGTGCGTCCGCAGGCCCAGTCCACCGCCGGCGAATAAGGCGGCAAGGCATGGAGCGGCACGGACGAGGTAAAGGCAAGAAGCGTCTTCTGGGCAGCCATCAGAAGTGCTGGATCTGGGGGCGTAACCTGGTTACCGAAACCCTGGCGGCCGGGCGGTGGGAGATCCTTGAGTTGCTTCTTTCGGAGGAACTGGCGCCGGATCTTCTGGTGTCCGCCCGAGTACAGGCGGCGGAGCGCGGGGTTCCGATGCGGGTTGAGGCGCCCCAGGCACTGGAACGTCTATGCCATACGACGGAGCATCAGGGATTTCTGGCCCGCATGACCGATTTTCCGTATGCCGAGGAGTCAGAGGTCCTGGCGGCACTTCCCCGTCCGAGTTTCAGTGTCATTCTAGACGGCATTCAGGATCCGTATAACTTCGGGGCGATCATCCGTTCGGCGGAAGTGTTCGGGGTGAATGCGGTTTTCATTCCGATGGCGGGGCAGGTAGGGGTGACCAGCATGGTGGCCCGCAGTTCCGTGGGTGCGGTCAACCGGGTTCCGGTTGTGAGGGCCGAACGGCTGGAGGAGACGGTTGAGGTGTTGAAGCGGGGCGGCGTGTTGGTGGTGGCGGCCAGCGAGAAGGCGGCGCTGACGGTGGCCGAGTATGATTTCAAGCGGTCGGTGGCGATCCTGATGGGGAATGAGGGGAGCGGGGTGTCGCCGGAGTTGATGGGGCTGTGTGATGCGACGGTGCGCATCCCGCAGGTGGGGCGGATTGGGTCCCTGAATGTGGCGGTGGCGGCGGGGATTTTCTTTTACGAGGTCCGGCGGCAGATGGGGTGAGGAGGGGTAGCGGGGTGGGCTCCACCGGGAACCCGGTTTTGAAACCGCGGTACGGCGGGGCAGGTCTACAGAGCCATGAGGAATGGATTGGTTTTCTTTTCCCGGGCGATGGTGGATTGGGGGCCGTGGCCTGGGAAGACGATGGTATCGTCCGGCAGGGCGACAAGGCGCTTCAGGGATTGGGAAAGCAAGACTTCGTTGCCGCTGGGGAGATCGGTGCGTCCTACTGAACCCGCGAAGAGGGTGTCGCCGGTGAAAATCATCGCTTCATTCCGAAAGTAAAAGCAAACACCTCCCGGTGAGTGGCCGGGGGTGGTCAGCACCCGGCACGGCGTCCCGAGCTGATCCCAGAGCTGGTCATCGACGAGTTCGCGTGACTTGGTTTTGGGTTTGGCGGGGGAATTGTAATACGGGGGCATGGCGTTGGAGGGGCCGAACGCCCATTCGGCGTCGCGGGGGTGGATGCCGACAGGAGCGGGGAAGATCTCCACCAGTTCCGCGAGGGCGGAAAGATGATCCATGTGGCCGTGGGTGATCAGGTAGGCCATTACACGAACGTTTGTCCTGCGGATCAGGTCCGCGATACTGGGGGCATCGGCACCCGGGTCAATGACCAGGGCGCGTCCGTCGTCGGCGGCGAGCAGGTAGCAATTGACGGAGAAGGGGCCGACGGCGAGCGGGTGGACTTTCATGATGCCGATCCCGGAATGGGCGCCTCGACCTCGGAGCGATCCGCGAGGGTTTTGATGCGGAGGGTTCCCTTGGCTATGTCGTCGGGGCCGAGGTAGATGGCCCTGCGGAAGCCGGCCTTGCCGACGCGGCTGAAGAAGTGTTTCGGTTTTTCGGGGTGCAGGGAGAGTTCGACGGACGTGCCCTGGTTACGCAGGGAGCGGGCCACGGCCAGGGCGGACCCGCGCTGGGATTCCTCCATAAATGAAACGGCGAGATCGCGGTGGGCCGTTGAGTGGGGCAATTTATGGCGGTCCTCCAGGAGTTCGGCGACGACCACATCGCCGAAGCCCAAGCCGACGGCGGTGGCCGGTTTCCCCCCCAGATCGCCCAAGAGGTTATCATAGCGGCCGCCGCCAAAGATGGCGCGGAACGAGCGGGCGGTGTCGAAGCCCTCGAAGACGATCCCCGTGTAGTAACCCAGGCCGCGAATGACGGAGATATCGAA
>JBIJCW010000248.1:0-2961 GCA_044344495.1 Kiritimatiellia bacterium | reverse complement strand
GAGCTCGCCGAAGAGGAGCAGCTGGTCGACGGCGGGGGTGGATTTGCCCAGTGTCGTCAGGGCGGCGTCCAGCGAGGTAACGGCCATGACCCGGAAGGCGGCGTCAATATGGGCCGGCGACAACCCGTTTTCCTGGAGGAGTTTGATGATTTCCTCGTCGGGGAGTTTTCCGCGTTTATCCAGTGCGAGGAAGGTGGCGGCATGGTGTTCGTGGGGGATGCCGAGTTTGGCGAGCAGATCCGAGAGGAGCGCCCGGCTGTTGAAGTGGACGCGGACCTCGCCGGCGCCGAGGCCGAGTTGTTCGAGGGCGAAGAGGGCGGTGGCGACAATTTCGACCTCGGCGGCAACGGAGGTTTCGCCGATGATGTCCAGATTCCACTGGTAGTGCTCGCGTTTGCGGCCGCGGGACATGCGCTCGTAGCGAAAGCACTGGGCGATGGTGAACCATTTCAGGGGGAAGACCAGTTCGTTTTCCCTGGCCACGATCATACGGGCGAGGGTGGGGGTCATTTCCGCGCGGAGGGCCAGGTCGCGGTCGCTCTTGTCCTTGAAGGCGTACAGTTGCTCGGCAATCTCCTCGCCGCCCTTGCGCTTGAGAAGTTCGAGGCTTTCGACGATGCAGGCGTCGTACTGTTCAAACCCGAACCGGCGTGCCGCGCCGGTCCAGGCGTCGAAGATGGCGTTGCGGACGGCCATCTGGTCGGGATAAAAATCCCGCATGCCGCGTGGCGGGCTGAAGGAGGTGGGCTGGGGCATAGTGATCAGCGATTTGTAATGGAGGCCTTCATGATCTTGCCGGCCTTGAACTTGACCACGCGCCGTTCCGGGATGACGCAGGTGACTTGCGGTTTCCTGGGATTGCGTCCGAGGCGTGATTTTTGGACCTTCACCTCGAAAACGCCGAAGTCGCGGAATTCGATCGTTTCGCCATTGGCGAGTCCCGTGATGATGTGATCCAGGGTTTTCTGGAGGATTGCGGCGACTTTCTGCTGGCTGATTTCGGTTTCGCTGGCAATGCGGACAACGAGTTCTCGTTTGGTCATGATGCAAGGGCTCCTTTGATGAGTGAAAGAATGTGCTGGCAGGCGTCCGAGATGGGGATCATGGACTTTCCGTCGCCGGTGCGCAGTTTGATTTCGGCGCAGCCATCGGCGAGCGAACGTTCGCTGACCACGGCCCGGATGGGAATACCGAGCAGGTCGGCATCCTTGAACTTGACGCCGGGGCGGTCCTCACGGTCATCGAAGAGGACCTCGACGCCGTGGGATTCGAGGTCGGCCAGCAGTTCCTCGCCGGCACGCATACTTTCGGCGTGTTGGACGTTCGGGACCACGAGGCTGACTTGGAACGGGGCGACGGCCATGGGCCAGATGATGCCGTTGGCATCAAAGGACTGCTCAATGATGGCCTGAAGTGTACGGGTGACCCCGATGCCGTAGCAGCCCATGACGGCGATCTGGCGGTTGCCTTCGGCATCGAGGAATCCGGCGTCGAAGGCCTTGCTGTACTTGGTTCCGAGTTTGAAGACATGGCCGACCTCGATGCCGCGTTTCTCGCGCATTTTGGCGTCACAGCGGGGGCACGCGTCTCCCTGGCGGACGGTGACCAGATCCTTGTAGTCCGTGATGCTGGCATCGCGCTGGAGGATGACATTGATGAGGTGGGCGTCGGAAGCGTTGGCCCCGGTGGCGCAGACGCGTGGTGTCTGCAGTGCGGAGTCGGCGTAAATCGGGATGGTGAGGCCGACCGGGCCGGCGAAACCGACGGGGGCCCCGGTGACCTTGGTGATGGTGGCCTCGTCGGCCATCTGAAGGCTGACGCCGCCGAGGGCACGGCTGAGCTTGTGTTCGTTCAGGTCGCGGTCGCCCGGGACCAGTACGGCGATGGGTTTGCCATCGGCGAGATAGATCAGCGTCTTGATGAGGTTGGCCGGGGCGAGTTTCAGGAAAGCGGCAACCTCCTCGATGGTACGTTTGCCGGGTGTGGCGATCTGTTGCGGGAGCTGATCGGTGGTTTGTGGTGCAACGGTTGGGATGGCGCGTTCGGCGCGTTCGAGGTTGGCGGCGTAGGAACAGGCCTCGCATTCCGCCAGGCCATCCTCGCCGGAATCGGCGAGGACCATGAATTCATGGGAGAAATTGCCGCCCATGGCACCGGTATCGGCCTCGACGACCTTGGTTTTCAGGCCGCACCGTTTGAAGATCCGGACGTAGGCGTTGTACATGGCCTGATAACTGGCGTCGGCGGCTTCCCAGCTGACGTCGAAGCTATAGGCGTCCTTCATGCTGAATTCCTTGGCCCGCATGAGGCCAAAGCGGGGGCGGATTTCGTCGCGGAACTTGGTTTGGATCTGGTAGAAGGTTTTGGGAAGCTGCCGGTAGGAACTGATCTGGCGTGCGGCGAGGTCGGTGATGACCTCCTCGTGGGTTGGGCCGAGGACCATTTCGCGGTCCTGGCGGTCGCGGATCTTGAACATGGCGTCACGCAGGATTTCGTAGCGGCCGGACTGGTCCCAGATCTCGCGGGGCTGGAGGGCGGGCATCAGGACTTCGAGGGCACCGGCGCGGTCCATTTCCTCGCGCACAATGCGTTCTACTTTTCGCAGGGAGCGAAGCCCGAGCGGGAGGAAGGTATAGAGGCCTCCGCCGAGTTTCATGATCAAGCCGGCGCGCATCATCAGTTTATGACTGGTGATTTCTGCATCCTGTGGGGCATCGCGCAAGGTGGGAATCAGTGTTTGTGACCAGCGCATATTGTGTTCCTGAATGAGTGTGAAAAGGGGTGCATTTGACACAATGAGAAGGGGTTATGCAAGAGAAAAGGCGCCGCTATGCGTGCAAGGACATCTGCCGCCCAGCGGACTCGCCCTGGTGGAGGCAAGTGTTGAAGGTCGGGGGCGGACCTGTCTGTCATTCCAACTTTCTTCACCCGCGGCACATCCTCCTTCGCTGGAGCTACGGC
>JBIJCW010000092.1:0-8657 GCA_044344495.1 Kiritimatiellia bacterium | reverse complement strand
GTGTCAACCAGCCACTTCATGACGGCCGGCCGCTCGGCCTTCGGCACACGCGTCCCCACATTGATGTCAAGGGCATTGGCGCCACAGGCAATCTGTTGCTCGGCCATCGCGCGCACCGGGGCGGGATCCTTCGCCAGGATGGCATCCCCGATTGATGTAAACATTCCGTTGATTCGCTCTCCTATAACAAACATGACCCTTCTCCTTTTTTTACTTCACCATTAATTCACTGATTGTCTTCTTGATCGCCGCCACCGCCGCAGGATGGCGCATCACCAGGATGTCACTACCCGCCTGCAGCAACGTGGAGGCTGTGCCGATTTCCCAATAAATTCCGCGCGTCGCCTCGTCGCCCCACGCCGGATTCTCCTGCCGACTCGCTTTTGCCTCCTTGGTCCGCCACGCTTCTGAACCGACCATGCAGATAACCGGCAGCGACATGATCTTGTCGCCACCCAGGGCGGCCAGACGCCCGCGCTCCTGGATCGAGTGCGCGTACTCAATGCCGTACCCCAGTGCACCGGTCGTGGGATACATCACAATCCGGTTGAGCGGCAATCCCATCTCGGAGACCAGGATGTTGACCTGCTTGGCTATGTTGATGTCAATCGGGCTTAACCCGATCAGGGTATGCCCATCCGCCAGACATGAGGCCACAAGGGTCTTGTAGTTGTCTTCCTTGACCGTGCCGATCAGACATCGCTCGCCCGCCGCCGCCTGACTGCACCGGGGAAGCACCTCATTGTCCTTTTCGTCGTGGTCGCTGCCCCAGATGATCAGAGGCACCCCGACGGCCTTCAACACCGATTTCACCACCGCCGAGGCCTGCTCCGGCGAGGCGTCGCCAAAGTCCGGATGTGTCCCCGCCAGTTTGAGACACAGCAGATCGGCGCCATACTCCTCAACGCACTTCTTCGCCCAGTCCGCCGGGGACTTCAACACCGGACCAAAGGCATCCACCAGCGGTTGCGCCCAATCATCCGGCTCGCGATCCCATATCTCCATCGCCACCACGGGGGCACGGGGCGTCGCGCCCTCAAAGTGCATGAACGGCAACGCGCCAGCCCCGCCGACCGTGACAACCGACGTCCGGGTCCCCCCGTCCACCTTCGTGGCCCCGATGGTCAATTCGTTGATGGTCCCTGTCCATTTCTCCTTGGCATCATCCAGTATGCTCATAGCTTGCTCCTTTCCAAAAGCCTTGATACCAGCCCATCCACGGCCGCCACAGCCGGGGAATTCGCTGGCAGATCACTTACCGCCCGCCCTTTCACATCATACTCGGCAATCGCCGGATCCGCCGGGATCATTGCCAGTTTCTCCAGCCCGGTCTGCTCGAACTGCGCCGCCAGTTCCGGCGCCATCTCCCCGTTGCACTGGTTCAGCACCAGATAGCTCGACCCGATATCCAGATGGAGACTCCGCACCAGTTCCATGATGCGGATGGCCGTGCGCGCCCCGATAACCGTCGGCTGGCATACCACCAACATCACATCCACATGCCCGTCTGTCCGCCGACTCAAGTGCTCCATCCCCGCTTCATTGTCAATGACGACCGCCCGGTAGTCCTTGCTGAGCCGGCCGAGGTACTCCCGCAACAGGTTGTTGATGAAGCAGTAGCAGTCCGGCCCCTCCTGCCGCCCCATGGCCAGCAAGTCCAATCCCGTCGCCTCCACCAGCGATTCGTTGATCTGGCGCTCAATCCACTCATTCTTGGAGATTCCCGCAGGCTTCGCGTCCGGCCGGGCCCGGAGCTCCTCACGTAACGCACCGATTGTCCGCTCAACATTCAATCCAAGTTTGTCCGCCAGACAACTGTTCGGATCCGCATCCACCGCCAGGATGGGCTTGATGTTCCGAGCCTGTAACCCGCGACACAAAAGGGCTGAGATCGTCGTCTTTCCCGTGCCGCCTTTTCCAGCGAGTGCAATCCGTAGACTCATGCTTCCCCCACGTCATGCGGTTGTTTCGGGGCCCCATTCATCAGCGATGGGAACTTCTCAATGTTGGTGTGCGGCAGAAACAGGCATGAACTGTATTCATTCATGTACTTGTGACTGGTGCTAAGTTCCAGGTAGGTCATCGCTCCGGCAATCTGCTCCTGCACATAACGCAGGGCCTCCTGCGACAGCAAGGCCATCTTGGCCCCTTGGACCGAACCGTTGCCGATATACTTGAACTTCGCCGGATCCAGATCGGGCAGCAACCCGATCCGCACCCCTTCCTCCACCTTCAGGTAGTTCCCGAACCCCCCGGCAATGTACACGTGCTGCAGATCGTCAAAGGTCATGCCAACGTGATCCAACAGGCACTCCGTCGCCATGTAAATCGATCCCTTGCTGTGGATGAGATTGCTGATATCCGCCTCGGTCAACACCAAATCGCGCCCAAGAGCCGTTTCTTTCCCGGAGAACAATACGAACTCCAACCCGCCCGACTCGCCCTCCCGCACACGCCCCCCGCAGACCGCCCGGTCAAACCGTCCACGACGGTCAATGCATCCGGCCTTCAACATTTCGGCGACCGCATCAATCAACCCCGATCCGCACAATCCCAGCGGCTTTCCGCCCCCAACCACACTGCATTGCAGAATGTCGCCGTTCTTGCCCAACAGGATGTGCTCAATAGCCCCATTGGTGGCCCGCATGCCGCAGGTGATTCCGCCGCCTTCAAACGACGGCCCGGCCGAGGCCGAACAACAGACCAGCCAATCTGAATTCCCAAGCACCAGTTCCCCATTGGTTCCCAGATCAATCAAAAGGGAAACATCGGAAGAACGCATCATCCCGCTCACCAACACATCGGCAACCACATCACCGCCCACATAACTGGCCACCGACGGCAGGGTGGCAAGCAGACCGCGTGAATTGATCTTGATGCCAACCTCCGCGGCCCGGATCGTGGGGGGCAAACAGGCGGCGGGAATATAGGGATCCTTGCGGATATTGCCCGGATTCAGGGCACATAACAGATGGATCATGGTGGTATTCCCCGCACACACCACCATGCAGACATCATTCAGCTTCACCTTCGCCTCAACAACCAGCGCCGCAACCAGATCGTTGATGTCATTGACAATCACATCGCGCAACTGGGTGCGCCGCTCAGGCGTGGCCCCGTACATAATCCGCGAAATCACATCGTCACCAAATGAAATCTGGGAGTTGTACTTGGCTTTCGTCGCCAGTGTCTTGGAATTGTTCAGATCCACCAGATGCGCCACCACCGTCGTCGTTCCAAGATCCAGGGCCACACCAAAACTGATGCTGGCTGTGTTGCCCGGTTCCACGTCAACCACCTCCAGAGTTCCGCCGCGGCACCCCAATAACGCCGTCACCTTCCAGTCGCCCTGCCTGAGGATATCCGGGAGTCGCTGGAGCACCGAAAGCCCCGTCTGCATGATCGGCACATCCCGTGTCCGCCTGATCTCCCGGTACAACCGCTCCTGATCGCAGATACAGTCGGTAATCGTCGGCGGCGGAAGTTCCAGATACACCTTCTGGAACAGGGGATTATGCGGAAACAACGCCCCCTCTCCAACCCAGTCGGAGATGGATCCATACCGGATGGCATCCTCCGTGGCCAGTTGCGGCACCCCACCCACCCGGCTCTCATGCGGCACCTCAATCACCACATCGCCATCAATGAACGTCTGGCACGCCAACGCCATCCCGCGCTGTATATCCAGACGATCCAGGAACATGTTGGGCTTGGCGGTGACCTTTCCGGACCGGATAATGACCCGGCACTTTCCGCAAACCCCATCCCCCCCGCAAACACTGTTGATGGGAATACCCGTCGCCACAGCGGCCTCCAGGACACTTTTCCCGGCCGCCGCCTCAATGGTCTTGTTGTCAGGCAGGAATGTTATGGAATATGACTTCACGCATTGGCCCAGGTCGTCTTCAGGAACTTCGAGATGCCACTGGCTTCCCGGGGCCCCACCAGCACCGTCCAACCCGAGTCATCCTTCAGGCCGCCACTCATGACGGCGATGTACCCCGGAATGATCACCTTGCGGTGGGAAACCTTGCTCTTGACCTCGTCGGAATTCAGGAACGCCGCTATCTTCTCGGACGTCAGTTTGTCCGACGAAAACGCCGTCAACACCGATGTCCCCTCCGTGTCCAATACCCCGATGTACGCCGGCACACGACTGGCCTCCACCTCGCCCGCCACCGTGTAGTACGTCAGCGAGAAGTTGGTGGTAATCAGCAACGGCGAGTCCTGCGTGACCGCCCCGATGGCATTCAATTTCGCCTCCACCTGGATCGGCTTGCGCGGGTCCGTGTAAAGGTTCTGACTGACCGTCAGTACCGGCATCAACTGCTCCGGCTGGTCAAGGTCGGTCAGGACAATGCCCGCGTACTTCGCCACATACATGCAGCACTCCGCCACATTCACCAGCGGATCAGCCGTACGATTGGTGACCATACACGGGAACCCGGCCACCCGCATGTTCTTCTTGAGCGCCAGCCGCCGGACGGCCGTCAACACCTGCAGTGTGCCGGATACAGACGAGGTGGTCACGTCCAGAACAATATCCTGGATGCCTGCCGCACGCACCTTTTCAACCAGGGGAATCATCGCGTCCAAATCCGGAGCCGCAACCGCCAGCGGGCAGGCGTACGTCTTGGCCAACGCCATGAACGCATCCACATTCGCCGCGGTGGCCGCATGAATAAGCGGCTTCTTATCCGCACACTTGACCAGCACCGGATCCAGGTGGGCCGCCTCGGACGACATCAGTACCATGGGCAAATCCAGCGCACTTACCGCCTGTACCGCCTTGGCGAACGGATCCGCCTTGCCGCTGGCATTCACGACTGCCACCACGTTGGCGTGCAACTCGATACCCACGCGGACAAACTGCAACTTGCGAATCTGCTCCACACGCGCCTTCAACGCACTGTCGTCCAGCGTGTCCATGACAATGACGCCCACCCCCGCCGGATGGTAGAAGGACTCCTCGTGCCGGAACATCACCGTCTCATTCCCGATCGCAAGTTTGCCCGCTCCGGCGCCTACCGTCACCAACCGGATCGGCGGCGCCGAGGCGCCGGCCAACTCGACCTTGGAGGCTTCACTGACATCCGGGCATTGGTCGAGGCTCGCCTGCTTCTGCGCCAACTTCATGGCAAACGCCAGACACGTCGGACACCCGCATTTCTTGCAGTTTGTCTTCGGCAACAATTTGAAAATATCCAGTGCTTTCAGTGCCATACCATGCCTCCCCTTCGTTCCTGTTCTTGTTTAGTTTACAGCAAAGCATTCATTTCCAGGGCCGGGTGCCCCACCTTCTGCAGGTGCTCCACCAACTCCTCACCCGACGTGGCCACCGTTTCGTCCGCGATCAAGTCGAGCAGGTTCGGCACACCGACCTCCTGTGCCCGCTTGCCAAACCGGTCCCGGTAGAACTCCTTGAGTTCCTTCGGCATCCATAGCAACCGCTTGAGCCCGCCGTCAGCCGCGATGAACTTCTTGCTCAGGACGTACAACCGCCCCACTCCCAGGAATCCCGGCGTCTGGTTCCCGCCACCCACTGAACCGGCCAGCGTCGAGAATTTCATCCCGCACGGCGTCATGCCGCTGTACTCCCGGTTGACAATCATGAAGCCATTGGCCTCCGGAATCAGCGCCAGGATGCACTCAAAACAACCGCACGACGTCATGGGGTCTTCCATCAGCGAATACAGGCTCACCCGCTCGATCGTCCGGTTCGAACTCCGGTAGACCAGATCATTGACCTCCTGCCACTGTCCTTTGGCGGCGTCAATGAGATGCGTCTTCTTGATCGGCTGGTTCCCGCCGGTCGGATCAATCTCGTACCCCACCTTGCCGTCAAGCCAACTCACGGCCCCGCAGAGTCCAAGCCGCTCCGGACTGATGACGCAGATGTGGTTGGGCGCAAAGGACTGGCACAACAAACACGAGTAGAACACATCCACACTCTCATCCGTCATCCCCAGAATACGTTCGTCACGCTGCGCATAGGACTTGCGGGCTTCCTTCAGCGCCGCCTCCACCTGAACCTGGTCGGTAATCAGCGTCACCTGCACCTTGTCGACAATCTTGCTGTACAGGTTGTGAATCTGGGCGTGGATGATGGTGCCAAAGTGCTTCAGCCTGAACCCGCTGGCGTAAGCATCCTTGCTGATGCGCACCCAGATGATGTCCCGCTGGCTCATGTGGAAGATGCCCATCGCGTAGTTCAGGAAGTCATGCACCTTGCGCTCAATCAGCGGCTCGAAATCGGAATGCATCGCGCGCCCCGCGATTTCCACCTTGATGCCCAACGGCATGGCGCCCCCGAGCTTGGCGGTCTCGATATCCGGACCTATCAGTTCAATCCGCCCATCCTCAATGGCGTCCATTTCCCGCATATGCACAAATTCGAAGGCGGTTGAGTACTTTCCACCGAACTCGACCTGCGTGTCCTCCCGCCGCACACGCTCACCCTCGAACGCGGCGGAATAGGAGACCGGAATGTCGATTTGAGCGACGGAAACCTTGACGCCACGCACTTCGATGCAGCGGGGCACCAGGCGTTCGTGGTTCAGTTCGCGGACCACATGCTCGTAGGTGCAAATGCCGGTGGGCAGAATCTCCGGTATGTCCGTGTCGGCAATGATCGGAAATCCCATGTTGATCGCACCGGCCCCCGTCGCGTACTTCAGGTCATCCACTTCGCCTAGCGTCACGCCGAACGCAAACACGCGGTTCTTGCAGTATTCCAAACACTTGCGGGCCTGTCCGGCTTTCAACCCTCCGAACGTCAGCGCGCCGCGAATGGCCCAACTCAGGGGATAGATGGCGCTCAGGGTATCGCGCCCGTAGGGTACGATGTAGGAATCCCAACCCATCTGCACCTTCTCCTGGGCCAGTTGGTCAATAATGCTCACGCCGCCGGACGAGGAGCCGACGAACACCATGATACTGCGCTTTTGGAACTCACGGACGATTTTGACTGCGGTTTTGCTGTCCGGCGCCGCACCCAGAATGGCCGCAAATCCCGGCATACGTCCGTCCACAAGTTGAATGCCCAGTGTGCGCAGAATTGTATCCGTGAAGAACCCGTTGCAATCCGATTGCGGTTCCTGGGCATACAGGTAACGAAGAACCATGATGATTTCCTCGCACAGAAGCGTCGCTATGCCCGCGTCCAGTGCCGTCCCCAGATAAGGGAACCACAGGTCCTCACGGGGTTCCGGTCCCAGCAGTTCCTTGGCGTGATCCAGCACGGCCCGCAACTGGCCCACGTTCTCGATGTTGAGCCCCATCAGTGCATGCGCCATCGGCAGATAATAGGCCGTGTCGGGAAACCCGACCGGCGTTTGCTCGCTCTTCTCCTGTCTCGCTTTCTCAAAGAAAGCCTCGGCTTGGCCGTAGATGTTATGGGCCCCGCGAATGGCGGCACTGGCGATAAGTTTTGACATGGTATGTTCTCTCCTTAAATCACTGGTCACAACCTGAACAGGCGCTTTCGCGAGGAACGCCGTCAACCGCAATGGCATGCCCACTGCACCCTTTTCTGATTCCCGATACGGGTCCATCACCCCGGATGGGCGTCGGCACCCCCGCGTCGGCCGCAACAGCCGCTTCGCCTTCCGCCAGAAAACTCTTGCCGTACATCAGCGGCCGCAACTTCAGGGCCACCCGCTTCTTGTCCATGTGGGCCATCATCAACTGAGCCGCCTTGACGGGGTCGCTTTCGAAACTGAACTTGCCGCCGACCAACTGCTCGATATCCTCGGTTAAAAACTTGGTCAGCACGGCACTTCCCAGAACCCGCATGGCCGGACTGTAGTTCACGTACGCGCCGGAGGCGACGCAGTAGAACCCGATGGCAATCGCCTTCTCGCACATGGCCTCGGGCGCCGCGCCGGCAATCGGCAGGTCGGAGAGTTTGTCGCCGAGTCCACCCTCATTGATCATCTCGCAGAGCGCGACCAGAATGCGACTGTTGTCCACACAAGACCCCAGATGCAACACCGGCGGGATCCCCACGGCTTCACAGATTTCCCGCAGGCCGGCGCCAGCCCACTTGGCCGCGGCCTCGGGCTGGAGCAGCCCCACCTTGGCACAGGCGGTCGCCGCACACCCCGTCATCACCACGAGGACATCGTTTGCGATCAGTTCCTTGACCATTTTGATGTGGCTGTCGTCCTGAGTCTTCAGGACCGTGTTGCAACCGATCACGGCCGCAACCCCCCGCAGGCGTCCCGAGATAATGCCGTCGTTCAACGGCCTGAAAGTGGCTCGGTACCGCCCGCCAAGGTGCCGGAACGTGTTCTGCACCGTGAACCCTGCGACCAAGTCGGTCTTCCCAGCCGGGATGTCCACGACACGACGGTTGGGATAGTTCTCCACCGCCGTCCGGACGATCTGCTTGGCAATGTCGTAGGCGTGCTCCTCATCAAATGCAATATGCTGGGCGCCGGGAATGCGCGCCTTCTTGCTGGTGGTGACCACCTTGGTGTGGAACTTTTGGGCATGTTCAACCAGGGCCGGCATGATGCATTGCACGTCAACGAGCATCACGTCCACAGCCCCGGTCGCCAGGGCCAGTTCCTGGTGCAGGAAGTTTCCTACAACCGGAGCGCCCTGCCGCATGAGGATCTCGTTCGCCGTGCAGCAGATGCCTCCAACCAGGATGC